>NZ_NHSK01000159.1 GCF_016653355.1 Rhodoplanes elegans | reverse complement strand
GCGAATCCCGCGGGCGCGCACGAACGCCTTCAGCTCCCGAGCCGACGCGGTCAGTGCCGCTTCACCACCGAGCCCCTCGACGAGCCGATCCCACTCGGTCGAATCAAGATGGTTCCTTGCCATCTCCGACTTGAATCACATCCCGATTCCGACGGAAATCCCCTTATCTTAGCGCCTATGGGGACATGCCCGGCCACGACACGGCGGCGAACGGCGCCGCTCACTTCGCCTTCAGGAATTCCCCGACCGTCAGCAGCACGAACTCGTTGTCGTCCGCCTGGTTCGGCTCGCGGCTCGACGAGAACGGCAGGTTGTTGTCGTTGCCGACGACGATGTGGGTCTCGTCGACCCGGTCGACGTTCTCGATGGTGAAGAACGGGAAGGTCAGCACGCCGCCGGTCAGCGGCTTCTTCGCCTTCTTGTCGGGGTCTTGGATCTTCATCAGGTCGATGAACCCGATCTTGCGCACCGGCTTGCCGACGGTCGCGTCGGACAGCTCGATCTTGTAGACGCGCTTGAACTGGGCCGGCCTCGCGAAGCAGCTCTCCGTCGCTGTGCCGGTGGCGCCGGCCGGGCAGGCCTTGTCGGCCGTGCCCTCGAAGTCGTCACGCTCGATGACCAGGCCGGTCGCGCCGTCGATCATGTTGAAGTCGCCGATGGCGTTGCCGTTCTGCTCGAACGGGTAGTACCAGAACCGGCCGGTGAACGTCTCCGCAGCGACGTCGAACTCGAGGATGCGCGCCGCCTGCTTGCCGTCGAGATTCTCCAGCTCCTTCTTGTCGGCGTCCCACAGCGCGCCTTCGAGCAGGCCGTAGATGAACTTGCCGTCCTTGGACGCGGCGAAGCCCTCGTAGCCCTTGGAGCGGCGGGCGTTGAAGCTCGCGGTCTGGTTCGGCGCGCCCGGCGAGGCGACGGCGAAGTGGTCGGGCGAGCGCACCGGCTTGCCGTCGGCCACGGTCTCGATCACGGCCAGCACCTTGCCGGTCTTGTCGGCCTTGATCAGGTAGGGGCCGAACTCCTCGCCGATCCAGATCACGTCGCCGATCGGTTGGATGCCTTCGGGATCGAAGTCGGCGCCGGTGAGATAGCGCTTCTGCGTGCCCTCGTGGACGATGCGGAACGGCACCTTCTTGTCGGGATCGTGCAGGAACACGGTCTCCAGCCGCTCGAACGTGCCGGCCGCCCAGTCGACCTTGTAGCGATTGAAGAACAGCATGGCGTCTGGCGAGTTCGCCTTGCCGCCGAAGCCGTTGTCGGTGAGCACCAGGAACGTGCCGTCCGGCATCACCTTGACGCCCGACTGGCCCTGCACGGGCTGGCCCTCGAACGGCAGGGCGACGCTGGTCGGGCGGCCGTTCGACTTGCCCGGCACGCTGCCGATCGCCTCGACGCGCTTGCCGGTGGTGAACTTGCCGGAGACCTTCAGGTCGGCGGGCGCGTCGGCCGGCGCGGCCACGAAGGTCCTGGCCGGGAACACGGCATGGCCGGCCAGCACGGCCGGATATTCCTGCTGCGCGAAGGCCGGGACGGCGAGCACCAGCGCGAGGGCGGCGGCGAGGGGAAGCGTGGTCGTGCGGGTCATGGAGACTCCTCGGTGGATGTCTCCGCAGCTTTTCGACCGCGCCCGCTACGCCGGCTTGACGCGGCGATGACGGAACGATGACCGCGACGTGCGGCGCGGCCCTCACAGCCCGCCGGCGACCTTGAGCACCGTGCCGGTCACGTAGGACGCCTCGTCGGAGAGCAGCCACAGCACTGCGGTCGCGATCTCGTCGGGCTCGCCGATGCGGCCCATCGGCACGCGCGCGACGACACGGGCCGGGCGGCCGGGCTCGCCCGCCTTGGCGTGGATGCCGGTCTGGATGGTGCCGGGGCACACCGCGTTGATCCGGATGCCGGTCGGTCCCAGCTCCTTGCCGAGGCCGATCGTGAAGGTCTCCACGCCGGCCTTCGCGGCCGCATAGGGCACGTACTCGTTCGGCGCGCCGAGCACGGCGGCGATCGACGAGATGTTCACGACCGCACCGGCGGTGCTGCGCGTCGTCCAGTCGCGCACGGCGCGCTGCGTGCACAGCATCGTGCCGATCAGGTTGACGTCGACGACGCGCCGCATCACGGCGGGCGTCGCCGCCAGGAAGGTGCCGATCGGCCCGGTGATGCCGGCATTGTTGACGAGCGCGGTCGGCGGCCCGAGTGCGGCCTCGACCGCGTCGAACAAGGTCTCGACCTGGGCCTCGTCGGCGATGTCGCCGCGGATGCCGATCGCGCGGGCGCCGGCGGCTTCGAGCTCTGCCACCAGCGTCGCCGCGGCGGCGTCGTCGCTGGCGTAGCTGAAGCCGATCGCCCAGCCGTCGGCCGCCGCGCGACGCGCGATGGCCTGGCCGATCCCCCCGGTGCCGCCGGTGAGGATCATGGTCTTGCCGCTGGTCGGGCTGTCGGTCATCGGTGCTCTCGTCGCATGCGGGGGATGCCGCGCGGTCGCGCGGCCGGGGCGAGACGAGAAGCGTAGCGGAGGCGGACCGGAGCGGGAAAGCCGAAACCGGTTATGCGTCGCATCAGCGACGCTGATGGGGCGACGCTGTCTTCTCTCTCCCCGCCGCGCGGGGAGAGGGTGGCTCGCCGCGAAGAGGCGAGTCGGGTGAGGGGGCGCTTCCGTACAGCAGAGACTCGCGGCGACGCCCCCTCACCCGACGTCCGCGCTGATCGCGCGAACGTCGACCTCTCCCCGCACGCGGGGAGAGGTAACAATGGCTTTGCCTCCCGACTCCGGAAGCGAGCCTGATCAGAACGGATAGTGCCGCGGCGTCGTCGCCACCGTGATCCAGCGAAGCTCGGTGAACTCGGCGATGGCCGCACGGCCGCCGAAGCGGCCGTAGCCCGATGCCTTCACACCGCCGAACGGCATCTGCGCCTCGTCGTGGACGGTCGGGCCGTTGATGTGGCAGATGCCGGACTCGATGCGGCGCGCCACCGCCATGGCGCGCGGGATGTCGCGTCCGAACACCGCGGCCGAGAGGCCGTATTCGGTGTCGTTCGCCACCCGCACCGCCTCGTCGATGCTGCCGACCCGCACGACGGCGACCACCGGGCCGAACGACTCCTCGGTGTAGAGCCGCATCGTCGGCGTGACGCGATCGATCACGGTGGCGTTCATGATGGTGCCGTCGATCTTGCCGCCGGCGAGCAGCTCCGCGCCCTTCGCCACCGCGTCCTGGACGAGCCCGCCGACCCGCTCCGCCGCCTCGCGGCTGACCAGCGAGCCGAGCACGACCGGCCCCTTGCGCGGGTCGCCGGCCGGCAGCGCCGCCGCCTTGGCGGCGAGCTTCTGCACGAAGGCGTCGGCGACCGCGTCCATCACCACGATGCGCTCGGTCGCCATGCAGATCTGGCCCTGGTTGGCGAACGCCCCGAAGGCGGCGCCGGCCACGGCGGCGTCGAGATCGGCGTCGTCGAGCACGATGCAGGGCGCCTTGCCGCCGAGCTCGAGCAGCACCGGCTTCAGGTGCTTGGCCGCGATCTCGGCGACGATGCGGCCGACCCGCGTCGAGCCGGTGAAGTTGACGCGCCGCACCGCCGGATGCGCGATCAGCGCCTCGACCACGGCCGGCGCGTCCTCGGGCGCGTTGGTGACGACGTTGAGGACGCCCGCCGGCAGGCCGGCGTCGTGCAGGGCCTCGCCGATCAGCCGGTGCGTCGCCGGGCAGATTTCGGAGGCCTTCAGCACCACGGTGTTGCCGCAGGCGAGCGGCATGGCGAGCGCCCGCACGCCGAGGATGACGGGCGCGTTCCACGGCGCGATGCCGAGCACCACGCCGACCGGCTGGCGATGCCCGAAGGCGACGAGGCCGGGCACGTCGGAGGGGATCACCTCACCGGCGATCTGGGTCGTCATCGCGGCCGCCTCGCGCAGCATGCCGGCGGCGAGGTGCACGTTGAAATGCGCCCACGGCGCCGCGGCGCCGATCTCGGCCGTCATCGCTTCGGCGAAGTCCTCGGCACGCGCCTCCAGCTTGTCGGCGGCGAGGTTGAGGATGGCGCGGCGCGCATTCGGCCCCATCTCGGACCATGCCGGGAAGGCGGCGGCGGCCGCGTCGGCGGCGGCATTGGCATCGGCGATCGTCGCGGCCGAAGCGCGGCTCGCCACCTCGCCCGTGATCGGGTTCAGGCGCTCGAAGGTGCGGCCGGCGGCGGCAGGCGTGTCCTTGTCGTTGACCATCATGGTGACGTCGAGCATCGGTGACCTCGTCGGCTGGGGGTTGTTGCCCTCGGGGGAGGACGTAGCAGGTGCTGGCAGTCCGAGATAGGCGCGGCGCACGGCCGGGTTTTCGCGCAAGGCCGGGGCGGGTCCGTGGAGCGTGACGCGGCCGGTCTCGACCACGTAGCCGCGGTCCGCGATCGCGAGGCTCGCGGTGGCGTTCTGCTCGACCAGCAGGATGCCGATGCCGTCGGCCTTGATGCGGGCGAGCGCCGCGAACAGCTCGCGGCAGACCCGCGGCGACAGGCCGAGCGAGGGCTCGTCGAGCAGCAGGAGCTTCGGCGCCGACATCAGCGCGCGGCCGATGGCGAGCATCTGCTGCTCGCCCCCCGACATGGTGCGGGCGGTCTGGCTCATCCGCTCCGAGAGCCGCGGGAAGAGGGCGAGGATGCGGTCGAGATTGGCCTTCTCGCCGGCGCGGGCGCGGGCCGGATAGGCGCCGAGCTGCAGGTTCTCGCGCACCGTCAGCTCGCCGAAGATGCCGCGCCCCTCGGGCACCAGCGCGATGCCGGCCTCGACGACGTCGTGCGCCGGCTTGCCGGTCAGCGGCTCGCCGTCCAGCGCGATGCTGGCGCCGGGATGCGGCGCCAGCAGTCCGCCGATGGTCTTCAGCAGCGTCGACTTCCCGGCCCCGTTGGCGCCCAGCACGACGACGATCTCGGCCGCGCCGGCCGTCAGGGCGACGCCGTCGAGCGCGCGGTGGCGGCCGTAGGACACCGAGAGGTCCTCAATCCTCAGCATCGGCGCCTCCGAGATAGGCCCGCACCACCTCGGGGTCGGTCAGCACCTCGGCCGTCGTGCCGTCGGCGATCTTCCGGCCCGTGTTCATCACGACGCAGCGGTCGCAGAGCGAGCGGATCGCGTCCATCACGTGCTCGACCATCACGATGGTGAGGCCGTCGCGCTTCAGCGAGGCGATTAGCGCGATGCCCTCCTGAAGCTCGGTCGGGTTGAGGCCGGCGAGCCACTCGTCGAGCAGCAGGAGCTTCGGATCGAGCGCCAGCGCGCGGGCGAGCTCCAGCCGCTTGCTGTCGATGTAGGTGAGATTGCCGGCCGGCTCGGCGTCGCGGCCGGCGAGGCCGACGCGGGCGAGCAGGGCGGTCGCCTGGTGGCGCGCCTTGTCGCCCCACAGCGGATGCTGGCGGAAGGCGATCGCCGCCGTCACGTTGTCGGCGCAGGAGAGGTCGCCGAGCACGCGCACGAGCTGGAACGTGCGGGCGACGCCGCGGTGGACGATGCGGTCCGGCTTCAGCCCCGTGATGGCGGCGCCGTCGAGCCGGATCTCGCCGCCGCGCGGCGGGATGGCGCCGGAGATGAGATTGAGCGCCGTGGTCTTGCCGGAGCCGTTCGGTCCGATCAGCCCGACGATGCTGCCGCGTTTTACGGTGAAGCTCAGCCCGTCCACGGCCCGCACGCCGCCGAACGACTTGCTCAGATCGACGACGTCGAGGAGGGGCGCTATGCCCGGGGCAGGGCGCGCCTCACCTCTCCCCGCACGCGGGGAGAGGTCGACGTTCGCGCGATCAGCGCGGACGTCGGGTGAGGG
>NZ_NHSK01000158.1 GCF_016653355.1 Rhodoplanes elegans | reverse complement strand
GATGGGTCCGGCGGCCCGTGGCCGCTGCGCCGGGCGGCCCGAGCTTCGTCTCGCTCGTCGCCCAGTGAGCGATTGCTGAACGGCCGAGACCGGCCCGCCGGACCCATCCCGAAAGTCATCCGCGTTTCACCCGCTTGGCGGTTTGAGGTCGCTCGGCCTATCGTCGGCCGCGGCGGCGGGCGCCGCGACATGCGGAGCGGGCCGTGACCCTCCATCAGCCGTCGATCGACCAGTCGCCGCTTCCCCCGGTGTGGACGCCGCCGATCGGCGACGCCGTGAAGCGCGACCTGTGCACCGATTGCGGCATCTCGCGCATGGCGACGCCCGGCTGGTGCGGCCACGCCTGCCAGTTCCTCAAGCCCGACTACCCGGCCATGGAGACGGCCGTGCACGGCCGCGCCCGCGATCCGGCGAAGGCGGACGAGCAGTTCTTCGGTCCGTTCCGGAAGATGCTGCGGGCGGCGCTGAAGGCACCGCGCCCGGGGGCGCAGTGGACCGGCATCGTCACCCGGATCGGCGAGCGGCTCCTGGAGACCGGCGCCGTCGACGCGGTGCTGGCCATGGCGGCCGACCCGGCCGACCGCTGGCGGCCACGGCCCGTGCTGGTCACGCGGCCCGAGGGCATGGCGCAGTGCCGCGGCATGCGGATGGGCTACGCGCCGCTGCTGGCGCTGCTGGAGCCGGCCGCGGCGCAGGGCTTCAAGCGCATCGCCGTGGTCGGCATCCCGTGCCAGGTCCACGCACTGCGCGCCATCGAGCAGGAGCTCGGCTTCGACAAGATCTACGTCGTCGGCACGCCGTGCTCGGACAACACCACGACCGAGAATTTTCACGGCTTTCTGTCGTTGCTCGCCGACGATCCTTCGACCATCACCTATCTCGAGTTCCGCGCCGACTATCACGTCGAGCTGCGCTTTTCCGACGGCAGCGAGAAGCGGATCCCGTTCCTGCTGCTGCCACTGTCCAAGCTGCCGGGCGACTTTTTCCCGCTCACCTGCCGCACCTGCGTCGACTACACCAACGCGCTCGCCGACATCACGGTCGGCTACATGGGCGGCGAGGGCGAGCAGTGGCTGCTGGTCCGCAACGAGCGCGGCGAGGAGCTTCTGTCGCTGCTCGGCGACGAGGTGCGTCTCGCCGCGCCGGGCACCGGTGGCAACCGGAAGGCGCCCGTGAAGGGCTTCCTGAAGAACACCGAGCGCGCCGCCGGCGGCTTGCCGGTGCGCGGCACGCCGGATTTCCTGCGCCCGCTGGTCGCCTGGCTGATGCCGAAGATCGGTCCGCGCGGGCTCGAGTTCGCCCGCGCGCGGCTCGAGATGAAGGCGATCGAGACCATCCTGCATCTGCGCCGCCAGCGCCCCAAGCGTCTGCGCCACATGGTGCCGCAGCACGTCTGGGATCTGGTCGCGCCCTACGGCCTGACGCCGGGGGAGGGGGAGCGGTAGCGGCGCGGTACGGGCCGTCTTTCCTCCGCCCCGGACGCTGCGCTAGGCTCGTCCCAAATCACATCGGAGGACGCCCATGCTGCGCCGTCGCCTCGCCGTCGTGGTCTCGCTCGCGCTCGCGAGCCCGCTCGCTGCCGTGATCTCGCCCGCGCTCGCCGCCTGTCCGTCCGACGCCGCCGTGGCGACGCTCGCCGCCAAGGTCGCGGTGCGCGAGCCGGCCGAGAGCTACGGGCCCGGCCTGTCGGTCGCCGACGGCCTGTGCGCCCAAGAGAAGCTGGTCGCCAAGCTGAAGCCGGCGCTCGGCGACGTCGTCGGCTACAAGGCCGGCCTCACCAACGAGGCGGTGCAGAAGCGCTTCGGGGTGCCGCATCCGGTGCGCGGCACGCTGCTCGCCAAGATGATCCTGAAGGACGGCGCGAGCGTGCCGGCGGCCTTCGGGGCGGCGCCGCTGTTCGAATCCGATCTGATCATGACCGTGAAGGATCCCGGCATCCACGGCGCCAAGGGCCATGTCGAGATCCTGAAGCATCTCGACGCCGTCGTGCCGTTCCTGGAGCTGCCCGACCTGGTGCTTCAGAAGGGCGCGCACATGGACGGCGGCGTGCTGACCGCGATCAATGTCGGCGCGCGGCTCGGCGTCGTCGGCACGCCGGTGCCGGTCCAGGCGACGCAGGATTTCGCCGACCGGCTGGCGAAGATGACCGTGGTGCTCACCGACGACACCGGGCGCGAGATCGCCAAGAGCCCCGGCACTGCGATCCTCGGCCATCCGCTCGACGCGGTGGCTTGGCTGGTCGAGGATCTCGGCCGCGCCGGCATCACCCTGAAGGCGGGCGACATGCTGAGCCTCGGCAGCTTCTCGCCGCTGTCGCCGCCCGCCGCCGGTCGCACCGTGACGGCCCGCTACGAGGGACTGACCGACAAGCCCGTCGAGGTGAAGGCGACGTTCCAGTGAGCCGACGGCTTCGGTAACGGTGCCGCCGCGTCACGCCTCCGGCGGCGCCGCGTCGGGCGCAACGTCCGGGCCGGCCATGATGCCGGCCGTGATGAAGCGGACCAGGAAGCGGCCCTTGGTCGGCAGGTCGCCGGGCTTGTAGCGGTGCTTGGACAGGCGCGACATGCGCTCGTCGAAGAAGTTCATCACCAGTGCGCCGACCGCGAACAGATAGGCCCAGTGCAGGTATTCGGGTGATTTCTCCGGCAGCGCGCGCTGCAGCGCCGCGATGAACTCGCGCGCCATCGGATCGTAATAGTCGCGCAGAATCCCGCGCGACCGCTCGTGCGGGTCGGAGGCCTCGCGCACCGTCAGCATCGAGTAGAACTTGCCGTCCGGACGGGCCTGCTGGCGCATCACCGGCATCACGAAGGCGGTGACGATGCGCTCCACCGCGTCCGGCGCGTGCAGATCCGAGATGGCGCGCAGCTCGGCGAGGCGTTCCCCGAACAGCTTCTCGTGCTCGGCGAAGACCGCGCGATAGAGATTCTGCTTGGTCTCGAAGTGATAGACCACGATCGACAGGCCGACGCCGGCGGCCTCGGCGATGTCGCGCATCGAGGCGCCGTGAAAACCCTCCTGGGCGAACAGCCGCTCGGCGGCGCGCAGGATCTTGGCGCGCCGGCTCGGCTCCTCGGCGGTCGCGGTGGCCCGTTTCCGGGTCGACGCGGCGGGCGTTCGCGGCGGGGCCGCCGACTCCGCCGGCTTGGCCGGCTTGCGGCGCTTGCGGGGGGGCGTGTCGGGATCGGTGGCGGGCATCAGGGTGCGGTCGCGCGGAGGAGAGGGCGTCATACGGCCGCGATGACCTTTCGTGGAGTCGAGCCCGGCTGATCGACGGCAACTTAGTCGCGCCGCGACGCCGCTGTCCACTCCGCAGGAATGCGGCTCCGCCCCTCGCGGCCCCCGACCTGCGCCGCAGCGTGACGACGCGGCCCCGATTTGCGCTCGCC
Source organism: Rhodoplanes elegans (assembly GCF_016653355.1). Lineage (GTDB taxonomy): Bacteria > Pseudomonadota > Alphaproteobacteria > Rhizobiales > Xanthobacteraceae > Rhodoplanes > Rhodoplanes elegans. The sequence goes on along the minus strand of NZ_NHSK01000158.1, from coordinate 28,169 downwards.
CCCGCCGCCGCGCATCGGCGTCGAGGCGAGGTCCGAAGCCTCTCCTCCGTCGTGCTCCGCGAAGGCGGAGCATCCAGTACGCCGCAGATTATCGACCAACATCGCGAATGCCTGCGGATACTGGGTCGTCCGCCTGCGCGGACGACGACCACCGAGAGGCTGTGCCTCCGGTCTTGCCTTGGCGCCTGCGCGCCGTCGCGGAGATGAGCGGATCGCGCGCCGCTCCCTGGCGGTCGCCGTTCGAGCCCTGCGGGTTTCGCAACCCCTCCCCAGCGCCGCCGCAGGGCCCGCCCGTGATTCTCCGGATGCACTGTACGTACGTACAGTCTAACGTGGCGACGCTGAACATGGAAACGAGCCGCGGCCGCCGCGGGCGTGGTCCGGCCGGTCGCCCCTCCCCTCGGGCCGCCGGCGGCGTCGTGTGACCCGACGCCTCGCGACCTTCGCGCCCGCGCCGAGCCGACGGATTGATTGGGGGTTACGCATGACCAAAGACACGGCCAAATGGCGCGTCCTCGGCGGAGGATTCGCGGCCTACACGTTCGACGCCATGGATCTCGTGCTGCTCGCCATGGCGTTCCAGCCGATCATGACCGATCTCGGCCTCACCCGCTCCGAAGCCGGCCTGCTCGCCACCGCGACGCTGATCGGCGTCGGCATCTCCAGCGTGGTGATGGGCTGGTACTCCGACAATTACGGGCGCCGCAAGGCGATGCTGTGGTCGCTGATCAGCTTCAGCCTGCTCACCATGGTGATCGCCTTCGCCAACTCCTGGCTGGAGATCCTGATCCTGCGCTTCCTCGCGGGCCTCGGCCTCGGTGGCCTGTGGGGCGTCATCGCCGCCTACATCGCCGAGACCTGGCCGCCGGCGCAGCGCGGCCGCGCCGCCGCCTTCGTGATGAGCTCGTTCCCGGTCGGCGTCGGCCTCGCCTCGTTCTTCGCCGGCAAGATCATCCCGATGTGGGGCTGGCGGGCGCTGTTCCTCACCGCCGGCATCGCCCTGATCGTCGCCGTCTACGTCTACTTCTTCGTCCCCGAATCGGAGGCCTGGAAGCAGCAGCGCGACGCCCGCGCCCGCGGCGAAGGCACCAAGGCCGAGAAGGTGTCGGTGAAGGAGATCTTCACCGGCGGCCTCGCCCGGAACACCATCATCGCGACGCTCGTCTCCGCCTTCGCGCTGACCGCCTACTGGGGCCCGACCACGTGGCTGCCGACCTATCTGGTCAAGGAGCGTGGTCTCTCGGTCGCCGACATGGGCATGTTCATGACCATCCTCAGCGTCGGCATGTTCCTCGGCTACAACGCCTTCGGCTGGATCGCCGACTTCATCGGCAAGCGCAACGCGCTCGTCCTGTCGCTCGCCGGCTCGGCCGTGATGCTCGCCGTCTACGCGCTGACCGAGAACGCCGCGACGCTCCTGTGGATGGGGCCGGCCTACGCGTTCTTCATGGCCTTCGTCGGCCTGATGGGCTCGTATTACGGCGAGCTGTTCCCGACCCGCGTGCGCACCACCGGCTCGGGCTTCTGCTTCAACGTCGGCCGCGGCGTCTCCGCCTTCGCGCCCTTCATCCTGGGCGGCATCGCCACGGCCTACAGCCTGCAGACCGCGATCCTGATCTGCGCCGTCCCGTTCCTCCTGGCGGCGATCCTGACCGCCTTCCTGCCGCGAACCGAGGTCGCCGCCCTCCAGACGACCCCCGCCGCCGCTGCACCGCGGAGCTGACATCCGCGTGCAGCACCGGGCCGGCCGCAGTCCCCGCCGCGGCCGGCCCGTCCCCGGAGATGCGAAAATGAACAAGATCATCGACCTGTCCATCTACTTCGAGAACGGCACGCTCGCCGATCCCCCGGTCTACGAGCCGAAGATCAAGTACCGGAACCACCACGACACGACCGACGAGCTGCTGCCGTTCTTCCCCGGCCTGAAGGCCGAGGACCTGCCGAACGGCGAGGCCTGGGCGATCGAGTGGGTGCAGATCACCACCCACAACGGCACCCATCTCGACGCGCCGTATCACTTCGCCTCGACCATGAACGACGGCGAGCGCGCCATCACGATCGACGAGGTGCCGCTGGAATGGTGCTTCCAGCCGGGCGTCAAGCTCGACTTCCGGCGCTTCGAGGACGGCTATCTGGTCACCGCCGACGACGTCGAGAAGGAGCTCGCCCGCATCGGCCACACGCTGAAGCCGCTGGAGATCGTCGTGGTCAACACGCGCGCCGGCGACGTCTACGGCAAGGAGGGCTACGTCGCGGCCGGCTGCGGCATGAGCCGCGAGGCGACCCTCTATCTGACCGAGCGCGGCGTGCGCGTCACCGGCACGGACGCCTGGAGCTGGGACGCGCCCTTCGTCTACACGGCGAAGCGTTATGCGCAGACCAAGGACGCGGGCCTGATCTGGGAGGGCCACAAGGCCGGCCGCAAGATCGGCTATTGCCACCTCGAGAAGCTGCACAATCTCGAGCTGCTGCCGCCGACCGGATTCACGGTCGCCTGCTTCCCGGCGAAGATCCGCGGTGCCTCCGCCGGCTGGACCCGCGCCGTCGCCATCCTGGACGCTTGAGGCACCGGACGCGCTCCGTCGTTCCGGGGCGCCGCGAAGCGGCGAGCCCGGAACCCATAACCCCTGTCTGTGAGTATGGATTCCGGGCTCGCGGGCCTTCGGCCCGCGCCCCGGAATGACTGCAGTTGTTCTCTAGAAGACGCCGAAGGACTCTCCATGTCGAAGCTGATCATCACGGCCGCCGTCACCGGCTCCGTGCACACCCCCAGCCTGTCTCCCTATCTGCCGCTGACGCCCGACGAGATCGCGGCCGACGCGATCCTCGCCGCCAAGGCCGGCGCGGCGCTCGTCCACGTGCATGCGCGCGACCCGCAGACCGGCAAGCCATCGGCCGATCCGGCCCTCTACGAGAAGATCGTGACGACGATCAGCGCCGCGACCGACGCGGCGATCTGCATCACCACGGGCGGCTCCAAGGAGATGACGGTCGCCGAGCGGGCCCGCTCGGTCGCGCTCCTGAAGCCCGAGCTCGCCTCGCTCAACACCGGCTCGATGAACTTCGCCATCCATCCGCTCGCTGCGAAGATCAAGGAGCCGCGCTTCGACTGGGAGATCCCCTTCCTGCAGGCCACCGAGGACTGGATCTTCCCGAACACCTTCAAGACGCTCGCCGAGTTCGCCACGTTCATGACCGCGGCCGGCACCAAGCCGGAGCTCGAGGTCTACGACGCCGGCATGCTGTCGAACGTGCAGTTCCTGCTCTCGACCGGCGTGCTGAAGGCGCCGATCCATCTGCAGTTCGTGCTGGGGATTCTCGGCGGCATGCAGGCGAGCGTCGGGAACCTCGTGTTCCTGCACGAGTCCGCCTGTCGGATGATCGGCGAGAAGAACTTCACCTGGTCGCTCTCGGCGGCCGGGCGCGCCCAGCTCCCGATGATGGCGACCGCCATGGGCATGGGCGGCAATGTCCGGGTCGGCCTGGAAGACAATCTCTATCTCGCCCCGAAGGTGCTGGCGAAGTCGAGCGCCGAGCAGGTCGAGCGGATCATGACGATCGCGCAGGCGCTGAGCATCCCGGTCGCCACCCCGTCCGAGGCGCGACAAATCCTCGGCCTCAAGGGCGCCGGTAATGTCGGCTGGGCCCAGAAGAGCGCCGCCGAGTAGGGGAGAGTCCTGCCGGCTTCGGCCCCTTACGCTTCGTCATGCCCGCGCTCGTCGCGGGCATCCACGACCTGGAGTGGTTCGGCTGAAGTTGCCCCACACTCCGCTCATTCCCGCGAAAGCGGGAATCCAGGGCCACCCGTCGAGCGACCCCTGGGTCCCCGCCTTCGCGGGGACGAGCGGGTGACGAATGCGACGCCACGCGCCCTGAACAAACAAATAAAGAGCCGGCGGGGAGGGGCCTCTCCGCCGGCTCTCGTTCCTTGGACGTCTTCTCTGACTGAGGCGGCCGTCAGGCGGCCGCCGCGGCGACGCCGAGTTCCATCTCGGGGACGTCGCCCTCGATGATCAGCTTGGCCGAGGTGGCGGCGACGATCTGCTCGACCGTCACGCCCGGGCCGCGCTCGCGCAGCACCAGGCCCGCATCGGTCGGCTCGATCACGGCCATGTCGGTCACGATCAGGCTGATGCGGCGGATCGAGGTGAGCGGCAGCGTGCATTTCGGCACGATCTTGGGCGCGCCCTTCGCCGTGTGGTTCATGGCGACGATGACGCGGCGGGCGCCGGTCACCAGGTCCATGGCGCCGCCCATGCCGGGCACCATCTTGCCGGGGACCACCCAGTTGGCGAGCATGCCGCGCTCGTCCACCTCTAGGGCGCCGAGCACGGTGGCGTCGAGATGACCGCCGCGGATCAGGCCGAACGAGTAGGCGCTGTCGATGGTCGCCGCGCCCGGCACGGCCGAGACGGTGCCGCCGCCGGCGTCGGTGAGGTCGGGGTCGTCCATGCCCTCGGGCGGCTTGGCGGCCAGGCCGACGATGCCGTTCTCCGACTCGAACAGCACGTTGGCGTGCTCGTCGATGTACTTGGCGACGCCGGTCGGCAGGCCGATGCCGAGATTGACCAGGCTGTTCGGCTTCAGCTCGCGGGCGACGCGGCGCTGGATGATCTCGTCGGGTTTCATCAGGCGGCCCTCTCGATCAGGTAGTCGACGACGACGCCGGGCGTCTTGACGACGTCGGGGGAGATCATGCCGACGGGAAGGATCTCGCGCGGCTCGCAGATCACGGTCGCGGCGGCGAGCGCCATGATCGGATTGAAGTTCGTCGCGGTGAGCTGGTACTGGAGGTTGCCCGAATAGTCGGCCTGGTCGGCGGCGATCAGGGCAAAGTCCGCCTTCAGCGGCTTGGCCAGCAGCCACTGCTCGCCGTCGATCTCGACCGTCTGCTGGCCTTCCGCCGCGATGGTGCCGAGACCGGTCTTGGTGAGCACGCCGCCCAGCCCGTAGCCGCCGGCCCGGATGCGCTCGACCAGCGTGCCCTGCGGCACCAGCTCGACCTCCATCTCGCCGGCGATCATCGCCTTCTGGGTCTCCGGATTGAGACCGATATGCGAGGCGACCAGCTTCTTGATGCAGCCGGCGCGGACCAGCTTGCCGATGTCGACGCCGGGGCGCGCGGTGTCGTTGGCGATCACGGTGAGATTGCGCTTGCCCGACTGGGCCAGCGCGTCGAGCAGCCGATGGGGCGACCCGACGCCCATGAAGCCGCCGATCATCAGGCGCGCGCCGTCCGGGATGAGCTTGGCGGCGTCTTCCGGTTTCAGATGAGGTTTCATCAGGACACTCGTGGTTCGGGCGATGTCCATGCGGCGGCGCGAGGAGGGGGAGGCCGCGGCGATGGCGAACGCGGTCTTATGCGGCCGCCCCGTCGCAGCCGCATCGGTAATACACCTATGTCGTAGAGCTACGTCGGGACTAAGACTGCACTCGATTCTCTTTCAAGCAGAACGTGTCGGACGCACCCGGAGGCGCGGCTCGGGTGGCGTCGCCACGCTGCGCTGTCGCGAGGACGATGGAACGATTGTCACAATAGAGAAAAATTGCCCGCAATGCGGGCGCTCGCGCAACGGTGTTTCTTTGTCCGCCACCAGACGAGGAGCAGCTGATGTCGCACAACCTTGGTGCGGCGCGGCAATCGTTTGAAATAAAAAGCCAAGTCGTAGTGGCGCGTAATAGGCCTAATACCTAGCGGTCCGAGCCGTTTGACAAAAGTCAACGTCGCTGGACGGGGGCGCGCCTACAGGCGGGTACGCGCCGCAAGCTCTGTCTCTTCTCACCAATACAATAAAGAGCACCCGACGCTAAGTAAATCTGCCTGCCAACGACAGTCGAGGCGCCGTCCTGAAGTAGTAGAACCTCCACGAGCGCCAGAACGTCCCCAATACCTTGGGAGTGCCTGCCCATGAGTTTTCTGATCTGTCTCGCTGCGCTCGGCTTCCTGATGTTCGTCGCCTATCGGGGCTACAGCGTCATCCTGTTCGCGCCCATTGCAGCAATGGGTGCCGTGCTGCTCACCGACCCGGCCGCCGTCCCGCCGATCTTCACCGGTCTCTTCATGGAGCGCATGGTCGTCTTCGTGAAGCTGTACTTCCCGGTGTTCCTGCTCGGCGCCGTGTTCGGCAAGGTGATCGAGCTGTCCGGCTTCTCGCGCTCGATCGTCTCCGCCGTCATCGGCGTGATCGGCCGTGAACGCGCCATGGTCTCGATCGTCGCGGTGTGCTGCCTGCTCACCTACGGCGGCGTCTCGCTGTTCGTCGTGGTGTTCGCGGTCTATCCGTTCGCGGCCGAGATGTTCCGCCAGAGCGACATTCCGAAACGCCTGATCCCGGGCACCATCGCGCTCGGCGCCTTCACGGCGACCATGGATTCGTTCCCCGGCACGCCGCAAATCCAGAACATCATCCCGACCACCTTCTTCAAGACGACCACCTGGGCGGCGCCGATCCTCGGCACCTTCGGCGGCCTGTTCATCCTCGCGGTCGGGCTGCTCTATCTCGAATGGCGCCGCCGCGTCGCCCTCAAGGCGGGCGAAGGCTACGGCACCGGCCACATCAACGAGCCGGAGCCGATCGCCACCGAGAAGCTGCCGAACCCGATCCTCGCGATGACGCCCCTCGTCCTCGTGCTGGTGATGAACTTCATCTTCACCGACCTGATCAAGCGGTTCTATCCGGCCACGGTCGAGGTGTCGCTCATCCCGGGCGGCTCGAAGGTCATCCAGCAGACCTCATCGGTCGCCGCCATCTGGGCCGTCGAAGGCGCCCTGATCCTCGGCATCGTGTTCGTCGTGATCTTCGGCTGGAAGGCGATCGCGTCGCGCTTCGCGGCCGGCAGCCAGCAGGCCGTCGCCGGCTCGCTGCTCGCCTCGCTCAACACCGCGTCGGAATACGGCTTCGGTGCCGTCATCGCCGCGCTGCCGGGCTTCATCTTCATCCGTGATGCCCTGACCGCGATCCCCAACCCGCTCGTCAACATCGCCATCTCGGTGACGGTGCTGGCCGGCATCACCGGCTCGGCATCGGGCGGCATGTCGATCGCGCTCGCCGCGATGGCCGACCAGTTCGTCGCCATGGCGAACGCCGCCCACATCCCGCTGGAGGTGCTGCACCGGGTGGCCTCGATGGCGTCCGGCGGCATGGACACGCTGCCCCACAACGGCGCCGTGATCACGCTGCTCAACGTCACCGGTCTGACCCACCGACAGTCCTACAAGGACATCTTCGCCATCACGGTGATCAAGACGACCAGTGTGTTCGTGGTCATCGGGTTGTACTATCTGACCGGCCTCGTCTGAGCCCGGCACCGCCGGGCGGCTCCGGCCGCCCGGCCTTCTCCGTGTCCGACCCGGCCCCGCGGCGCCGTGCGCCGATCGAGGCCGGGCCGAGGCGACCGCAGGCGGTCCACGCCGCGGCCGAGACCATCGAAGACCCGAGGAGAATCTCATGTTGAAGGGTAAAGTCGCCGTCGTGACCGGCTCGACCAGCGGCATCGGCCTGGGCGTCGCCCGGGCGCTCGCCGCCAAGGGCGCCGACATCATGCTGAACGGCTTCGGCGATCCCGCCGAGATCGAGAAGATCAAGGCCGGCATCGCCAAGGAGTTCGGCGTCAAGACCGCCTACAGCGGCGCCGACCTCTCCAAGCCGGCCGAGACCAAGGGCCTGATCGAGAGCGCCACCGCGGAGCTCGGCAAGGTCGACATCCTGGTCAACAACGCCGGCATCCAGGTGGTGTCGCCGGTGCAGGACTTCCCGGACGACAAGTGGGAGCTCGTGCTGTCGATCAACCTGTCGGCTGCCTTCTACGCCATCAAGGCGGTGGTGCCGCAGATGAAACAGCGCAACTGGGGCCGCATCATCAACATCGCCTCGGTGCACGGCCTCGTCGCCTCGATCAACAAGGCGGCCTATGTGTCGGCCAAGCACGGCCTCGTCGGCCTCACCAAGGTGGTGGCGCTGGAGAACGCCGAGACCGGCATCACCTGCAACGCCATCTGCCCCGGCTGGGTGCTCACCCCGCTGGTGCAGAAGCAGATCGACGCCTGGGCCGAGCGCGAGAGCATCAGCAACGAGGAGGCGGGTCGCCGCCTGCTGACCGAGAAGCAGCCCTCCAAGCAGTTCGTCACCCCGGATCAGCTCGGCGAGCTCGCCGTGTTCATGTGCTCGGACGCCGCCTCGCAGCTGCGCGGCGCCGCCATCAACATGGACGGCGGCTGGTACGCCCAGTAAACGCCCGGTTCTCCCCCGGAGATGCGGCCGACCGACGGCCGGGACCGAAAGGCCCCGGCCGTTTCCTTTTTTGTAGTTTGGCTAGTGTCCGAGGGGCTGCTTTGCCGCGTGTCGGGCGGCCGGCTCCGGACCCTGATCCTCGTCCTGAGGAGCGCCCGAAGGGCGCGTCTCGAAGGACGCGGTCACCTCGGGGAGTCGGGAGAGGGCGGCGCCGGCCGTTCTCAGGGCGGCGGCAGCGGCGCGCACTTGGCGGCCGAGACGGCGGCCTCGGCCATCGGCCGCAGGCCGGGCTCGGGGGCGAGCGCCCGCACCACGATCAGGCCCGTCTGGGTCGGCGATTCGACGATCAGCCGGTCGGCCGCGGTGACGTCCTCCTCGGTCGGCAGGGCGTCGCGCTGCTTGGTCGTCATCAGGTCGAGCTCGATCACCCGGCGGCCGGCGGCGCGGTCGTTGATGGCGTAATAGGCGACGCCGGTGCGGGTGTAGAAGGTGACCGAGGTGTAGGCCTGGCTCACCGGCGCGGTCAGCTTGATGGCGCCGGGGCCGAGATCGTAGCGGCACACCGAGGCCGCGAAGGCCGGATCCATGAACGGCACCGGCGCTTTCTCCGGAGTCGGCTCGCCCAGCAGCACGAAGCCGTTGACCGGCGTCACCGGCTCGAGCCGCGCATAGGCGTCGCGGGTCGCCGCCTTGGGCAGCCACAGCACCGTGACGAAGTGGACGATGCCGCCGAGGATCAGGCCGGCGAGCAGCCACAGGAGCCAGCGGATCACGAGCAGGCCTCCGTCGCCGTGATCGACGGCATCGGCGCCTCGCGCTCGGCCCGCGTCGCGATGCCGACCGGGGTGTCGTAGAGGCGCAGGACCAGGAGATAACGCTCGACGCCGCCGGTCGGCAGCCAGTTGCCGGGGCGGGCGCGCGGCGCGATCACGACCTCGAACGAGCCGTCGCTGCGGCGGACCAGCTCCTGGCTGGTGAAGCCGCTGCGGCCGAGCGAGTTGGCGACCAGGGCGCCGTCCGGCCGGTAGAGCGTCAGGGTGAAGAAGCGGGCCTGCGGGGTGACGCCGGCGAGGCGGACGTCGCAGCGGCCGTCGAGCGGCCGGCCCTTGTCGTCCTTCTCGGCGATGAAGGCGACGCCGTCGCCGAGCCCGACCGGCAGCAGGCCGCCGCGCGACACCGAGGCGCGCGCATAGGGATCGATCTCAGCGCTGCCGGCGCGCGGATAGGCCGTCCAGGCGCCGAGCGTCACGCCGCCGAAGGCGACGCCGCGGGTGAGCGCCAGCCACGTCGAGCCGAGCCCGATCGCCGCCGCGACCATCAGGGACAGAAGAGCACCGATCAGCAGCCGCACGGGAGTGTCCGATCACGTGTCGCGCGATGAGTCGCCGATGCCGCCACGACGAAACGCTTCGTCCGGGATACGGCGTCATCGCCGGGCTCGACCCGGCGATCCATCGCTTGGAAAAGACGTTTTCTCCGGATGGATGCGCGGGTCAAGCCCGCGCATGACGCCGTCGGAGATCGTTCACAAGGGGCGATCGGCGATCCAGTGCCGGAGTCGCCGGAAAATGCGTGCGCGGAGTTTGCCACGGCCGGATCGCTCGACCTCGGGTCTAGTCCCGCCGCACGGCGGGCAGGACCGGGCCGGCCGCCGCCGTCGCGCCCGGAACGAGCGCCGGCGCCTCGGTCTGCGGTCCGAGCTTCGGGGTGGTCGCCACCGCGGCGGCGCGGGCCGCCTCGTCGAGCAGGCGCTCGATGCGGACCAGCGACTGGGCGCCCTTGCTGGACAGCATGGCGGGCCGCGGCACGTCGCTGCCGTTCTCGGCGATGCGCGGGCCGATCTGAGCCGGGTTGGGCGGCAGGCCCGGGATGTTCCGCAGCTCGATGCCCTGGTGGGCGTATTCCATGATGGTGTGCCACACCATGGCCGGCATCGAGCCGCCGGTCATGCGGTTGAGCGGCGAGTAGTCGTCGTTGCCGAACCACACGCCGCAGACGAAGTTGCCGGTGAAGCCGACGAACCACGCGTCGCGGTAGGCGTTGGTCGTGCCGGTCTTGCCGGCCGCCTTGATGCCGTTGAGGATGGCGCGGCGCGCCGTGCCCTCCTCGACGACCTTGTTCATCATGAAGTTCATGTCGGCGGCGACCTGCGGCGACATCACCTCGCGCGGCTGCGGGCCGTCGCGGTCGAAGCGCCAGATGGTCTCGCCCATGCCGGTGCGCACCTCGAGCACGGCGTGCGGCCGCACCGCCTTGCCGCCGTTCGGGAAGGTCGCGTAGGCCACCGTGTGCTCGAACACCCGGACCTCGCCGGCGCCGATCGGCAGCGACGGGGTGTCGGTGAGCGGGGTGGTCAGGCCCATCGCCTTGGCGAGTGCCACCACCTTGTTGCGGCCGGCGCGGTCGTTGCCGCCGCCGGCCTTGCGGGTCAGCCACACCGCCACCGTGTTGAGCGAACGGGTCAGCGCCGAGACCATCGTGGTGGCGCCGGAGAAGCCGCCCGAATAGTTCTTCGGGCACCAGTTGCCGACGCAGATCGGGCCGTCGATCACCTGGCTGTTGGTCTTCAGCCCGGACATCAGGGCGGCCGCGTAGACGTAGGGCTTGAACGAGGAGCCCGGCTGGCGCAGCGCGTCGCTGGCCCGGTTGAACTGGCTCTCGCCGTAGTCGACGCCGCCGACGATCGCCCGGATGCCGCCGTCGAGATCGGCCACCGCGGTCGCCGCCTGCTTGGCGTGGTAGTCGCGGCCGTACTGCTTGATGGCGTCCTCGATCGCCTTCTCGGCGACCTGCTGCAGGCCCGGATCGAGCGCGGTGCGCACCACGAAGGCGCGCTCGCTGATCGACTTCGGCAGCTTGTCGACGAGCTTGCGCATCTCCTCGAAGGCGAAGTCGAGATAGTAGTTGGGGGCGCTCTCGTCGCGCCGGTCGATGGTCTTGGCCGGGTTGCGGCGGGCGCCGAACACCTGGCCCTCGGTCATGAACCCGGCCTCGACCAGGTTGTCGAGCACGACGTTGGCGCGGGCGCGCGCCGCCGGCAGGTTGATGTGCGGGGCGAACTTGGTCGGCGCCTTGAACAGGCCGGCCAGCATGGCCGCCTCGGGAAGCGTCACGTCGCGGGCCGACTTGCCGAAATAATACTGCGCCGCGGCGTCGACCCCGTAGGTGCCGCCGCCCATGTAGGCGCGGTCGAGATAGAGCTTGAGGATCTCGTTCTTGGTCAGGCGGCTTTCCAGCCACATGGCCAGGAACGCCTCCTTGACCTTGCGCTCGATGGTGCGCTCGTTCGACAGGAACAGGTTCTTGGCGAGCTGCTGGCTGAGCGAGGAGCCGCCCTGGACGACGCCGCCGGCCCGCGCATTGGTGACGACGGCGCGCAGCGTGCCGGCGATGTCGATGCCGAAATGCTCGTAGAAGCGCCGGTCCTCGGTGGCCAGCACGGCCTTGATCAGGTGGTCGGGGAAGTCCTCCAGTGGCACCGAGTCGTTGTGCTTGATGCCGCGCGCCCCGACCTCGTTGCCGTAGCGGTCGAGGAAGACGACGGCGAGCTCGGACTTCTTCAGCCAGTCCTCATCGGAGGTCTCGTTGAAGGCCGGGATGGCCAGCGCCAGCATCAGCACCAGCCCGACCAGGCCGAGGGTCAGCGCCTCCGAGGTCGGCTCGACCAGCAGCCAGCGCCGCCAGCCGCCGACATAGAAGCGGTCCATGAACACCACGAACCGCTCGACGATCTCGCGCGACCAGCGGAATCCCTTGAAGAGTCCGAAGTCGAGCCGCGAATCGAGGTCGAGCATGAAGCGCCGCAGGCGCTCCAGGAGGGAGACGCGTCGCAGCCGGTCGGGATTGTCGTCGTTCAAGGCCGCTTCCCTCTCCCCGAACCCGCCCGTCGCCGGTCCGGACCACCCGACCCCGGGAGCCCCGTCGCGGAGATCGGGGACCCGGCGGTCGAACCCGGTCGCACCGCGGCCGCCATCCGGCGCCGCCCGGCTCGTTCGAGCCCGGCCGACCCGGCACGCGACGCGGAAAAATCTCGTTTATCCGATGCGGCCCGGCGGGCCAAGGACACGCCGGTCACAAAGCCGAGGATTATGGGAGCAGTATGGCCGGGCAGCCGGCGCAGCCGGACGTGCGCGGCGTCTATGTTCTTGTCCTGTTCTTCCGGACGAAGCGAGCCGGGCTCGCCGCCCGTCGATGCCGTCCGTCAGTGCCGCCCGTCAGTGCAGGGCGCGCACCGGCGGGCCGTAGACCATCCACCTGCGCGGGTCGTAGCCGGGCGGGAAGTGGCACTCGAACGAGACGTAGTCGCCGTAGCGCCGGTGGACGCTGGTGATCCGGGCAGCCTTGTACCAGGTCGCGCAATGGGCCGCGGCGATGTCCCGATAGGTGTGCGCGATCGCCGGCGACCAGGCGATGATGCCGCCGGTGTCGTTCCCCTGGAAGGGCGGGACGTCGAGAATGCCGGCCGTCGACGGGACCGCCGCGAACGGCAGCATCAGCAGGGCGGCGATCAGGCCTTTGCGCATCGCGGACCTCGGTTCAAGTCGCAGGTTCGAACGTGTCGTCCGGCGCGGGGCGATCGGCCGGGACGGACTCCGGCCACCACGATCCCATGCCGCACCGCGATCCGGCAACCCGGGGTCGGCCGATTCCGCCCGGTTGTCGCCTCCCGGCCACAGGCCCGACCGGCGGCGTCGAGCGGCGAGTTCCGACCAATTTACCACCTCCCGAACTCGTGATCGGCCACCTAGCCCGTTCGGGGCAACTTTTTAGTGTTTCGAGGGTTTGCTTGCGCACGTGGGACCGAACCCCGGACGGGGACGATCCCACCAACACGTACACCACCAACACGTACAAATGCCGGTCACAGGCACACGTCCAAGAACACCACGTCCACAGGCACAGCGCGTCGATCAGTTCGTCTTCTCGGGAGCCGCCACCATGTCCGTCCGAACCCTGTCGCGGCGTTGCGCCGTGCTGACCGCTGTCCTGGTCGCGGCGGCCCTCGCTCTGCCCGTCGGTCCGGCGGCGGCGCGCGAGACCGACACCTCGGCCAAGAGCTTCCTGTCGGGCATCTACCAATCCTATGTGGGCAACTCGACCCAGGCCGCGAAAGGCGTGGCGCTCGACTCGCCCGAGGCGGTGAAGCGCTACTTCTCGCACGGGCTCGCCTCGGTGATTCTCGAGGACGGCGACGCCGTCGCCCGGCCGGGCGTCGGCCTGGTGCTCGGCAGCGACCCGTTCGTCGGCCGCGACGCCTGGGACATCGCCGACCTCAAGATCGACGTGAAGGAGGCCGGTCCGGCCAAGGCGGTCGGCACCGTGTCGTTCTCCAATTTCGGCAAGCCCGAGTCCGTCACGGTCGAGCTGATGAAGGTCGGCACCGCCTGGCGGGTGTCGGAGATTAAGTGGGGTCCGCTGACGCTGCGCGGCCTCTACAAGACGAAGTGGCAGGCGAGCCGTCCGCAGGCCGCTCTCGATCCCGCCGCGATGAAGTGACGTCGCCGCGCCCCGACGTCGCCGGGTGACCCGGTGCCCGCCTCAGCGCCGGGCGCCGAAGCTCCGGACCCGCACGCGCACCGGAAGCGGCTGTGCACTGCCGCCCCGCGGAGTCTCCAGCGGGGCCGCGAAGCTGGTGGCGAATGCCGCGCAGGTGAACAGCCCCGCCAGGGCCACCCCCAGGATTCCGGCTCCCAGTCCCGATTCGGCGGCCAGCAGCATCCCGTCCGCCGGCGTGTCGGTGATCACCGCGAGGCCGGCGACCGCGACCACGGCGAGCGTGCTCCCGATCAGCACCGGGCCGGCGAGGTGAGGGCCTGGGCCGTTCGAGCGTCGCGGCGGGTGGGCCATTCCAGCATCTCCGGTCGCGCATCCCCCGTCTGCTCAATCGAGGGCGGCAGGTCGCGGTTCCGCGCGGTCGCCGACCCTGCACGCCCTCGTCGTCGCGCCTCTCGGCGCCGTATAGTGCGCGCGGCGCGCCGCGATCGGCGCGTCGGGACGACTTCGTGTCGGGACGATCGGGAGAACGAGAACAATGGACATTCAGACCTGCGGCAGCGTGCCCTCGCGGCGGGCGAACCCGGACTGGTTCACCGGAACCGTCTGGCAGGACCCGGTGGTCGAGGCGCCGCCGCCGGCCCGCATCCGCTCCGCCTGGGTGCGCTTCGAGCCGTCCGCCCGCACCAACTGGCACACCCATCCGCTCGGCCAGACGCTGGTGATCGTCGCCGGCAAGGGCCGGGTGCAGACCTGGGGCGGGCCGGTGCGCGAGGTCCGGGCCGGCGACGTCGTGTGGATCCCGCCGGGCGAGAAGCACTGGCACGGCGCCGCCCTCGACGTCGCCATGGAGCATCTGGCGATGCACGAGGCCGACACCGACAACAAGCACGTCGACTGGATGGAGCCGGTCAGCGACGCCGACTATCGCGCCCCGCTCGGCACCTGAGTCTTCGGCGGCCGGCCAGAGTGCGGGCGACCGGCCGCCGCCTGCCCGCCCGACAGAAGAAAACCATCAGGGAGGACTGCCATGAGGAGTGCTTCATCGTGGAGTGCCATCTCGCGTGACAGGTTCCGTATCGTCGCGGCCCCGGCCGCGCTCGCGCTCGCCGTCGGCGTCGCCATCCCGGCTCCGGCCGCCGCCCAGCAGGGCGGCGCCATGACGTTCTTCGTCACCAGTCAGGGGCCCGGCAACGGCGGCGATCTCGGCGGCCTCGCCGGCGCCGACCGCCACTGCCAGACGCTCGCGCAAGCGGCGGGGGCCGGCGGCAAGACCTGGCGGGCCTATCTCTCGACCCAGGCGGCGGACGGGGCGCCCGCCGTCAATGCCCGCGACCGCATCGGCCGCGGCCCGTGGAGCAACGCCAAGGGCGTCGTCATCGCCAAGGACGTCGACGACCTGCACGGCGCCGGCAACAACCTCACCAAGCAGACGGCGCTGAGCGAGAAGGGCGAGGTGATCAACGGCCGCGGCGACACGCCGAACCGCCACGACATCCTCACCGGCTCGCAGGCCGACGGCCGCGCCTTCCCGCCCGGCGAGGACCGCACCTGCCGCAACTGGACGAGCAGCACGACCGGCGCCGCCATGGTCGGCCACTCCGACCGCACCGGCCTCGACGACTCGGCCCCGGCGAAGTCGTGGAACACCTCGCATCCGTCGCGCGGCCCCGGCGGCGGCTGCACCCAGGCCGACCTGCGCTCCACCGGCGGCGACGGGCTGTTGTACTGCTTCGCGGTGGAGTGAGGCCCTTGCGGCGTGCGTTCCGCCTCTCCCGGGGTGTCACCTCTCCCCGCGCGCGGGGAGAGGTCGACATTCGCGCGATCAGCGCGAATGTTGGGTGAGGGGGCGTCGCCGCGAGTCTCGGCCTTGGCGATGAGCCCCCTCATCCGTCTCGCCGCGATGCGGCGAGCCACCTTCTCCCCGCGCGGCGGGGAGAAGGGACCGGGCCGCGCCCCGAACCGACGATTTGGGGCGGCGCGGTTCCCCGGCATAAGTCCCATCCCGGACCCCGGCTCCCCCAAATCCTGTAATCGTTCTATAAGCGGCCAGCCCCGCGCACCGAGCCAGGACACGAGCCAGGATCCTTCGCCATGAACGCGCCCGCCCAAATCCTTCCGCCCTTCAAGCATTCGACCCTGTTCCCGCTGGGCAAGGACACGACGCCCTACCGCAAGATCACGTCGGAGGGGGTGCGGGTCGAGAAGGCGTTCGGCCGTGACTTCCTGGTGGTCGAGCCGAGCGCCCTGAAGGCGCTGGCCGAGGCCGCCTATGGCGACATCAGCCACCTGCTGCGGCCGGCGCATCTCAAGCAGCTTCGCGCCATCATTGAGGACCCCGAGGCGTCCGCGAACGACAAGTTCGTCGCCTTCGACTTCCTCAAGAACGCCAACATCGCGGCCGGCGGCGTGCTGCCGATGTGCCAGGACACCGGCACCGTGATCATCTCCGGCAAGAAGGGCCGGCAGGTGTGGACCGAGGGCGACGACGAGGCGGCGCTCGCCGAAGGCGCCCGCGACGCCTACCTGAAGCGCAACCTGCGCTACTCGCAGCTCGCGCCGATCTCGATGTTCGAGGAGAAGAACACGCGGAACAACCTGCCGGCCCAGATCGAGATCGCGGCCGACACCCACGGTGACGCGCTCGCCTACAAGTTCCTGTTCATCGCCAAGGGCGGCGGCTCGGCCAACAAGTCCTATCTCTACCAGGGCACGCCCTCAATCCTCACCCACGACCGGATGGTCGCGTTCCTCAAGGACAAGATCCTGTCGCTCGGCACCGCCGCCTGCCCGCCCTATCATCTGGCGATCGTGATCGGCGGCACCTCGGCCGAGCTGACGATGAAGACTGTCAAGCTCGCCTCGGTGAAGTATCTGGACGGCCTGCCGACCGAAGGCTCGGAGGACGGCCACGCCTTCCGCGACCTCAACATGGAGGCCGAGATCCTCAAGCTCACGCAGGACCTCGGCGTCGGCGCGCAGTTCGGCGGAAAGTACTTCTGTCACGACGTGCGGGTGATCCGGCTGCCGCGCCACGGCGCCTCGCTGCCGATCGGCATCGGCGTGTCGTGCTCGGCCGATCGCCAGGCGGTCGGCAAGATCACGCCGGACGGCGTGTTCCTGGAGGAGCTGGAGCACAACCCGGCCCAGTACATGCCGGAGATCGACCTCCACAAGCTCGGCGGCAAGGTCGTGCACATCGACCTGAGGAAGCCGATGAAGGAGATCCTCGCCGAGCTGACCAAGCATCCGATCAAGACGCTGTGCAAGCTCTCCGGTCCGATGATCGTCGCCCGCGATCTCGCCCACGCCAAGCTGCGCGAGCGGCTCGAAAGCGGCCAGGGCCTGCCCGACTACGTCAAGAACCACCCGATCTATTACGCCGGCCCCGCCAAGACGCCGGAGGGCTACGCCTCGGGCGCCTTCGGCCCGACCACGGCCGGCCGCATGGATTCTTATGTCGGCGACTTCCAGGCGGCGGGCGGCTCGCTGATCACGGTCGCCAAGGGCAACCGCTCGCCCGCGGTGCGCGAGGCCTGCCAGAAATACGGCGGCTTCTATCTCGCCTCGATCGGCGGCGCCGCCGCGAACCTCGCCGAGTACTGCATCAAGAAGGTCGAGGTGCTGGAATATCCCGAGCTCGGCATGGAAGCGATCTGGCGCATCGAGGTCGAGGACTTCCCCGCCTTCATCGTCGTCGACGACAAGGGCAACGACTTCTTCAAGGAGCTGAATCTGGGGTAGGGGCGGCGGCGCCGCTCGCTGTCGCGCACCGACATCGATACGTCACCCTGAGGTGCTCGGGCAAAGCCCGAGCCTCGAAGGGGGACGGCCCCCCCCCGGAGCGACGGGAGGTCGTAGTACGAACGGCCCTGAGCCTTGACCCGTCATCCTGAGGTGCCCGGCGCAGCCGGGCCTCGAAGGATGCGGCCCGGCCGGGCCGTCGCCCTTCGAGGGCTCCGCGTCGCGCAGCCGCCTCAGGGTGACGGCGAGAGTCAGTGCCCGAGGTCGTTGGTTTAACGAGGCTTGCGATGGGGGCGGTGGTCTACATGCTGCTCTGTGCCGACGGCTCCTATTATGTCGGCAGCACGAGCGACGACGGGCTCGATCGTCGCGTCGCGGAACACAATGCCGGCGCGCATCCCGAGGCGTACACGTGGTCGCGGCGTCCCGTGACGGTGGTCTGGAGCGAGCAGTTCGACCGCATCACCGATGCGATCGCGGCCGAACGTCGGCTCAAGGGGTGGAGCCGCGTGAAGAAAGAAGCTCTGGCTCGCGGGGACTGGTCCGGGCTCGTGAGAGCCGCGAAACGGCGCGGCGGGCGCGAACGAATGCCGTAGGGGCCGTCGCCCTTCGAGGCCCGGCTGCGCCGGGCACCTCAGGGTGACGGGGGAAGTTCGGGGCGTTGTGCCAGCGACCTCGGGCACTGAATCTCACCGTCACCCTGAGGTGCTCGCCAAAGGCGAGCCTCGAAGGGCGACGGCCCCTCACCGCTTCACCCGGTACTCCGTCGGCGCGCCGTTCTCGGCGCCGTCGTACATGATCAGGAGCCGCAAGGGCTGCTTCGGCGCGTCGCGCAGCACCAGCACGGTCTCGGCCTTGGCGTCCGCGGGCAGGTTCTTGGGCGGCGTCAGGGTGCCGAGCGGGGTCACCGCGCCGGTGCGGTCGCTCCAGTGCCACAGCGCCGGCGCCACCGCCTGCTCGTTGACCGGGCCGGTGAGCACGATCAGTCCGTCGCGCACCGCCGCGAGATCGCGGATGCCGGTCGTCCTGCCGAGCGGCAGCCGCGTCACCTTCGGGGCGAGCGGCTTGTCCGACGTGAACACGGCGTCGGCGTCGACGCTCAGGATGAAGCCCTCGCCGTCCACCGACGGCCCGCGAAAACCGAGATGCATGCGGCCGTCCTTGACCGCGATCCCCTCGATGTTGACGCCGTTGTGGTCGAGCGGCTGGTCGTAGAAGGCGCCGAGGCCGGCGGCCTCGCGCATCGCCTCGCCGAGTCGGCTCGACGTCTCGACCCCGGTCGGCTCCTCCTCGGAGACCGGGAAGGCGGGGCGCCCTCGGGCGTCGACCGGGAAGCGCAGCACGACGAAGCGCGCGCGCCCGGCGCCGTCGCCGTGGCGCGGGCGGCCGTGCGAGCCGATCACGTAGAAGAACCGGTCGGCGAAGGCGGCGCCCTCGGCGTCGGGATCGCCCTTCACGTCCTTGCCGACGAGGCGGATCACGGCGCCGGGCGCCAGCCTGCGGTCCTTCACCGAGAAGAACTGCGCGTACTTCTTCTCGTCGTTGACGATCAGGCAGGAGGCGAAGCGCGGTCGGGTCGGCGCGCAGGCGGCGCCCGAGAGGTTCATGCGGGCGCGCGTGCGCGGCGTCTCGTCGGCCGCCTTGCGGGCGAAGTCGCCGTCGACCGACCAGCTCTTCGTCTCGGGCGCGAGCGCCGGCATCTCGGCGACGGCCGGCACCGTGAGCCCGGCCAGCCAGAGCATCCCGCCGAGCGCGGCGCCCAGGACCCGGGCGACTGCGGCGGCGGGACGTCGGGTGCGAAGAGACGTCGGGCCTGGCGGCGGCGGGCGAAGCGGCATGGTGGAAGCCCTCGTGATCGTCGGCTCCACCTAGCGCTGCCCTGGTATGCGGCGCAACACCCGTCGCGGCGCCCGCCGGGGATGGTTTCGGAGTCCAAAAGGCGCTTTCATGCGGCGGAGTGCCGCCGTGGCCACACGCCCGGCGGGGGCAGGGTCGGAGCCGGGCCGGGCCTGCCCGCATTGCCAGTCAAAGGATGTTCCCATGCCGACCTTTTCGCCCGTCTCGCGCCGCCTCGTCCTGTCCGGGCTCGCGGCCACGCTGCTGCCCGTCTCGGCCCGCGGGGCCGAGGACGTGTGGCCGAGCCGGCCCATCACCATGATCGTGCCGTTCGCGGCCGGCGGCTCCACCGACGTGATCGGCCGGGTCGTCGCCGAGGGGCTGCGCCAGGAGCTCGGCCAGCCGGTGCTGGTCGACAACCGCGGCGGCGCCGGCGGCACCATCGGCACGGCGGCGATCGTCAAGGCGCAGCCCGACGGCTACACGATCGGCATGGGCACGGCCTCGACGCTCGCCATCAACCCGGCCGCCTACAAGACCCTCGGCTACGACGTGCTCACCGGCCTGATCCCGGTGTCGAACATCGCCGCGGTGCCGAACATCATGACGATCAACCCCAGCGTGCCGGCGACCGACATGAAGAGCTTCGTCGCCCTCGCCAAGGGGCAGCCCGGCAAGCTCGCCTATGCGTCGGCCGGCATCGGCTCGGTGTCGCATCTGATGGGCGAGCAGCTCAAGCTCGCGACCGGTACCGACATCGTCCACGTGCCGTATCGCGGCATCGGCCCGGCCCTCAACGACACGGTCGGCGGCCAGGTGCAGGTGCTGTTCGACAACCTGCCCTCGACGCTGCCGATGGTGCAGGCCGGCAAGCTGAGGGCGCTCGCCGTATCGGGACCGAAGCGCGTCGACGCGCTGCCCGACGTGCCGACCTTCACCGAGCTCGGCCTCGACGACCTCGGCTGGATGGCGTTCTTCGGCATCGTGGTGCCGGAGAAGACGCCGCCCGCGATCGTGGCGAAGCTGCACGCCGCGACCGTCCGGGCGCTCGGCCACGCGGACGTGAAGAGCCGCCTCGTCGCCCAGCAGGCCGTCGTCGTCGGCAACACGCCGGCGGAGTTCGCCGCCGAGATCAGGCGCGACCTCGACCGCATGAAGCGCGCCGTCGCGGCGGCGAAGATCGAGCTGAACTGATCAGGTCTCGAGTCCGTGTCCCGGACGCGATGCGCCGCATCGCGAGCCGGGACACAGGGGCGTCGGACGAGGCGTCTGCTGACGGCTCTGTTTGGCGTCGGATTGTATGACGCAGCCTCACTTTCCGCTCGTCCCCGCGAAGACGGGGACCCAGGGCCGCACGACGCGTGGCTCTGGATTCCCGCCTACGCGGGAATGAGCGGCGTGGGTCGATTTCAGCGGAAGCTGATCGAGGTGTCTTGCGTGCCGCCCTGGGCCCCGGCTCGGCGGCCTGTCGGGCTTGCGGCCCGATAGGCCTTGTCCGGGGCACGAGGCCGAGCGTCACGCGGGCGCTGTCGTCCCGAACCGCCTGGCCAGCAGATGATCCAGCGATACGGTGCCGGCGCCGCGGGTCATCAGGATCAGCAGGCAGGCCGCCCAGGTGCCGTGCGTCGGCCACGCATCCGGATAGACCAGGAGCTGGATCACCAGCGTCATGATCAGCAGCGCGAGCGCCGAGAGGCGCGTCGCGAGCCCGAGCACCAGCAGCGCCGGGAACAGATGCTCGGCGATCGCCGCCGCGGTCGCTGCGAGCGCCGGATCGACCAGCGGCAGCCGGTACTCGTCGCGGAACAGGTCGACGACCGAATCGGAGAGGCCGAAGCCCGACACCTTGGTCTGGCCGGAGCGCCAGAACACCCCGGCGATCGACAGCCGCGCGACGAGCGCGACCAGCGAATAGGGGATGCGCTCCAGCGCGGCCGTGACGCCTCGCGCCGCGGCGACGAGGGGCGATGGTGCGGAACGGGACAGGGTGGCGTCGGTCATGGCGCAGCCTCCGGAGCCGGGGTGAGGGCGGCCGCCGCACCGCTGCCGATCAACAGCGCGAGCGTGGCGGTGGGATCGAAGCTCTCGTCGTCCGCGAGCGCGGCACCAAGCGCGTCGGCGATCGTGGCGTCGTCCTGCAATGCGCCGAGAAACGTGGCAGCGCCGCGCGGCAGGCGCAGCACCCCGACGGTGAGATGCGGGCGGACCACCAGCGCGTCCTCGGCTGTGCCGAAGTCGACCAGGCCGAGCGGCGCCTCGCCGCTGTTCATGGCCCAGATCGTCACGACCGGGTGTTGCGAGCGGACGATCGCGGCGGAGGGATGCAGCTGCACCCGCATCGCGCCGAGCGTGTCCGGATCGATCGCGGAGAAGTCGGCGGGAGCGAGCGGCACCGCGTCGGCGGCGTGATAGGCCCGCGTGCGCGCCGCCTCGAGTCGCGCCACCTCGGCGAGCCACGGCATGTCGGCCGTCGGCTGGAACGCCTTCACGAAAGCCGGGAAGTGGTCGCCATATGACATCAGCAGCGGCGAGCGCGGCGGCTGCGCCCGCACGAAGGTGCGCGCCATCGCGGTGAAGAACTCATCGCCGACGATGCGTTCGGTCGCCGGGAATCGCGTCCGCAAGGCCTCGATCAGCGAGACCATGACGTTGTTGCGATAGACTGCGAACCGCGTCTCTGGATGCCGCGCCGTGTGCGACGTGATCTCGTCCGGCAGTCGCCGGTCCGGATCGAGCAGGGCGGCCGCAAATGGGGCGGTGCTCATGCGGCGTCCTTCCGGGCCGACGAGCGAGTCAGAACGCCGCGCGCCCGCTCCGCCTGCGCGCGCAGCACCGGCCAGTCCGGCACGTCGTTGTCCCATTCGATCAGGGTCGGCAGTGGCCCGGTGCGGGCGATCACCTGCGCATAGAGGGCCCACACCGGATCGGCGACCGGGGTGCCGTGGGCGTCGATCAGCAGCGGCGCGCCGATCTCGTCCTTCGTCTCGGCGTGGCCGCCAAGATGGATCTCCCGCACGTGCTCCAGCGGAAAGTCTTCAGATAGGCCTCCGCCGCGGTGCCGTGGTTGGTGGCCGAGACGAAGACGTTGTTGACGTCGAGCAGGAGCCCGCAGCCGGTGCGACGCGCGACCTCTCGCAGGAAGTCCGTCTCGGCGAGCGTGCTGGTCGCGAACAGCACGTAGGTCGACGGGTTCTCCAGCAACATCTGGCGCCGCAGCGCGGTCTGCACCGTGTCGACATGCTCGCACACGCGGGCGAGCGTCTCGGTCGTGTAGGGCAAGGGGAGGAGGTCGTTATAATAAACGGCGTCGTGCGACGACCAGGCGAGATGCTCGGAAAAGCTCGCCGGCGGGTGGCGGGCGCACAGCGCCGCCAGGCGGGCGAGATGCGCGGGATCGAGCGGGCGCATCGCCCCGATCGACAGGCCGACACCGTGGATCGACAGCGCGTATCGCTCGCGCAACGCGGCGAGCATCGCGTGCGGCGGGCCCCCGGCGCCCATGTAGTTCTCGGCGTGGATCTCGACGAAGCCGAGCGGGTCGGCATCGCCGAGCAGGCCGTCGAGATGCTGCGGCTTGAAGCCGACGCCGGCATCGAGGGGCAGGGCGGAGCGGGAGAAGGTCATGAGGGTTTCGTCGTGTTTGCCGAGCGAGGATCGACGGCGCGGCGGGGCGCAGGCGCCGCCGCGCCGTCCCGATCGGTGCGGCCTGATCAGTTCGACCTGATCAGCTCGCCTTGGCGGTCAGCGAGCC
This sequence comes from Rhodoplanes elegans, assembly GCF_016653355.1. Lineage (GTDB taxonomy): Bacteria > Pseudomonadota > Alphaproteobacteria > Rhizobiales > Xanthobacteraceae > Rhodoplanes > Rhodoplanes elegans. The sequence continues at coordinate 5,114 of NZ_NHSK01000158.1, read as the reverse complement.
CATGCCCTTCGGGGTCTGCATGGTCGTGCAGGTGCCCTTGGCGACGTACTTCCAGGCGTTGCCCTGGTAGTCGACCTTGGAGGTGCCGGCGCAGGTGGTGCCGGGGCCGGCCGCGCAGTCGTTCTGCCCCTTCAGGGCGACGCCGTAGCACTTCTCCTTGTCGGAGCCCTGCGCCGTGGCGGGCGAGGCGGCGAGCGACAGCGCCGCGGCGAGCGAGCCGGCGAGCACGGCGGCGAGGGCGGGCTTGGTGGTCATCACATGATCTCCGTGAGAAGAGGGTCCGTCGCGGCGCCCCGTCCGGGGCGCCGCAGGCGGGCCTGAGCGGCCGGCCGTACAGGCTCTTACGCAACCGGACACCATCGGTTACGTCTTCACGGCCATGTGTTCCGGAAGCGACCGTCGTCACGCCTTCGTGCCGTGGCGGTGTGGCGTGTAACAATTCCGGTGTCGTGCCCGAAGGGACCATCACGGGTGAGCACGGACGACGACGATTGGAGCGGACTGATGCGGCTGGCGCTCGCGGGCGACGCGGCGGCCTAAGACCGTTGCCTGCGCGGCATGGCGGCGCGGCTGCGCGCCGGCGTGCGCCGCGCGATCGTGCGGGCGGGGCTCGCCGCCAACGATGCCGAGGACGTCGTCCAGGAGATCCTGCTCGCCGTCCATCTCAAGCGCCACACCTGGGACGCGGCGCGTCCGATCGGCCCGTGGCTCGGCGCCATCGCCCGCCACAAGACGATCGACGCGATCCGCCGTCGCGGCGGCCGCGCCGGCGTGCCGCTCGACGACGTCGTCGACACGCTGGCGGCGCCGTCCGAGGAGCCGGCGATCCGCGAGACCGAGCTGGCTCGTGCGCTCGAGACGCTGCCGGCCGGCGAGCGGGCCGCCGTCACGGCGATCGCGGTGGACGGCGCCGGCATCGCCGAGGCGGCGAAGACGCTCGGCACCAGCGAGGGGGCGCTGCGGGTCGCGTTGCATCGCGGCCTCGCTCGGCTGAGCCGCACCGCCGCCGAGCGCACATGAGACACGCACGCGAGACCCACGAGACCGGGACGAGCGGAATCTGGACACACGGACGCTGGACATGAGAACCGACGATCTGCTCCGCACCCTGGTGGCCGACGGCGACGTGACGGAGCGCCGGCTCGCCGTCGCGCTGCCGCTCGCGGCCGGCGCCGGGCTCTTGGTCGCCGGCGCGCTGTTCGGGCTCGTGCTCGGGCCGCGGGCCGACCTCGCGACCGCGGCCCAGACGCTGCGCTTCGTCCTCAAGCCGGTGGAAATGGGGCTGTTCGCGATCGTCGCCGCGGCGCTCGCGGTCGGGCTCGCCGAGCCGGCCACGCCGGTGCGCCGGATCGCCGCCGGCCTCGCGGCCCCGGCCGGCCTGCTCGGGATCTCGGTCGCGGTCGAGCTCGCCACGGTGCCGTCCGCCGACTGGGGCCGGCGTCTCGCCGGAAGCAACGCCCGGGTCTGCCTCGTCGCCATCCCGCTGCTCTCGGTCCCGGTCCTGGTCGCGACCCTGTGGGCACTGCGCGGCGGCGCCCCTCTGCACCCGGCGCGGGCCGGTGCGGCGGCCGGCCTGTTCAGCGCCGCCGTGGCGGCTGCTCTCTACGCCCTCCATTGCACCGATGATTCACCGCTGTTCGTCGCCACCTGGTACGGGCTGGCGACCGCCCTGGTCGTGGCCGTGGGGGCGCTCGCCGGACCGCGCGTGCTGCGCTGGTAGCGGGCGCCGCCGGTCGACCGCCGGAACAATCCGCCCGGGCCGCTCTTGGACATCCGACTTGGACATCCTTCTTGGATAACCGTCGCGGCCCCGCCGGCGCGCGACCCCACCGTCCATCCGCAGGAGACGCGCTCATGCAGACCGATCGCCGTTCCGCCGATCCCCGCAGCGACCGTTTCGAGAGGCTTCTCGGCTCGGCCGTGGTCGCGGTCTGGGACCGCCTGCCGCAGGACGTGCAGCAGGACCTGTTCGAGGAGGCCGTGCTGGCCGGCCACGCCAGCGAGCGCGACGAGGCGCTGCGCGAGAAGCTCGCCGTGTTCCTGCACGATCATCACGCGCGCACGGCCGACGCCTGAGCGGACGTCGGTTCGGGTCGGATCGGTCGCGCCGGTGAGGACTTGTTCGCCGCGTTCGGTTTCGATTCGTGTCGCGGCGGCGCGGGCCCTTCAGGCGGGGAGCGTCCGGGCCTAGGGTGGGTGCGCCGTTTTTGCGCCGCGCTTTCCCGGCAGAAGGACCGCCATGCGCCCGATCCCCCTGATTCTCGCCGCCGCCCTGCTCGGAGCCATCGCCGGTCCGGCGACGGCCGCGCCGGCCGATTCGGCCGCGGTGCCGTCCGCCGCCAAGGCCGGGACGGCCGCGCCCACCGCCGGCCCCGCCAAGAAGCGGACCAAGGTGACGGTGCGACGGTCGCGCGGCGGCTACGGCTTCCTGCCCGGCTACGAGCCGCCGCAGGACACCAGCCCCTACCGGTCTCGCGATTCGTGGATCGCCCGTCCCTACGGGCCGGGCCGGCGCTATCTCACCCCGGACGGCTGGCAGTGGGTCTATGGCTGGGGCGGCGCCCGCTTCTACCAGGGCCGCTGGAACGGCGGCGGCTTCGGCCCGTGCTGGACCGACACGCCGATCGGCCCGGTGTGGAACTGCGGCAAGTAGGCGCCGCCGTCAGGGCTTCGCCGGGGCCGCGGGGGCCGGTGGAGCCGTCGGCGCGGCGCCTTTCGGCGCATCCGCGGGGGCGGCGTCCTTCGGCGCCGCATCGGGCGGCACGTCGCGCACGCGCAGGCAGGCCGTCTCGCGCGGCAGGCAGGCCGGCCCCGGATTGGCGCACACGACCTTGCCGTCCTCACCCCTCAGGCAGGTGACGCAGCCGTCGCCCCAGGCCAGGCAGGCCGGAGTCTTCGCCCCGAACGCCTGAACGGCGGCCCGCTCGGCCGCGAGCGCGGCGTCCGCAGCCGTGTCGCCGGCGGCATCGCCGCCCGGGCTCGGCGGCGCGGTCGGCGCCGGCACCGCGATGTCGTCCGGCCCGGGCAGGTCGGCCGCCCCGAGCGGCGTCACCAGCGCGGCCGCGGCGAGGACGATCACGATCGCCCGAGACCTCGGCACGCGCGACGAGGGGCGCAACATCGGCATGACGGCAGTCCTTCGGCTTCTGGGGCTCCGACCGCTGCCGCATAGCACGCCCGGCGCGCGACGCCAGCCGTCGACCGGCGACCTGATCCGGAAGCGAGCCGCGCGTCCAACGGTATGAATGCAGGACGTAAAGAGAACATATTGCGAAATGAGAACAGATGGTGTACGGTCTAGCTCATGGAGGCGCGGCCTGCGTTGTCGGCCCTCCGAATCCCGGGCATAGAGGAGGCGTTGATGGCGTCGGCCCCCCTGCGAGTCGTTGAGAATACCTCCATGGACAAGACCAAGGCCCTCGATGCCGCGCTCACCCAGATCGAGCGCGCCTTCGGCAAGGGCTCGATCATGCGGCTCGGCAAGTCGACCAAGCCGCTCGAGGTGGACACGGTATCGACCGGCTCGCTCGGCCTCGACATCGCGCTCGGCGTCGGCGGGCTGCCGCGCGGCCGTGTGGTCGAGATTTTCGGCCCCGAATCCTCGGGCAAGACGACGCTGGCGCTGCACACCGTCGCCGAGGCGCAGAAGAAGGGCGGCATCTGCGCCTTCGTGGACGCCGAGCACGCCCTCGACCCGGTCTATGCCCGCAAGCTCGGCGTCAATCTCGACGACCTCCTGATCTCGCAGCCGGACGCCGGCGAGCAGGCGCTGGAGATCGCCGACACGCTGGTGCGCTCGGGCGCCGTCGACGTGCTGGTGGTCGATTCGGTCGCCGCGCTGGTGCCGCGCGCCGAGCTCGAGGGCGACATGGGCGACGCCCAGCCCGGCATGCAGGCGCGCCTGATGAGCCAGGCGCTGCGCAAGCTGACGGCGTCGATCAGCCGCTCCAACACCATGGTGATCTTCATCAACCAGATCCGCATGAAGATCGGCGTGATGTACGGCTCGCCCGAGACCACGACGGGCGGCAACGCGCTCAAGTTCTACGCCTCGGTGCGCCTCGACATCCGCCGCATCGGCGCGATCAAGGAGCGCGAGGAGGTCGTCGGCAACCAGACCCGCGTCAAGGTGGTGAAGAACAAGCTCGCCCCGCCGTTCAAGCAGGTCGAGTTCGACATCATGTACGGCGAGGGCGTCTCCAAGCTCGGCGAGATCATCGACCTCGGCGTCAAGGCCGGGATCGTCGAGAAGTCGGGCGCCTGGTTCTCCTACGACTCGACCCGCATCGGCCAGGGCCGCGAGAACGCCAAGACGTTCCTGCGCAACAATCCCGACGTCGCCGCCAAGATCGAGCAGGCGGTCCGCCAGAACGCCGGCCTGATCGCCGAGCAGATCCTCGCGGGCGAGCCCGAGGAGGACGACGACGAGGGCGCCGAGGAGTAGGCGCGTCTCGCATCGACAGCCGGCGCCGCACGCGGTGCCGGGTCGAGATCATCGGAGTGCGGTCCGACCCGCCCGGGACGGAGCGCGCTCCGCAGCGTTTCGATCCCCGGCACTGTTTCGCGTGTCGGCGTTTCGCATGTCGGCCGTGTGTCGGCAGGAGTGTTTAGAGAGCTGAGCCTCCGTGGTGGGATGGCCAGCGGACGTCTCCGCCCGACGATCTCGCGATCGTGCGGGGCGGAGACGTTCGGACTTGCCGCGGTCCGTATCGGGGGGGGCGACTCCAGCGCCGCGATTGGCCGCCTGCGGCGTCGCGACGGATCGCGTCTCGACCCGCCGCCGTCGGCCCCGCGCCGGCCGCTCCGGCATCCGACGGCTCGCCTCCGGCGCCGCGACGGGGCGCCACCCTGTCCCGACGAGACGCTCCGGCATCCCGACCGGCCGCTCCGGGGGACCGATCGGCTAGGTCCGCCTTCGGCGTGGCGACGATCGGGCGCCGCGATTCTTGTTCATGGACGGCGAAAACCGACGCCTCGGCCGGCCGGCTCTGCTATGGGCCACAGGCAACCGAGACGAGGAGCAACCGGTGACGTCACCCACGGCCCCCCCGGTCGTCGGCCCGGACGGGCGCGCTGGCCCGCGGCACCCGTCCGGGCCGACGACCGGGGGGGCC
>NZ_NHSK01000157.1 GCF_016653355.1 Rhodoplanes elegans | reverse complement strand
TCCTACACCGGGGTGCTGGCCCGCGGCTTCGCCCTGGTGCGCGGCGCCGACGACCGGCCGCTGCGCTCCGCCGCCGCCGTGATCCCGGGGCAGCGCCTGTCGCTGGAATTTTTCGACGGCCGCATCGCCGCCCGGGCCGACGGCGGCGCGGCGGCGCCGGCCTCCGTGCCGCCGGCCGCGACCCCGGACCTCGCCGGAGAACGGTCGAAGCCCGCCAACAAGCCGGCGCGCCGAAAAACGCCGGCCGAGGGGCAGGGCTCGCTGTTCTGAGCCGGGCCGGGTCGGTGGAACCCGGGGTTCCGTCGCGGCGCGGGAGCGACTACATTGGTCGCATGCGTCGCCGGGACGCCCGGCCCCATGCCGTTCGGGAGGTCTTACGTGCTCAACCGGTTCGACTTCCGCTCGCCGCAGACGGGCGAGGCGGAGGTCCGCTATCTCGACGCCGATTTCCGCGTGCTGCGGGCCGGCGCCTTCGTCCGCTGTGCCGTCACCGGCGTGCCGATTCCGCTCGAGGAGCTGAAATACTGGAGCGTCGAGCACCAGGAGGCCTATGCGGGCCCCGAGGCGGTCGCCCAGCGGCTCTATCCGGACCGCGCCAAGCCGCAGCCCTGATCCTCGCGGCGTTGCCTGCAGGGCCGAAACCTCTCCCCTGTCGTGCTCCGCGAAGGCGGAGCACCCAGTACGCCGCAGCGGTCGGATCAGCCTTTGGCGCCGGTGGATACTGGGTCGTCCGCCTGCGCGGACGACGACCGCCGAGAGGCCGCGATTAATTTCGTCGCGCGCGAAGACGCGACCGGATCCGCGATCAGAGTCGCAGGCCCGTCCGCGCCGCCAGGACGGCGCGCAGGCCGGCCGTGTCGTCGATCACGAGGCCGACCGGCAGGGTGGCGCTCGCCGCCGCCAGCGCCGCGAGCGCCGGGTCGCCCTGCAGCCGCAAGAAATCCTTCTCGGTCGTCACCAGCGTCAGCCCGTCGGCTGCCGCGTCGGCGATCAGCCTGGCCGCCTCCGTCTCGGTGAAGGCGTGGTGGTCGGCGAAATGCGCGGTGCGCACCGGCGCGAGCCCGGCATTCGCCAGCGTCGCGAAGAATTTTCCTGGATCTGCAATCCCCGCATAGGCGAGGAGGCGTTTCCCCCGCAGCGCCGCGACGGCGGCGGGGTCGGGCAGCACGCGCCCCGAAAAGACCGGCAGGCCGCGCCGGCGCGTCGCGTCGAGCACGGACAGCGCGAGGTCGCTCGGCGGCCCGATCACCAGGAGCGCATGGGCGACGTCGAGCTGCGCCTCGAGGCCGAGCCGCAACGGCCCGGCCGGAAACACGCAGCCGTTGCCGATGCCGCGCCGTCCGTCGAGCACGACGAGCGCCAGCGACTTCGCGAGCGACGGGTTCTGCAGCCCGTCGTCCATCACGATGACCCGGGCGCCGGCGGCGAGCGCCGCCTGTGCGCCGGCGACGCGGTCGCGGGCCAGGATCGTCGGTGCCGTGCGGGCGAGCAGCAGCGGCTCGTCGCCGACATCGGCCGCCGCGGCGCCCGGCGTCACGGTCAGCGGGCCTTTGAGCCGGCCCTTGTAGCCGCGGGTGAGGAAGATGGGCTTGAGCCCAGCGCCCTGCAGGAGGCGGGCGATCGCGATGGCGGTCGGCGTCTTGCCGGCGCCGCCCAGCGTGAGATTGCCGACGCAAACGACCGGCACGGGCAGGGTGCGGCCGGGCCGGCGCAGCCGCGCCGCGGCGATCCGGCCGTAGACCGTGCCGAGCGGCGACGCCAGCATCGCGGCGAGGCCAGGAGCGCGCCACCAGAAGTCCGGCTCACGCATCGTTCGGCTCACGCCTCCTCGGGCCGGCTCCGCAGGCGGATCTGCGCCAGATAGGGCTCCAGCGCCGCCATGGTGCGCTCGACCGCTCCGGCGAGCGTGTTGACGGTGTGCTCGCCGGCGGCGGCGAGCCGGGCCTGTGCCCCGGGATTTCCCAGCAGGCCGGCGAGCCGGCGGGCCAGATCGGCGCCGTCGGCGACCGCGATCGCGCCCTCGGCGCTGTCGAGCGCCTGGTAGAGATCCAAGAAATTCTTCACGTGCGGGCCGTGCAGCACGCCGGCGCCGAGCTTGATCGGCTCGATCGGGTTCTGGCCGCCGTGCGGGATCAGCGAGCCGCCCATGAACACGACGCGGCCGAGCCGGTAGAGCAGGCCGAGCTCGCCGAGCGTGTCGGCGACGTAGATCTCGGTCGCCGCGTTGGGCAGCACAGACTGCGAGCGGCGGGCCGCCTCCAGGCCGCCGGCGCGGGCGAGCGCGGCGATCTCGGCCCCGCGCTCCGGATGGCGCGGCGCGATCACGGTGAGGAGGCGCGGGAACTCCAGCCGCAGCCGGCGGTGCGCCTCGATCAGCGCCACCTCCTCGCCCGCATGGGTCGAGGCGGCGACGACCAGCGGCCGGCCGGCGAGGGCCCGCTCCAGCTCGGCGAGGCGCGCCGGATCGACCGGCAGGGCGGGGCCGTCGAGCTTGAGGTTGCCGGTGACGCCGAGGCGCGGCGCCCCGAGCGCGCCGAAGCGCTGCGCGTCCTCGGCCGAGCGCACCAGGCACAGGTCGAAGCGCGACAGCAGCGCCTCGATGGTCGCCGGCGCGCGCTGCCACTTGGCGAAGGAGCGCTCCGACAGGCGGCCGTTGATCAGAATCAGCGGGATGTTCCGGTCGCCGCAGCCGACGATCAGGTTCGGCCACAGGTCGGACTCGACGAACAGGCCGAGATCGGGCTGCCAGTGATCGAGGAAGCGCGCCACATAGGCAGGCGCATCGAGCGGCACGAACTGATGGATGGCGCCGCGCGGCAGCCGGCGGGCCGCCACCTCGGCCGACGTCACGGTGCCCGACGTCACCAGCACGGCGATGCCCTGCCCGGCGAGGCGCTCGATCAGCGGCAGCGCCGCGATCAGCTCGCCGACGCTCGCCCCGTGCACCCACACCAGGGGGCCGCGCGGCCGCGCCTGGCCGGCTTCGCCGCGGCGCTCGGGCAGCCGCTGCGGATGCTCCTTGCCGCGCTTCAGGCGACGGCCGAGCAGGTATCTCGCGAAGGGTGTGGCGGCGCGGGTGGCCAGCCGGTACGCCGTGAAGGTGAACGGCAATCGTTCGACCAAGACCGCCGTCTCCTCGTCGGTGTATCGCCGATGCCGCACGCCCCGGTATCACGCGCCCCGGGGTCGCGGCGGCTCAGCGGGACGTGCGCGCGAGGCGCGTGACGATCTCGCGCGCCGCCCGATTCCGCATCGGATCGGCGGCGACGAGCGCCTCGTGTCGTGGCACCGGACGGTTGTACCGGATGGTCTCTCCGGCGACCGTGGTGAGCGTCCCCGCGGCTTCGTGCACCAAAAGATCGGCAGCCGCAAGATCCCAGTCGTGGCTGTCCTTGGACGCGAAGGCGACGTGGATTCGCCCGTGCGCGACGCGGGCGATTCGCAGCGCGAGCGAGTGCACCTTGGGCACCGGCACGACGCCGGACGCCTCGGCGGCGAAGCGCTCGACGAGGCGCGGCGGCCCGGCGACGACGGCGCCCGCGAACAGCGCCTCGGCCGCCTCGTGCGTGGCGGGCGCCACCCGGATCGGCGCGCCGTTGCGGGTGGCGCCGCGGCCGGCGACGGCCAGGAACATCTCGTCGGTGACGGGCGCGAGCAGTGCGGCGAGCACGGGCCGGTCGTGCTCGACCAGCGCGACCGAGATGGTCCAATCCGGCTTGCCGGCGATGAAGCCGCGGGTGCCGTCGATCGGATCGACCACCCACAGCCGGTCGCAGCCGAGCCGCGCGGGGTCGTCCTCGGTCTCCTCCGACAGCCAGCCGGCGTCCGGCAGCAGCGAGCCGAGCCGCGCCTTCAGCAGGCGGTCGACCGCGAGGTCGACCTCGGAGACCGGCTGGTCCTCGCCCTTGCCCTTGTACCAGCTCTTGATCGGGTCGCGGATCGCGGCGAGCGCCAGGGCGCCCGCCTCGCGCACGATCGTCTCGAGCGGCGTGACGAGCGTGGCGTGGTCCGCCGTGTCAGACACCCGCAACGGTGAGGCCCTCGACCCGGATGGTGGGCGCGTTGACGCCGTAGCGGAAGGCGAGATCGTTCGCCGGCCGCAGCGTGCCGAACATGTCGATGAGATTGCCGGCGATCGTCACCTCGCTGACCGGATAGATCACGATGCCGTTCTCGATCCAGAAGCCGGAGGCGCCGCGGCTGTAGTCGCCCGTCACCATGTTGACGCCCATGCCGATCAGGTCGGTGATGTAGAACCCGTCGGCGATGTCGGCGATCAGCGCCTCCGGCGTTTCGCCGCCCGGCTCGAGATGGACGTTGGAGGCGCTCGGGCTCGGCGTCGAGGAGACGCCGCGCTGGGCGTGGCCGGTCGTCGTCATGCCGAGCTCGCGCGCCGTCGCGCAGTCGAGGATCCAGGTCGTGATCACGCCGTCGTCGACGAGCGCGAGCGGCCGCGCGGCGACGCCCTCGGCGTCGAAGGGATGTGAGCGCAGGCCGCGCTTGCGCAGCGGATCGTCGACGATCCGGATGCCGGGCGCGAACACGCGCTGGCCGAGCTTGTCGCGCAACAGGCTCGTCTTCCGCGCGATCGACGATCCGTTCACGGCCGAGACCAGATGCGAGACCAGCGAGCCGGCGACGCGCGGCGCGAACACGACCGGCACCTTGCGGGTCGACACCTTGCGCGGATCGAGGCGCTTCACGGCGCGCTCGCCGGCGGTGCGGCCGATCTTCTCGGGATCGTCGAGATCGCTCGCATGCACCGTGGAGGACCAGTCGTAGTCGCGCTCCATCTTGGTGCCCTCGCCGGCGATCGCCGTCATCGACACCGAATGGCGCGAGCCGGCATAGATGCCGGTGAAGCCCGTCGAGGTGACCAGCACCATGCCGCCGATGCCGGTCGAGGCCGAGGCGCCGCCCGACTTCGACACGCCGGCGATGGCGAGGCCGGCACCTTCGGCCGCCTTGGCGCGCGCCTCCAGCACGGCGACGTCCGGCATGTCGGGATCGATCAGATCGAGATCCGGCACGTCGCGCGCGAGCAGCGCCGGATCGGCGAGGCCGGCATAAGGATCCTCGGGCGCGACGCGCGCCATCGCGACGGCGCGCTCGGCGAGTGCGTCGAAGCCGTCGCCGGCGAGATCGTTGGTCGACACCACGGCCTGGCGGCGCCCGACCAGCACGCGCAGGCCGAGGTCGTCGCTTTCCGAGCGGGTCGATTCCTCGACGCTGCCGTCGCGCACGTCGACCGAGAGCGAGACGCCGCGGGTGGCGATCGCGTCGGCCGCATCGGCGCCGGCGCGGCGGGCCGCGGCGACGAGACGCTCGGCGAGCGTGACGAGCGCGGACTGATCGAACAGGGAGGACATGCGGCTTCTTGCGCTTTCGGTGCGGGGAGGGAACGGCGGCGCGGCAGTTTCTCGCTCCACGACATGGGGCGCGCCGCGGTCGCGATCAAGCCGAAATTCGTCGCGGCCAGGAGCCGGGCCCGCGGGCCGCTCGGGCGGGCGTCCGCGAAAGGCCTTTAGACGTTTCCGAAAAAGCAACGCTACGGGGCAACGCTCCGTTGATCATGTGGTTCGAAGCATTGCGGAAACGCCTGATTAACCGAGGGTTTTAAGACAAGACCAAACCATCGGCGCTAGTCTCTCAGGAAAGATCGGGCCGACAGAGTCCGAACAGGGATGCTGTAAAAAGCGAGGCGTCGAATGAGTGCCGGTGGGGTTGCTCCCTCCGGGTCGAGCCGGCATGTCCGGCTCGACCCCTTCGCTCTTCCGGTCCGGTTCCGGACCGCGGATCAGGCGTCCGACTCCAAGGAGCGGATCGTCGAGCTCGACCACGACACGCTGGTGCTGCGGCGTGCGGTCGCCGGAATTCCGATGAAGGTGTCCGTGCCGGTGGCGAGCTTCCTCGGCGTCGCGCTGCGCGTCGCGCCGCCGGACGAGACCAGCGACGGCTCGGTCGCGGTGGTGCTCGAGCACAAGGATCCGGCCCTCACGGTGCCGCTGTTCGTCGCCGACGACGGCACCGACGCCGTCGCCGAATGGCAGCTCTGGGCCAACCGGCTCGGCCTGCCGCTGCTGGTCGCCGAGACCGACGGCACGCTGCGCGAGCCGTTCGCCCGCATGGGCAGCGTGCGCCTCGCGAAGGCCCAGCCGCGCCGCCGCCGCGCTTCGCCGCTCAAGCGCCGCCGCGCCTCGATCCTGATGCGCCGAAAGCCCGGCCGCCTGCCGGTCGCCCCGCGCATCCACAAGGACGAGAAAGAGCTCATCGCGCGGAGCTGATTTTTTCCGATGCCGCCATTTAACCTCTCCCCGCTGTGCGGAGAGAGGTCGACGTTCGCGCGATCAGCGCGAACGTCGGGTGACGGGGCGTCGCCGCGAGTCTGAGCTTTACGGAAGCGCCCCCTCATCCGACTCGCCGCTGCGCGGCGAGCCACCCTCTCCCCGTACACGGGGAGAGGGCAGAGTCGCTTCGCGCCGCGCTCACAGCAGGGCGTCGAGCACCATGCCGGCGAACAACAGGAGGCCGGCGTCGCGGTTGGAGCGGAACTGCATCAGGCAGCGCTCGGTGTCGTCGATGTCGAGCGTCGTGATCTGCCAGCCGAGATGGATCGCGAAGGCGCCGAGCCCGACGACGAACCAGTAGCCGCCACCCGCGGCGTATCCGGCGAGGCCGATCAGCACCACGGCGGTGCCGTAGAACAGCATCAGCATCCGCTTCGTGTCGGCGCCGAACAGCAGCGCCGTCGACTTGATCCCGGCGAACAGGTCGTCGGCGCGGTCCTGGTGGGCGTAGATGGTGTCGTAGCCGATCACCCAGGCGATGGCGCCGAGATAGAGCAGGATCGGGGCAAGATCGAGCTGCCCGAAGGCGGCCGCCCAGCCCATCAGGGCGCCCCACGAAAAGGCGAGGCCGAGGACGATCTGGGGCCAGTAGGTGACGCGCTTCATAAACGGGTAGAGCGCCACGATGCCGAGCGACGCGATGCCGGTCGCGATGGCGAAGCCGTTGAACTGGACCAGCACCAGGAAGCCGACCAGCGACTGCAGGATCGCATAGGCGAGCGCCTGCGACAGCGTCACGGCGCCCGACGCGATCGGCCGCAGCCGGGTGCGCTCGACGCGCTTGTCGATGTCGTGGTCGGCGATGTCGTTCCAGGTGCAGCCGGCGCCGCGCATCACGAAGGCGCCGACGAAGAACAGGATCAGGTGCCACACGTTCGGCAGCGACCAGCCGGCCGCCATGGCGGCGAGCGCCGCCGACCACCAGCACGGGATCAGCAGGAGCCAGGCGCCGATCGGGCGGTCGAAACGGGAGAGGCGGAGATACGGCTTGACGGCGGACGGGGCGTTCCGGTCGACCCAGTTGCCGACCGAATCCGCGATCCGTCCCTGCAACGTGCTCATCGCGCGATCGAGCTTCCGGTGAGGGTGTTGAACGTGCCGGTCGGCTTGCCGCCGCTGCCGGCGGCGCCGGTCGGGGCGCGGGCGGTGCCGAGCGCCTCGCTCAGGCTCGGCGGGCCGGCGGCCGGGCCGGGTCCGCCCATCGGGCCGGCCGCGCAGGCCTGCTTGGCGGTCTTGCCGATGTTGACGCTGCCGGTCTTGAGCTGCTGGACGATGTTCGGCGGGATGCCGCAGGTCGGCGCCTTGTCGGCGGCGAACTTGGCCCAGCTGCCGATCGCGCTCGCGAAGCTGGAGAACAGCTTGCACAGCTCCTCGCGCGGCAGCTTCTTGTCGACGCCGGCCTTGGCGGCCTTGCCGCGCTTGTCGGTCTCGGCCTGGAGCTTGGTGAACTCGGCCATGCAGGGCGGCTGGCCGCCGGCCCCGCCGCCGCCCGGCCCGCCGCCGGCCGGCGCCGCAGGCTCGGACGCGAGCGTCGCCGCGACCGGGACGATGGTCGCGACCGCGGCGTGACCCTCGATCGCCGGCGCGACGAGCCGTATCCAAGCAAACAAAAAAGGGGGGCCGCAGGGCCCCCCTTTCGCATTCCGCAGGACTTGCGGAAAAAATCAGCGCTTCGAGAACTGGAACGACCGGCGAGCCTTGGCGCGGCCGTACTTCTTGCGCTCGACGACGCGCGAGTCGCGGGTCAGGAAGCCGCCGCGCTTGAGCACGCCGCGCAGATCCGGCTCGTAGTGGGTCAGCGCCTTGGAGATGCCGTGGCGCACCGCACCCGCCTGACCGGAGAGACCGCCGCCCGACACCGTGCAGGTGATGTCGTACTGGCCGTTGCGGTTCGACGAGACGAGCGGCTGCTGGATCATCATGCGCAGCACCGGACGGGCGAAGTAGACCTCGACGTCGCGGCCGTTGATGACGATCTTGCCGGTGCCCGGCTTCACCCAGACGCGGGCGACCGCGTCCTTGCGCTTGCCGGTCGCGTAGGCGCGGCCCTGCTTGTCGAGCTTCTGCTCGTACTTCGGGGCCTCGACGACGCCGGCCGTCTTCAGGGCCGAGAGATCTTCGAGAGATTGAATGGTCTCGGCCATGATCACGCGCTCCTGGCGTTCTTGCGGTTCAGCGCCGCGACGTCGAGCGTCTCCGGCGTCTGGGCCTCGTGCGGATGGGAGGGGCCGCTGTAGACGCGCAGGTTGCCGAGCTGACGGCGGCCGAGCGGCCCGCGCGGCAGCATGCGCTGCACGGCCTTCTCGACGATGCGCTCGGGGAACCGGCCCTCGAGGATCGACTTGGCCGAACGCTCCTTGATGCCGCCGATGAAGCCGGTGTGGTGATAGTACACCTTCTGCTGCACCTTGCGGCCCGTGAACACGACCTTGTCGGCGTTGACGATGATGACGTTGTCGCCGCAGTCGACATGGGGCGTGAAGGTCGGCTTGTGCTTGCCGCGCAGCCGCATCGCCACGATCGCCGCGAGCCGGCCCACGACGAGGCCGGAGGCGTCGATCATCACCCACTTCTTGTCGACCTCGGCAGGCTTGGCCGAATAGCTCTTCATGGCGTCCTGATCCGATGGTGTGGAGTTCTTGGTCGGACGCGCCCGGACGAGCCGGAGTGAGCCCACCGCGGGGCGCGTTGCCGGCGGGCGCCGGAAGGCCTCCACCGTGGCGGCGTGTCTACCGTCCGGGGTCGCCCACGTCAATCCCGAAACGCGTAAAATATACCAACGAAAACAATGTCTTAAAAATATGGTATTTTGATACCTAGGGAGAATGCCTTGCCGGGATGGAGTAGGTCGCGGTCACATGCGCCACCGGATCGGGGTGCCCCTCCGACAGGATCGCCACCTCGCCGACCGCCAGCCGCTTGCCGAGCTTCATCAGCGACGCCTGGGCGACGAGGTCGCGCTGGGCCGGCCGGCGCAGGAAGTTGATGTTGAAGCTGGTCGTCACGGCCAGCGGCACCGGCCCGATCGAGGCCAGCACCGCGACATAGAGGGCGACGTCGGCGAGCGCCATCATGGTCGGGCCCGAGATCGTCCCGCCCGGCCGCAGCATCTCGGGCCTGAAGGCCTGGCGGACGCGGGCGCCGTGATACCATGCCGCCTCGATGCGGACACCGGTTCCGGCGTCGAACATCTGCGGGTACTCGTGCGCCAGGAACGCCTCGAGCTCGGCGACCGTCATCACGGCGGGATGCTCGGTGGCGGAACGGGCTCGCGGGTCGGGCGGTTGCGGCGCTGAATCGTGCACGGGGCGTCCGGGGGGCTATCGGGGTCAGGGAACAGCCGCGACGCGACCGCGTCGACGACGACCAGGATCATCGCCGCGGCCGGGCCGGCGGAGCAAGCTTTTGCAAATCCTCGGCCGGACCTTCCGGCGCCGCGGAACCGGGCGTATCGCACCGCGGAACCCAACGGAGACACGTCATGA
>NZ_NHSK01000156.1 GCF_016653355.1 Rhodoplanes elegans | reverse complement strand
ACGGGAAGTGATCATCCAAACCATGCGCAATTTTCAGTGTTCGAACGCCATCGAACTCTACGACACGGCGGGATCGCAGGATGCTTAGCGCCCGACTGACCGTTTCGACGGAGAGACCCAGATAATCGGCCATATCATATCGCGACATGGGCAGCGGAGTGAATCCATCGGATCTCGCCGGCAGGCGCGCTCTCATCTGATCCAAAAAAACACGCACCTTTTCGACCGAGCGCTGGTGCCATAGGTTGAAAATATGCCCTTCTGCTCTGGCGGTTTGCCGGTTCTGCGCATCGCGCAATATTTGCGCAATCGCGACAGACTCCACCGCAAGGCGCTCAAGGTCAAAGCGCCCATAACGCCCGAGTACGGTGCCGTCGCAGACAGCTTCAATGACCATGTCTTCGCTTATGCCGTCGCACACAAACCACTCAGGCGGCAGAAAAAATTCGTGGATGCATCGCAACCCGCTGCTTTGCAGGCGGACCTGCCTGACCACGCCGGATTCGACATGCCACCAATACTCCGCCAATCGGTTAGGTTGGCAAATCGGCTGGCCCTTCGAAACTGCCACGGCCTTTCGACATTTCGCAAGCTCAGAATGGAACTCGCCACCATCGAAGGCTCGATCATGAATTGCCGCACGCCTACCCACGACTGCAGCTCCTTTGAGCGCGACTGCCGCCACTTGTACAAGGCTATCGACTTATGCCGTCCTCATCTCATTGATCTCGATCCAGAACACCATGGTGCTTGCGAAAGTGGGCAAAAAAATGATGGCACGATCGCTCATTCGCAATGTGAAGACCGCCGCCGAACACATTGACTTTCCGATAATTGGATTGAGTTTTATGCCAATATTGCTCGGGCATCGAGAGCGTCAATGCGGAGCGTGCCTCCATGACTGAACTGCCAATTGAACCGGCCATCGTGGTCAAAGATACGCCGAAGCCGCGGCGACTCGCCACGCTTTCTCAGGCCAAGGCCTTCGTCGAAGAGGAACTTCGGCGCGGCCGGCCGCCACCATGGCGCGACGTGCATCGTCGCCTGTCATCGGTTGCCAACGCCGAAGACGCGGTCGAGGCGATCGGCGCCTTGCGCGAGTTGCTGCAACTCGAGGACTTGCTGGTACCTCACTATCCGACGGAGCACTCGTGAATTGGCAGCGAGAGCGGCGACCTCACCGGGGCAATCGTATGCTTTTGCTTCAATTTCAAACAGCTCCGTCGCGCGGATAGCCTGTGGCCGCGCGATGTGTCGCGCTACACCGTCGTTCCCGCAGGGATGAACTGCGGATGCAATCTCCGCAACAGGAACTTCTCAAGCTCAAGGATAAACAGAAAGGTCACACCAGTCGCTATAACGAGCAACCCGTCGGCAAAGGAGACTGCGCGGGTTGCAAAGATCGCCTGCATGAACGGCGCGTAAGTAAACAGCAGTTGGGCCAATAACGTAAACCCGATTCCAGCGAGGACCGCCGGCGTACCGAAGACTCCGGGCCAAGTGAAAGCGCTCGCGCGTCGATACCGCATTCCGAACAGATAGAATATCTCCAGAACGACAATGGTGTTGACGACCACGGTGTGCGCCTGTTCGATCGACAGGCCACGCTTCTCAGCCCAGAAGAACATGCCAAAGGCTCCCGCCACAAATAGCAACGACACAAAAATCACTCTCCAAAGCAAGATGCCGGATAAGATCGGCGCATCTGGCGCCCGAGGCGGTCGTTGCATTACGTCTGATTCCGGTGGTTCGAATGCGAGCGTCAATCCGAGTCCGACCGCGGTGACCATGTTGACCCACAAAATTTGCACGGGAGTGAGCGGCAGCGTCAGACCAATCAGGATCGCCATGACAATGGTCATTGCTTCGCCGGCGTTCGTCGGCAACGTCCAGCCGATCACTTTGATCAAGTTGTCATGAACGGTGCGGCCCTCGCGGATCGCGGACACGATGGTGGCGAAATTATCATCGGCAAGAACTACTTCAGCCGCCTCCTTCGCTGCTTCGGTGCCCTTGCGGCCCATTGCAATGCCGACGTCCGCCCGCTTGAGCGCGGGGGCATCGTTGACGCCATCACCGGTCATGGCAACAATCGCCCCATCCGCCTGAAGCGCCTCCACCAAACGCAATTTGTGCTCGGGTGTAGTGCGCGCGAAAACGGTCGTCTCTTTGGCTGCACGACGGAATGCCTCATCGTCCAGGGAATTCAGCCGATCCCCAGTGATGACCGCGTCCGGTCGTTCCAGACCGAGTTGGCGCGCAACAGCGGTGGCGGTCGCCGCATGGTCTCCTGTGATCATCTTGACTCGAATTCCGGCCGTTGCGCACTCGGCAACAGCGGTAATGGCCTCCTCGCGCGGCGGGTCAATCAGTCCGACCAAGCCGATGAGGACCAGATCTCGTTCGACCTCCTGAAAAGTGAGCTCATGGGCACCGCGCGGCATCGGCTTTTTCGCCAGCGCCAGCACCCGCTGTCCATTCGCGCCTAGTGCATCAATCATCCGGTTCCAGTGCGCCAAGTCGATTGGCTCTGCTCCATGCGACGCGTGCTGACTGGAGCACATTGCAATCACCTGTTCAGGTGCGCCCTTTACATAGGCCACAAATCCGTCGTCGTGCCCATGGTGCAACGTCGCCATATAGCGATGTCGAGAATCGAAGGGGATTTCGTCCGTCCTGGGAAATTGCCGCCATGTCGTATCGACGTCGTATCCTGCCTTGATCGCAAGCGACACAAGCGCGCCTTCCATCGGGTCGCCGTCAACGGCCCAGTCGGTATCCGTACGTCGTAAGACCGCGTTGTTGCAAAGCAACGCCGCCAACGCCAGTTCTCTAAGAGACAGATCCGCCACGCTATCGATTTCGCGAGCACCTTGCCGGAATGCTCCGCGTGGATCATAGCCAATTCCAGTGACCTCGGTAACGCCACCCTTTGTGACGACGGTCCGAACAGTCATTTCATTTTGGGTAAGGGTCCCGGTCTTATCTGAGCAGATGACGGAAACCGACCCGAGCGTTTCCACGGCAGGGAGTTGACGGACAATGGCATGACGCGCGGCCATTTTTTGCACGCCGATCGCAAGGGTAACGGTCATCACCGCCGGGAGGCCCTCCGGAATCGCAGCGACCGCAAGGCCAACCACGATCATGAACGCATCGGTCCATGGGTACGATCGAAGCCAGACGGCCAGGACAAACACGAGGGATGAGAAGCCAAGGATCGCAAAGGTAAGATAGCGAGCGAAGTGATTGATCTGGCGAATCAACGGGGTGGTCAGCGTCTCCACTGACCGCAACATCGAGCTGATGTGCCCGATTTCCGTATCAAGACCCGTTGCAACCGCAATGCCCTGCCCTTGGCCAGCAACGACAAAAGTGCCGGCATAAGCCATGGATTGGCGGTCTCCTAACGCCGCACGCGCATCGACAGGATTTTCGTCCTTTTCGGCCGCAATCGATTCCCCCGTAAGAGCGGATTCGTCAATCTTCAGATTCCGCGCCCGCAAGAGCCGCAGATCCGCAGGCACACGATCTCCAGCTTCGATCAAGACGATGTCGCCCGGGACTAGCTTTTCCGCGTCGATCATGAGTCTATGACCGTCGCGCAAAACCGTGGCGCGAGTGCTGATCATCGCTTTGATAGCGCCTAGCGCGCGTTCTGCCCGTCCCTCTTGAACGAAGCCAACGAGGGCATTGACGACGACGACACCCAGGATAACGCCTGCATCAATCCCGTGGCCAAGCAAAGCGGTTATAGCCGCGGAGATCAGGAGAACATAGATCAAACGATTATTGAATTGCGCTACGAGCCGGGAGATGGCGCTGCGTGTCTGCGCCGTTGGCAGCCGGTTAAATCCGTGCCTTTCCAGGCGCTGCCTTGCTTCTAGATCGGTGAGGCCGCTTGATCGACTCTGCAATCGATCGATTGCATCGGCGCCGGATATTGCATGCCACTCAGTCCGAGCTTGCATTTGCGCGGACGACGGCGCTTCCAATATTGCACCATTCATGACGGCTACTTCACGGCATGAATTATGAATCACACGTCTTTGGTAGGATTATGTGTCATCGGTATGAGATTTCGTTGCCGTCCATTCATCGTTCGTGTCGAACTGCGACGGAGTAGCATCGAGGTGACCGCCGCTTACTTGGACGGGCGGGAGGTACCCCTCTCTGCCCAAGAACGAATCGCACCCAGCAAAACAAATTCGTTGTGATCTGGCTCGCTCGATTGGCTATTGGCGTCGAAAGACGCCGCGTCGAAAAGCGCTTGACCAACTTTATGCTTGATCTCGCTGGACGGAACGTAGGAACAAACGTCCAACTTATTGACCACGCCGCAGGCGCCTCGTACCGCCTCGGCAAGCTCCTCGGCAGCCTCGCTCTGATAGGCCCACTCCACTTGACCTTCCAGGCATATCAGCCCGTCCTCAACCACGATGCGTATCCGGTCCCCCGAATACGGCAAGCGCCGGTTGATCGATTCCAGTGCGTCCCGAGCAATTTCCGGATCGGGCCGACGCTGCACCAATGGCAGGCGTACCTGAACGTCATTGGCGAGGCCAATTACGCCCGCGATGCCTTTGGCCAACTGTTCCGCTTTCCGCCTTTGGCGAAAGCTGCGGGCAAAGCCCGTCAGCGTGACGATGCCGTCCTTGACGGCTATGGCAATGTCGGCGCCATTCGTATCGGGATCTGACTCAAGGCGGCGCTTCAACTCTTGTTCGATGTCGGGATCTGACCGCATTGCAGCACCTCCTTGGCCTTTGCCGATCTTGGGCCCAGCACCGGGTCTATTGAACGGTCAAACACCAGGGTTCAGCCCTGACGATCGTCAATTTTTTGTCGGGCTGGGAATGATTTACTCGTCATCGCTCCGTGATGCGTAGGCAATGTTCGCGTTGTCGAAAACGCGGCGATGCGCATTGCGCAAAATGAGCGCTTACGGTAGCCAACACTGATTGACGGCGAACGCGATTCGACATGAGCATGCTTCCGCGGGTCACCGAACAAACTCGTGAGTTGATCGCCCGAGAGTTCGACACTCGCGGGCCTGATATCTGTACGGCAGAAGTCGTCGCGCACCTCAAACGGCACAATCCTGAACTATTGGATATGGCGACCCGGTGCGCGGCCGACGTCGGAGATTCACGGAAGGTCATGTCGGGATTTGCGATGTTTTTCCGTCTGCTGGTTCCAGGATTGCCGATGTCGGGCGATCTGTCGCCGCTTCCTGCCGTCAGCGAGGAAACCCGCGCCCGGCTGGTGCGTGACATCGATGCACAAGGTACTGAAGCGTTTACGATGGAAGCGATTTCAGAATTCGAACGCAGCAATCCAGAGCTGCTTCAGATGGCCCATAATTTCGCGACACGGTCACACCAGTATCTGCTCGCGATGCAAGGCTTTGCCTTGATATACAAGGCACTCGTCCTGCAATCCACGGATCAGCGCTCACGATTGCATTGAGCGTTACCGGATTTCAGCTCAAATTCACACTCGCCTGGTGTTGCAGCTATCCCACGCTTTTGGCTGTAGTGGTTCAATATTGACCATCGTCATGGCGGACGTAGGCCGATGCGAGAATTCTTGCGGGGCCAATATTAGGTAGGGGCACGCCTACAACCAAAGCGGGAGATCATGACGGATAATCATTCTGCAAACGAAGTCCTCGATACCATCCGCGTTCGAGAAGTGGTGGGAACGGTTAGGAACCGCGAAGCCCTCGATCGGCTCGTGGACGATCTGACTCGATCCGGATTCGACCGCGGCGATATCGACCTTATGGCAAGCCGAATGACGGTCATGCACGCTCTGGGAGCGTACTATTCCGAGCCGGTAGTGGCGGCGGAGCATCCCGATGCGCCCCGACGTGAGTTGATCAAGCCGGATGATGAAATCTCCGCAACCGCCTTGGTGTTCGGAACCCTGATAACGATTGGCACCTTGGGAACCGCGCTTCCGATCGTGGCATCAGGCGGAGCTTTGGCTGCCGCGGCGGCCGCGGCGCTTGCCGGCGGTGCTGCCGCGGCTGGGCTGGCCAAGGTCATTAAAAATCGCCTTGTCAGTACCGGGGAAAGTATTGACTTGGAGGACGAGTTGCGGATGAGCGGTCTGGTCGTATTGGTGCGCGTTCGCGACCCAGAAGCAGAACATAAGGCGCAGGAAATTATGCGCCGGTGCGGCGCGGAGCACGTTCACGTTCACGAGGTGGAACTGAAGAAGAGCTTGGCCGATGTTCCACTGTCTTCCATCAATCCTGACCCGTGGCTCGGCGATGATCGAGGCGGCACTTGATTGACTGGTCAATGCGCGACCTCACAACAGATTCTTTGACGAGAAAACATTGACTGTCGTCAATTCAATGCTTGCTCCGAGCCGTATGGTTCTATTTGAGCAGGAGTAGACGGGCTTTAACGGAATTGACCCGGTGGGGACGTAAGCCGGGGCAATTGACTTGAAACTACGACGAGGATCGCTTTCATGGCTCGCACAGTTGCAATCATTGTTGGAAGTGTCCGCAAGGATTCAATCAATCTGAAGCTCGCAAAGGCTTTGGTGAAGCTCGCACCGAGCGACTTCGATTGCGACTTCGTCCGAATAGATGACCTACCGGTATACAATCAGGATCTCGATCGATCGCCGCCCGAATCGGTATCGCGCACCAAATCGCAAATCGCTGCAGCAAAAGCCCTTCTGTTCGTGACTCCTGAGCACAATCGCTCGCTTCCGACCGCGCTCAAGAACGTTCTGGATTGGGTATCGCGGCCATACGGAAAGAATCTATGGGCTGGCAAGCCTGCCGGCATTGCGGGTGCATCGATCGGAGCGATCGGCACCGCAGTAGCTCAGGCACATCTACGCAGCGTGCTTGGTTATCTTGACGTCCCGACACTGGGACAGCCGGAGGTGTACATTCATTTTTCTCAAGGGCTGATCGATGAGCACGGCAATATCAGCAACGAGACCACGAAAAACTTCCTTCAGACGTTCATGAATCGTTATGCGGCATGGATATCCGAATACAACTGAGACTGCGATCGGAACGAGGCTGTTGGCATCTGTCAATGTTTTCCTCACTTCGGATCGGTTCGACGGGTGACGTGCCGTAGTATCTACCCTTGACGACCAGGACCTTGTGATGGTTGGGACGCTCTCGATGGACGACATGAGTAAAAACCCCTCGCTTGAGGGTGGCGCCCCAGTGACAAAAGAGCGTGTCAAGACGGATGTGCAAACACGGCATGCGGATGCAGGCCAAGGCATGGATCGAGCATCCGATGTTGCCTGGCGCAGCATCGACCGCGTCTTTCGAGCTCGTATTGGGCGGCTTACCGCCGGCATAAGCCCGGTTGGGCTTTCAGAGGCATACTTTGATTGGCTTGGGCATCTTTGGATGTCGCCGGGGAAACAGGCGCAGCTTGTCGAGAAGGCATGGCGGAAGGCGGGCCGAATCGGATTGTATTGGATGCAATGTATCAGTGCATCCAACCCTTCGCCCTGTATCGATCCTCTTCCGCAGGACGACCGTTTCGTTGCCGCTGAATGGCAACAGTGGCCGCACAAATTGATTTATCAGAACTTCTTGCTGCATCAGCAATGGTGGCACAATGCCACCACCGGCGTCGACGGAATCGACAAACATCACGAGCGGGTGGTCGAATTCGTTACTCGCCAGCTCCTCGACGTGGTATCGCCTTCAAATATTCCATGGCTCAATCCGGAGGTCAGCACTGCTACAATTAAGCAGGGCGGATTGAATCTGGTCAGGGGGATGCGGCATTTTCACGAGGATTGGTTGCGTTTGGTCGGTGGTAGGCCTCCGGTCGGAGCCGAGCAATTCAAAGTGGGCGTGAACGTCGCTGTTACGCCGGGCAAAGTGGTCTATCGGAATCGCCTTATCGAGCTCATTCAATATTCGCCGACTACCGATGATGTCTATGCCGAACCCGTACTCATCGTTCCGGCATGGATCATGAAATACTATGTCCTCGATCTTTCCCCGCATAATTCGCTTGTTCGATATTTAGTCGAACGCGGGCATACGGTATTTATGATCTCATGGAAGAATCCAACCGGATCGGATCGCGATCTTGGCATGGACGATTATCGCGAACTTGGCATTATCGCTGCACTCGGGGCAATCGACGCAATCTGCGATCATCGCAAAACGCACGCGGTCGGTTATTGCCTTGGTGGAACATTATTGGCGATCGCTGCGGCCGCGATGGCGCGAAATGGAGTAGATCGGTTTGCAAGCATCACGTTGCTGGCAACGCTGGTCGATTTCACCGATCCGGGCGAACTCGGCTTGTTCATCAGCGAAAGCGAAGTTTCGTTCCTGGAGAGCATGACATGGGAACAGGGCTATCTTGACACGCATCAGATGGCCGGCGCGTTCCAGCTGCTTCGGTCGAACGATTTGATCTGGTCGCGCGCGCTGCGCAGTTATCTGCTGGGCGTAAGGCCGCCAATGAACGACTTGATGGCATGGAACGCTGACGCGACCCGACTACCTTATCGCATGCATTCTGAATATCTCCGGCGCCTTTATCTGGACAATGATCTTGCCAGCGGCCGCTATAAAGTTGGCGGTCGGACGATCTTCCTGACGGACATTCGGATTCCAATTTACGCGGTTGGAACAGAAAAAGATCATGTCGCGCCTTGGCGGTCCGTGTTCAAACTCCACCATTTGACCGATACCGACGTCACTTTTGTGCTTACGACAGGCGGTCACAATGCCGGTATCGTGAGTGAACCTGGCCACAAGAACCGCAGTTTCCAGATGGCGACAAAGAATACAGCCGATCGCGATACTGATCCGGAAACATGGATGACGACCGCACCCCGCTTTGAAGGGAGCTGGTGGCCTACGTGGCAGTCTTGGCTGGCTCGTCACTCGACCGGGCGGGTCGCGCCACCGCCACTTGGGAACATGGCAATCGGCCTTGCCCCAATTGCCGATGCGCCCGGCACCTATGTTCTTGAACGTTAGATCGACTGTTCCCCAACGTGAATGGGTAACCTTCGACCGCCTCTTAACCTCCTAAATACAATTTGTATTAGGTTTAATTAATGCGCCATGAGAAGCGGCACCGGCGAATTGTGCATCAAATGATAAGTCACGCCGCCGAGAAGCATCTCGCGAAGGCGAGTATGGCCGTATCCGCCTAGAACGATCAAGTCACTTCTCTTTTTCTTGGCTTCCGCGAGCAATGTTTCGCCTACATTACCGTTCCGGCATTTGACTCGATGGAGTTCCGCCGCGACGCCATGGTGCTTCAAATGCTTTTTGATCGCGTCCCCCTCGGTTCCTTCCATCTTTTTGCGGTGCTCGTCGGCAACCATCACGACCGACACGTCCTTCGCTATCCGCAAATATGGCATTGCTTCAGCCACAGCCCGCGTCGATTCGCGGCTCGCGTTCCACGCGACCAGAACCCGGTCGAAAACAATGGATTTTGGGCGCTCGACTTCGGGGACCAACAAAATATGCCGGCCTGATCCGAACAGGATGCCCTCGACGAGGCGGTCAGGATCTTGCGAGCCGTTGGGTCTGATTAAGACGAAAGTGTCGGCACATCTGGCTTCGCGAACGGCAACATCTGCAATGTCTGATCCCAGAATATCAAACCTGCGAAGCTCGATGGCTACGTCGTACCGCCTTAATCGGTCGACGATGGTCTTTTCCATCTTGTCACCGGAGGCGCGCGCCTGGTCCATCAGCGCTGCGATGCCGACCGCACCTGTGAGGTCGCCATCGATCGGTGCTGGAGGTGGCGGCAATATGTTGAAAAACAAACCTGTTGCGTAACCTTTAAACTGCCGGACGATATCGAGGACCGCGGCCAGGCGAACCTCATCCGAAACGCTTCCGTCAAGCCAAGTGATAACATCTTTGATCATCAGGGTTCTCGCGAATCGATGCGTTAACGCACCCCACTGAGGACAACTGCATGATGGCATGAGGCCCGAGTGCAAGTCTTGACAACTGTCAAGATGGGGCCCCGCCGGTTCCGCTCGTCTTGGGGGCTAGCCAACCCCCACCACAACCTACATATTTTGCAGGTTAAGGTCCGCGCTGTCGGCGCGAACGACCTTCCGCAATTTCCTCAAGAGTGCGTCCGGTCATCACTGAGCGATCAAGAGACGCCTGTTCGATATTCCACGAAGTGGCGGCGAATTCGTCTTTTTGCTTAATCAGCAGCCAAGCATCTCCTTGATCACGTCTGCCGGACCGGGCGGCAATCTGTATCAGTGCAAATCCGCCCCGGAGTTTGACGCCATCGAGCACAAATTCAATTTTTCCGTTGGCCAACTGAACCTCAATCGACTCGTCATGTTGTGGGCGATAGTCACCTTTATCCCATACCATCACTACGCCGGCACCATATTCACCCTCCGGGATCACGCCTTCAAATGTCGCGTATTCCAGAGGATGATTTTCAGTTCTGAGGGCGAGACGTTTCTGTCTGGGGTTCATCGAGGGGCCTTTGGGGATCGCCCACGATGCCAACACACCTCCGACCTCAAGCCTGAACTCGTAATGCAGATGGCTCGCGCTGTGCTTCTGTACGACAAATGTGCGCCCCCGGTGCAAGGCGCGCAAACGTCCCGCCGGTTCTGGCGTTTTAGCGAAGTTTCGCTTTTTGCGGTACTCTGACAGAGACACCGAGCAACTCCAACTTACGCCATGCACTCCCGAGCGCGCTTGCGCGGCGCCGAAAATCAGCCCATGGATCAATCATTCCATCGAGCCTTTTGCGTATGTCTCGAAGAGTTACGCCATCCGGCCGCAAAGTTTTGGAGCGCACCTCTTCCCAGAAGAGCGGAATCGACAATGGAGCGTTGGGCCGCGCTCTCACCGCATAAGGCGGCGCCACGGTCTGAGCGTAAGCATTGCGATTGATATCGAGGAACACGCGCCCATGTCGCGAGCCAGTGCGCTGCTGTAGAGTTCGCTGACTTGGCTCTTGCATCACAACAATCGTCGCGACCGCGCGAGCGAAGGTGCGCACTGACTCGAATGACTCGGTTCGCTTAAGCGGCACGATGACATGCAATCCCCGCGAACCGGTGGATTTGACATAGGCCGACAGCGTCAATTCTTGAAGGAGTTCTTTGAGAGCTAATGCCGCTGCCCTAACCCAGTCGAACGTATCGGCCGAAGGATCGAGGTCAAACACCATTTGGTCTGGATATTCGAGCTTGTCAACTCGGCTGAGCCATGCATGTGGTGTGATGCATGCCTGATTTGCCAAATACACCAGCAGGGCCACGTCATTGCAAATCACATGACGGGCTATGCCTCCTTGTTTCTTTTGAACCGCAATCGTTTTGACCCAGTCAGGAAAATAGGACGGCACAGATTTCTGAAAAAACCCAGTCTGTTCTATACCATTCGGATAGCGCTCCATGGCAATTGGCCGTTCACGCAGAAACGGAAGAATCCGTGGCCCCACCCACCGGTAATAGTCAATGAGATCCCGCTTGCTGATATGACCGTCCGCAAACAGCAACTTAGCCGGATTTGTAACCGCTATCTCGTGTCCTTCAACACGCAATCGCAATTCGCTCGCGCCCACTCAACTCTCCCGCACCACTTCTGAGGGCCGCTTGTCATCACGTAAACCGAGAAACCGCGGGTGCCGTAGCCGGCCATCCTTGGTCCATTCTGTGAAAGCAATCTGCGCGACAAGCTTCGGTTTGACCCAGTAGACGCCTCGTTGCGGGATATTGTAGTCGGCAAACGGCGAGACATTCGTTTCGATACTTCGAAGTCGCTGTGTAAGACTTCTCAACGTTGCATTATCGAATCCGGTTCCAACCTTTCCCGCATAATGAAGTCGTCCATCTCGGTACACTCCTAGAAGCAAAGCGCCGAAACCTATCCGATGTCCTTGGGGCTCTGTATATCCGCCGACAACAAACTCCTGGCCTTGCTCACACTTGAACTTCAGCCAGTCCCGCGTTCGCTTCGAGACATATTGGCTGCTGCTATTCTTCGCGATAATCCCTTCCCAGCCGTTGCGGCACGCATCGCGGTAATAGGCTTCGCCATCCTTCTCACGATGCGCGGTGAACCTCAATCGGTGCCCGAATGGGAATGCGTCGTGGAGCAGTGCTTTACGATGACGAAGGGATACGCGCCGCAAATCATAACCGTTCAAATAAAGAAGGTCGAACAAGTAGAAATAGACGGGGACTTGCCGTATCAAAGATGTCGACGAATTCTCGACCTGCATTCGTTTCTGAAGCTCTGTAAAGCTCGTAATGCCGTTGCTAAATGCGACGATTTCGCCATCGGCGATGAAAGAGTTGATTTCGCACCGCTCAAATGCCGGCGCTAGCTCTGGATATCTGTCATTTAGCCGCTTCCTATTGCGAGAGAAGAACGCCAAATCGCCGTCGTGGCCAAACACGAGGCAGCGTTCTCCATCCCACTTCGGTTCGAAAAGCCAGCCCTCTCTCGAAAAGCGTTCCTGCGTGAGGGTCGCCAGCATTGGCGAAATCCATTTTGGTTGCGGGCTCTTGCGTGCCTTGGTTCGTACTGCTTCCGGCAGCGCCGCTAGGAGTGCCCCTGCCATGATATTAATCTCGATCTGCCGCACTCACCGAGCTTGAATTCGGTCCCGACATAATGCGATTGCAAACGCGCCCCCTGATCGCAACGCTCTCGTTGCGGTCGTACGACACGAGCCCCAAAAAAGTTCTACTCTTCAGACAAATAGCATTCTACGAGGTAGATGCTTTTAATAAGCACAGGGCTATGGCTTCATTGACAACCGTCAATGCAGCCGCATGCGGGACCGTGCAAAAAACACATTGGGACGCTTGTGTCCGGCTCAGCATGGAGGCACGATGATGGTTTCCATTTTTCACACGGATTCGACGATCAAGCGCGATGTCGAAGACGAGATCAAGTACGATCCCTCGATAGATGACAGCAGCCATATTGCGGTCGCCGTCAAGGATGGCGTCGTGACCCTGACGGGGTTCACGAAGACATACATGGACTCTTACTACGCCGAGAAAGCGGCGAAGCGGGTGGCCGGCGTCAAGGGAGTGGCCAACGACATTCAGGTGCGGTTGGCCAGCGAACGAACCGATCCGGAGATTGCCGAGGAGGCTGTCAAGGCGCTCAAACGGGATCTGCCGACGACTTCTGATGAGATTAAGGTCGTCGTAAAGAACGGCTACCTTACGCTCGAAGGCGACGTGGAATGGTTCTATCAAAAGGAATGGGCAGAGCGTGCTGTACGCTCGATCAAGGGCGTTAAGTCGATTTCCAACCTCATTCATGTCAAACCGCGCGTCAGCCCAAGCGACGTCAAACGCAAGATCGAGGACGCGCTGGTCCGCAGCGCCAAAGTCGACGCTGACAAGATTGTTGTTGACGTCGACGGCAGCAAGGTCACCTTGAGAGGAACGGTGCGATCCTGGGCGGAACGGCAGGAAGCGGAGCGCTCCGCGTGGGCCGCTCCTGGGGTCAGCAGCGTGACCAACAACATCGCGATCTCACCGTAGTGTGCGCTTCTTTATCGCTCCCGTCCCAAGACAGCGGGACGGGAGCGATTTTGATCAAACTCTCGCCCCCGCGGGGCAAGCGCCCGTCGCTGATTTGTCAAACGGTGCCCCATCGCGAAATTGATTGGCGTCAATGTCTGACAGGAGGCGTTTGGGATAAGAGCTTTAGCGAACCTGTATTCAGAGGGCTGTCCATGCGCGACGATCGCGAGATTAAACGGGACGTCGAGGAAGAACTGCGGTGGGACCCGGCCATCAACGCAACTGACATCGCCGTTGCGGTTAAGGATGGTGTTGTGACGCTCACGGGCTTTGTGCGAAGCTACAATGAAAAGTTGGAAGCCGAAGTCGCAGCGAAGCGCGTAACTGGCGTCCACGCCTTAGCCAATGATATCGAGGTGCGATTGCCGAGCATCACGGAAAGACCTGATCCGGAAATCGCCCGCGATGCCGTCGCGGCAATTAAAACTCAACTGCCTGGCTCCTGGGAGAACATCAAGGTCGTCGTAAAGGCTGGATGGGTCACACTTGAAGGTGAAGTCAGGTGGGATTATCAACGAAATATTGCGGCGAACTCAGTCCGTGGTTTGCGCGGCGTCAAGGGCCTAAGCAACCTGATCACGGTGAAGGGCAACATCGCCCCCAAAGAGGTAAAGAGACGCATTGTTGCCGCGCTACACAGGAGCGCCCAGGTCGATGCAGAACGCATTACGATCGATACAAGCGGAAGCAAGGTCGTTCTCAGAGGTACTGTTCGTTCCTGGGCGGAGCGAGAGGAAGCAGAACGAGCCGCGTGGGCCGCTCCTGGGGTCACCGATGTCGAAAACAGCATCACGGTTAGCAATTGACGGCGGGCGAATTTACCTATTGCAACACGAATGTGGGTGCAGAGTCCATTCGTTTGAGCCTGCACGATAGGGTTATGAATCATCGTAGGAGGACACAGTCATGGCTGAAACGGCAACAAAACTACCAGCTCAAAGCGAAGAGAAAAAAAGTGACAAAGGAGCATTGGCGCAGACGTGGCGGCCCTTCGAAAGCCTGCGTCGTGAAGTTGATCGCCTTTTCGAGGAGTTCGATCGGGGCTCCTGGCGCCTTCCCTTTCGTCGTTCGGCTTTCGATGCAGACCCATTTTGGCGGCGAGAGCTGACTTTGGCCGCAACCCCGGCCGTTGATATTGTCGAAAAGGACAATACCTACGAAATCAGTGCCGAGCTTCCTGGGCTGGACGAGGAAAATATCGAGGTCAAAGTTTCTAACGGCACTTTGACCATTCGCGGCGAAAAGCAAGAAGATAAAGAAGAAAAGAAAAAGGGATACTATCTGCGCGAGCGGCATTTCGGATCGTTTGAACGCCACTTCCGGATTCCCGAGGGCGTTGACGCCGACAAAATCGATGCCCGCTTCAAAAAGGGCGTACTCACCGTGACGCTTCCGAAGACCCCCGAGGCGCAGAAGCCGGAAAAGAAGATCGAAGTGAAGACTGTTTAGTGGCATCCCAGTTTTCTGGGCAGATCGGAGTAAGGTGCGGCGGCTCATTGGCGTGCAGACCTCCGCTGGCGGTTCACTAGTCTAACATCGCGGCTTCGCTTCAAACGGCCTCGTAAGCCGCGGAATAGCCGCAAGCGCTCTCACGCGCCTTTATGCGGTTACTTCCGGTTAGCTAGGTGTGAGCTTTCAGTAGGTTGTTCATCCGGTCCTGACCGAGGACGCTGAGGTTGCTGAGACTTCAGTGATTCGGAGGACCGGATGAACGTGCACAGGAATGCCCGGCTGACGCCGCGCGGTCGAGAGCGGATTGTACGACAGGTTGCGAGCGGGCAGACGCCGGAGGCCGTCGCGGAAGCCGCAGGCGTCTGCCCGCGGACCATTCGCAAATGGGTTGATCCGTACCGCCGCGAAGGCTTGGCGGGATTGCAGGACCGGTCATCCCGGCCGCATCGATTGCGCAAACCGACGCCCCTGGCAGTAATCGAGGAGATCGAGCGGCTGCGCCGGCAGCGCTGGACCGGCAAGCAGATCGCCGCACAGACCGGCGTTTCACCTGCTACTGTCAGCCGCGTTCTGCGTCGGCTGGGGCTGAACAAGCTCAGTGCGCTTGAGCCGGCCGAAGCGATCCGGCGCTATGAACGCGAGAAACCGGGCGAACTAATCCATCTCGATATTTAAAAGCTCGGCCGGATCGGTTCCGTAGGCCATGACGTTGCCCCCAAGTTTCATCCGGCGGCGAGTGGAGTCCGGCGGTTGGCCTGGCCGTGTTGCGTGACGAGAGCGAGGGTCTGCGGCGCGGAGCTGGCCAGGTTGCGCAGCGCCGGAGACCATCGCGGATCCAGGGTGGCGGCATAGACAGCTGGGGCAAGCCAGCCGAGCCGCGAGTGAGGTCGGGCTAGGTTGTAGTCGCCGCGCCAGCCCTCGAGGGCGGCGCGGGCGTGGACGAGCGAGCGGAACAGGGTCTCGTTCAGAAGCTCATCGCGAAGACGGCCATTGAAGCTTTCTACAAAAGCGTTCTGGATCGGCTTGCCGGGCGCGATGTAGTGCCAGGCGACGCGGCTGTCATCGGCCCAGCGCAGGATGGCGTTCGAAGTCAGCTCGGTGCCGTTGTCGCTCACGATCATCCGGGGCTTGCCTCGCGTCGCAATCAGCCGGTCGAGCTCGCGTGCGACCCTGACGCCTGAGATCGAGGTATCGGCGACAAGCGCCAGGCATTCTCGAGTGCAGTCATCGACGACGGCGAGGATGCGGAAGCGCCGGCCGTCTCCAAGTTGGTCGTGCACGAAGTCGAGCGACCAGCGCACATTCGGTCCGTCCGGCCGCATCATCGGCGCCCGGGTTCCGACCGCACGCTTGCGGCCGCCTCGCCGGCGCACCATCAGCCGCTCCTCCTGGTAGAGCCGGAACAGGCGCTTGTGGTTGACCGCATGACCTTCCCGGCGCAGCAGCACGTGCAGGCGCCGGTAGCCGAACCGTCGGCGTTCATGGGCCAAGGCCTTCAGCCGCTCGCGTAAGGCCACGTCATCCGACCGGGTGGAGCGATACCGCACCATCATGCGATCAACCTCAATCACCGTGCACGCCCGCCGCTCGCTCACTGCGAACCTGGTCCGCAGATGCGCGACCGCCTCTCGCTTGGCGGCGGGCGTCACCATTAATGAGATGGTCCGCCCCGTCCTCCCGCCCCACTGTGGGGCACCGGAAACAGGAGGACTCGAGATGATTCGCAACAAACCCCAGGCTGCTGTCTATGGCGTCGATCTCGGCAAGAATCTCTTTCACGTGGTCGGCACTGATGCGACCGGCAATATCGTCCAGCGCGTAAAGTTCCGACGCGAGACTCTTATGGCCTTCTTCGAACGCGCCGAGCCGTCCCTCGTCGGGATGGAGGCATGCCCCGGCTCGCAGTGGCTGGCGAGGAAGCTTCAGGCGCTCGGCCACACCGTGCGCATCATTCCAGCCCAGTTCGTTAAGCCCTATGTGAAGTCGCACAAGAACGATACGATTGACGCAGAGGCTATCGCTGAGGCGGTCACCCGCCCCACAATGCGTTTTGTCGAGGTCAAGCGGGTCGACCAGGTTGACCTGCAGGCACTCCACCGCATTCGCGACCAGATGGTCGGACACCGAACGAAGCTGATTTGCCAGATGCGCGCGTTCTGTCTTGAGTTTGGCATCCCGATCCGCCAGGGGGTAGGCGCGTTCAAGATCACGTTGCCGACAATCCTGGCCGACAGCTCGAACGATTTGAGCGCGACCATGCGGCGCCTGCTCACGGAGCTCTTCAATGATCTTAAGGGGTTAGAGGCGCGAATTGCTGAAATCGGCCGAGACATCGAAGCAGCGGCTGCCGACAGCGAACTGGCGAAGCGATTAATGACGATCCCCGGCATTGGGCCGCTCGGTGCTACCGCCCTACTCGCCGCCGCCGGCAATGGCCAGCAGTTCAAAAGGGCGAGAGACTTGGCTGCGTGGCTCGGATTGGTTCCACAGCAGCACTCGACTGGGGGAAAATCGTTGCTTCTCGGCATAAGCAAGCGAGGCAATCGTTACGTTCGTCGGCTCTTGGTCCACGGTGCGCGATCATGCGCCATGCACCTCGACCGATCGAAGGACCGCCTCGGCCTTTGGATCAACCAACTTCAGTCGAGGATGCACATCAACAAAGTCGTCGTGGCGCTTGCAGCAAAGATTGCTCGCATCGCCTGGGTAGTCATGAATCGACCAGGAGCTCTCTACCAGCAGCGCGGACACGCGGTCTCGTAGGAGCTCCGGTCGTAGATTGCGAGGTTCGAGGAGGATGACGAGACAGCCGATCGGCGCACCGTAAGCTCTGGCAAAAAAACGTGCCTGTGCACGAACCATTATTTGAGAACGATGCGCGCGGATCTCATCATGGCCTGGCTGCAACAGCAGCTCGCTCGCGAGAGGCCGGATACATTTACGCAACTGTCTTCGTCGTCACGCGCCAAGAACCTTGCACGGACGGGGCGGACCATACATTTTTTGACAGCATGTCCTTCAGCGCCGCGTTGTCCAGCATGGCATCGGCCAACAGCTTCTTCAGGCGAGCGTTCTCGTCCTCCAGCCCCTTGAGGCGCCTCGCCTCGCTCACCTCGAGTCCCCCGAACTTGGCCTTCCAGTTGTAGAAGGTCGCCTGGCTGATGCCGTGCTTGCGGCACAGATCGGCCGTCGGCGTTCCAGCCTCGTGCTCCTTCAGCACCCCAACAATCTGCTCTTCCGTGAACCTGCTGCGCTTCATCGTCCGGTCCTTCTCAAAAGGCCGGACTCCAGTTCACCGCGGATTACGTCAGAGGGGCAACGTCAGCCATCGCATCACCGGTCGATATCCTGGCGCGGTCAATCGCCATCACGGCATCGGTTGGGAGTGTTTCCACGTCTGCATCGACGATGCCTCGCGGGTCGCCTTCGTCCAGGTCATGGCCGACCAGCGCAAGCAGAGTGCGGTCGCCTTCCTGGAAGCCGCCGTCGCCTACTACGCGAAGCTTGGCGTCCGTATCGAGCGCGTGATGACCGACAACCGCTCCTGTTATCGATCAAAGCTGTTCCGGGCCGTCTGCAAACGGCTCAGCCTTCGTCAAATCTTCACCAGGCCCTATACCCCGAAGACCAACGGAAAAGCCGAGCGCTTCATTCAAACTGCGCTGCGTGAATGGGCCTACGCTCGCGCTTACAACAACTTGGATCAGCGATCCGCAGAGCTGCTCCATTGGCTCCATCGCTACAACTGGCATCGGCCACATGGTAGCCTGAAGGCCAACACACCTATCAGCCGCCTCGGTCTGTCCGAGGACAACCTGTTGAGGCTCCACGGCTAGGCCGGTCGCTCGGAGACCCTGTCAGCGGCCTTCGAGTTGGAGGATCGATCACCCGATAATCCCACCCATTCTTTTCCGCAAAACCGACGGCACTTTGGCAATCCGGGAACTCAAGACGAATCGAGGTAAAGGGATCACTGCTTCCAGTCCATCCCATCAACGGCTCGATAAACGGCGCAGCGCTTCGCTCGAACTCCAGTACCCACCGGCGCCGACCAGGACCAGACTGCGTCACCGAGCGTTCGGCTCTGTATATGAGCACTGGCGGAACGCCTTCCGGCACGGCCATATCGGTACCGGGCAGCTTCGGCCATCCCTTGGAGCGATTGTGATCGCGATCCGCCGACATGCCGTATCAATCCTACAATATGGACCCTTGGTCCATGGGTGGCTGCTTTTTTGATACGACCACTCGTGCTGGCCTCAGCAGCCGGTCATGGATCATATAACCGTCCTCCAGCACTTGTGTTACCATTCCCGGCGGATGCGATGCATCGTCGGCTTCCATCAGCGCCTCATGCAGGGATGGGTCGAATCGTTGCCCGGATGCAACGATCTTCTTTACGCCAAATCGCTCCAGCGTCTGGAGAAATAGTCGCAAGGTCGTCTCGACACCTTCTAATAGCGCATCGTTCTCCGAAGATTGTGCTGTCTTTCTCGCTTCGAGCACACGCTGAAGGTTATCGATGACCGGCAATAGCTCGCGTGCGAGTTCTGCGACAGCAAACTTGCGCGTATCCTCAGCCTTTCGATCAGCTTGGCGCCTTGCATTTTCAGCATCAGCCAACGCTCTTAGAAGACGGTCTTTCAGAGACGCGTTCTCGGACAATAGCGTCGCGACGTCGGTGGCTTCGGTCGCGACCGCCTCATCCTCTATGCTGTGTGGAGATGACATTGTCACACACTCTATGCTGCCTGCGCCAATTTCGACCCATTAATCGCAATCTGGCCGTCCACCACAGTCACCTTGACCGTGTCGCCGTCCTTGACCTTTCCGGACAGCAGCATGCTCGCTAGCGGATTCTGAAGTTGCCGCTGAATAACGCGCTTCAGCGGCCGCGCTCCATACACGGGATCGTAACCGGTGTTGCCGAGCCATGTCTTCGCCGTCTCGTCCACTTCAAGCGTGATCTTGCGATCCGCCAGCAGCGACTGCAGGTGCCGAAGCTGAATGTCG
Organism: Rhodoplanes elegans; assembly: GCF_016653355.1. Classification (GTDB taxonomy): domain Bacteria; phylum Pseudomonadota; class Alphaproteobacteria; order Rhizobiales; family Xanthobacteraceae; genus Rhodoplanes; species Rhodoplanes elegans. The sequence continues at coordinate 71,589 of NZ_NHSK01000156.1, read as the reverse complement.
ACAATCCGCTTCATTTCGCTGCGGCCGAGCCGGTTGAACAAGATGATCTCATCGAGCCGGTTGAGGAATTCCGGGCGGAAGGAGCGACGCACGACTTCCATGACCTGCTCGCGCGCGGCCTCGGCCGGTTTCCCTTCGGGGAGCGCGGCCAGATATTCGGCCCCCAGATTTGAGGTGAGCACGATGATCGTATTGCGGAAATCGACGGTGCGGCCTTGTCCGTCGGTGAGCCGCCCGTCGTCGAGCACCTGCAGCAGGATGTTGAAAACATCGCTGTGCGCCTTCTCGATCTCGTCGAACAGGATCACCTGGTAGGGGCGCCTACGGACGGCTTCGGTCAGGGAACCGCCTTCCTCATAGCCAACATAGCCTGGAGGCGCGCCGATGAGTCGGGCTACCGAATGCTTTTCCATGTATTCGGACATATCGATGCGAACCATCGCCTGTTCGTCATCGAACAGGAATTGCGCAAGCGCCTTGCAAAGCTCCGTCTTGCCGACGCCGGTGGGGCCCAAGAACAGGAATGAGCCAATCGGCCGGTGCGGATCCTGAAGACCCGCCCGGGCGCGCCGCACGGCATCCGCGACCACGACAATTGCCTGATCCTGACCGACGACGCGCTCGCGCAGCTTGTCTTCCATATGGAGCAGCTTCTCTCTCTCTCCCTCCATCATTTTATCGACCGGGATACCGGTCCACCGCGACACCACCTCGGCGATCTCCTCGGCTGTCACCTCCTGCTTGAACATGCGTCCTTGCGCAGGAGTTTCGGCGAGCTTCTTCTCGAGCTGCGGGATAATGGAATACATAAGCTCGCCAGCGCGCGTCAGATCGCCGCGCCGCTGCACGCTCTCCAGCTCGCTGCGCGCCTGGTCGAGTTGCTCTTTGATCTTTTGGACCGAAGCGAGTTTTTCCTTCTCCGCCTTCCAAATCGAGGTGAGATCGGCCGATTTCTTTTCCAGCTCGGCGATTTCCTGATCGACTTTCTTGAGACGTTCCTTCGATGCCTCGTCCGTCTCTTTCTTCAAAGCCTCGCGTTCGATCTTAAGCTGAATGATGCGGCGGTCGATTTCGTCGACTTCCTCCGGTTTGGAATCGGCCTCCATGCGGACACGACTGGCCGCCTCATCCACAAGGTCGATGGCCTTGTCAGGCAAAAATCGGTCTGTGATGTAGCGATTGGATAAGGTCGCGGCGGCTACAATCGCCCCATCGGTAATACGAACGCCGTGATGAACCTCGTATTTTTCCTTGAGGCCGCGCAAGATCGAAATCGTTTCCTCGACCGACGGCTCGCCGACAAACACCGGCTGAAAGCGCCGAGCCAGTGCTGCGTCCTTTTCGATGTGCTTGCGATATTCGTCGAGCGTTGTTGCGCCGATGCAATGCAGTTCGCCGCGAGCAAGCGCCGGCTTGAGCATGTTGGAGGCGTCCATCGCCCCTTCCGCCTTGCCGGCGCCGACCAGGGTGTGGAGCTCGTCGATGAACAGAATGACGTCGCCCGCGCTGCTAAGTTCCTGCAGCACGGCCTTTAGGCGCTCTTCGAATTCACCGCGATATTTGGCCCCCGCGAGCAACGCTCCGAGATCGAGCGCCAGCAGCCGACGGCTTTTCAAGGCTTCCGGCACGTCGCCCTTGACGATGCGCTGCGCCAAGCCCTCCACGATCGCCGTTTTTCCGACTCCTGGCTCGCCGATGAGGACCGGGTTGTTCTTGGTTCGTCGCGATAGCACCTGAATCGTGCGCCGGATCTCTTCATCACGTCCGATCACGGGATCGAGCTTGTTCTGGCGTGCCTCCTCGGTGAAATCGCGCGTGTATTTCTTGAGCGCGTCATAGCCCTGTTCGGCCGATGCCGTGTCTGCGGTCCGTCCTTTCCGGATGTCGCTGATCGCCTTGTTGAGCGCCTGAGGCGTGACACCCGCGCGCTTGAGAAGATCGCCAACGGCGCCGCTCGCCATTGTCAGAGCCAGCAGCATATATTCTACGGTAATGTAGGCATCTCCGGCCTTCTGCGACAATTGCTCGGCCTGGTCGAACAACCGTGCCGTCTCCGGAGCGAGATAAATTTGGCCGGCGCCGCTGCCTTCGACTTTTGGCAGCTTTTGCAGCTCCTGTTCGGTCGCTTGTTTAACCTGGGCACCGGCCCCGGCACCCGCAGCGGCACCAATCAGATTGAGGGCGAGCAGGTCTTCATCGTCCAGCAACGCTTTCAGCATATGAACCGGCGTGAGTTGCTGGTGCCCGCTTCGCAGCGCGAGCGATTGCGCGGATTGCACCAGCGCTTTGAGCCGGTCGGTGTATTTCTCAATCTGCATGGCAGCACTCTTCGTTTCTGTCGGCGCGTTGTTAAGAAATAAGCGTTGCGGTTAACCGGATTTTCGCTTGTCCACTTCTTCGAATTCGGCATCCACAACGTCCGAATCCGGCGAACCGGACGTCCCAGATGATGTACCGGCCCCGCCGCCTGCTGGCTGTAGCCGCGTTGCCGCTTGCGCGAGCGTTTCCGTCGCCTGTCGGATGCGATTGACGTCCTCACCAGCCATGGCGTCCTTGGCGGCTGAAATGGCCTGTTCGACCGCGGTCTTCACGTCGGCCGGGACTTGATTTCCGATCTCGTGGAGACGTTTTTCGGCGCCGTAAATTGTAGCGTCCGCCTGGTTGCGGGCCTCCACCAGCTCCTTGCGGCGCTTGTCTTCCTCCGCATGTGCCTCCGCTTCCTTGACCATCCGCTGGATGTCGGCTTCGGTTAGCCCGCCGGAAGCTTGGATGCGAATCGTTTGCTCCTTGCCGCTGGCCTTGTCCTTGGCGGAGACGTTGACGATGCCGTTGGCATCGATATCGAAAGTGACTTCGATCTGGGGTAGTCCTCGCGGGGCGGGCGGAATTCCGACTAGATCGAATTGTCCAAGCAGCTTGTTGTCAGCCGCCATTTCGCGCTCGCCCTGAAACACGCGGATCGTCACCGCAGTCTGGTTGTCCTCGGCGGTCGAGAATACCTGGCTGCGCTTGGTCGGAATTGTCGTGTTGCGCTCGATGAGCTTTGTCATGACGCCCCCGAGCGTCTCAATGCCGAGCGAAAGCGGCGTCACATCGAGAAGAAGGACATCCTTGACGTCGCCTTGCAGAACGCCCGCCTGAATCGCCGCACCGACCGCCACGACTTCATCGGGATTGACGCCCTTGTGCGGTTCCCGCCCAAACAGCTTCTGCACCGTCTCCTGAACCTTCGGCATGCGTGTTTGGCCACCAACCAGAACGACTTCGTCGATTTGAGAGGCCGCGATGCCGGCGTCCTTCAGCGCCGCTTGACATGGCGGCACCGTTTTCTGAACGAGGTCGTCGACTAGCGCCTCCAGTTTGGCGCGGGACAGCTTGATCGTGAGATGCTTCGGACCGTGCTGGTCGGCGGTGATGAACGGCAGATTGACTTCGGTCTGCGTCGCGCTTGACAGCTCGATCTTGGCTTTCTCAGCGGCGTCCTTCAGGCGCTGGAGGGCGAGCCGGTCGCCGCGAAGATCGATGCCGTTCTCCTTTTTGAACTCATCCGCCAAGTAATCGATGATCCGCTTGTCGAAGTCTTCGCCTCCCAGAAAAGTGTCACCATTCGTCGATTTGACCTCGAATACTCCGTCGCCAACCTCAAGGACTGAAATATCGAAGGTTCCGCCGCCAAGATCGTACACCGCGATCTTGCCGGTGCCCTTCTTTTCGAGACCATAGGCCAATGCTGCTGCCGTCGGCTCGTTGATAATACGCAGCACTTCGAGCCCGGCAATCCGGCCTGCATCCTTGGTGGCTTGACGCTGGGCATCGTTGAAATACGCAGGAACCGTGATGACCGCCTCGGTCACCTTGGTGCCAAGATAGGCCTCCGCGGTCTCCTTCATTTTTGTGAGGATGAATGCGCTGATCTGGCTTGGGCTGTATTTCTTGCCACGGACCTCGACCCAGGCATCGCCATTAGGGCCAGGAACGATCTTGTAGGGCACCATGCCCTTGTCCTTCTGCGTCATTGGGTCGTCGTAGCGGCGACCGATCAGACGCTTAATTGCAAAGATCGTGTTTTCGGGATTGGTAATGCTTTGACGCTTGGCAGGTTGCCCGACAAGAACCTCTCCCGTATCGGTGAAGGCCACCATGGAGGGGGTAGTGCGCGCGCCTTCGGCGTTCTCGATCACTTTTGCCTGATTGCCCTCCATGACGGCAACGCATGAATTGGTCGTTCCCAGATCGATCCCGATCGCCTTCGCCATCACGTTCTCCTCTCGTTCCGGGGACGAATCCGACCGATTGTCAGATGTCTAGCCCGATTTCAGCGTCGCTTGCTCTTCAAACACTTTGCGTGTCCGATCACGTTGACGGGTATCAAGATTCCGTTCATTCGGTCAGCATTCTGCGTCCGATTTTCTGAAGCGGCAACTGGATATCCGGGCCCGGAAGCAGCGAAGCGCAGAATCTTAGTATGTCACCCCGAGGACCTTCCGATGGCGGCGCAAACGACCCCTGCCGACAACAGAAACCAGCTCCAGTCCCAGACCTACCAGCTCGCCGCACTGGACCAGGACTTCATTCTTGGCGAGTCGACACGCGGCATCCGGCTTCAGCTTGAGTACGCCAAGGTAGAGGAGGCTCTGCGTGCATGGGGCGTGCGCTCGACGGTAGTCGTGTTTGGTAGTGCGCGCGTACACGAAGGTGGCCCGCCCAGACACGCGGCCTGGTACCGGCAGGCTCGAGAATTTGCTCGTATCGTCTCGGAACGCGCCGGCGCGAAGACCGCCAATGGTCCAGTCAGGGACAACGTGATTGCAACCGGCGGAGGGCCGGGCTTGATGGAGGCCGCCAACCGAGGCGCGTTTGAGGCCGGTGCACCTTCGATCGGGTTCAACATTACGCTTGTTCACGAACAGCAGCCCAATGCCTACTCGACACCAGAGCTAACATTCCGCTTTCAGTATTTTGCGATACGAAAAATGCATCTCGCCATGCGAGCCAACGCGCTTGTGGTATTTCCAGGAGGATTTGGCACGCTGGATGAAATGTTTGAGATCCTGACGCTGAAGCAGACTGCCATACTTTCGCAGATTCCGATCCTTCTTTTCGATCAATCCTATTGGCGATCGCTACTAAATCTTGATGTTCTGGTGTCGGAAAGCTTGATCGCGCCCCAGGATACAAGCCTTTTTATGTTCGCGAACGATGTGGAACAGGCGTGGACGTTGCTGAAGCAGCATCTGTTATGCGCTTTTTCGCCACGTCAAGACTCTCCATGACATCTGTCTACGGCCTCGAAGCTGCGTCGTAAACTAACATCACGTCCTATTCAGTTGCACGATCAGACCCGCCCGATGTTCAATCGCCTGAGAGTTCCCGGCTCAATTGCGAGAAAAGCGCCTCAAGGCGATCGCGGGCCAACCCAACTTCCAGCAAACATTGCCTCGCAAGGGCCAGCCCAGCGGCAACATGCTCATGAAACACGCTGACATTTTCGACGGTCGCAAGTTCCTCCGCAGCCGCTTCAGTTCGTGCACTGGCCAGCAAAGCCAAGTGCGGGCTGCGCTGTCGCAATGCGGACAGTATCCGCAGAGCTGACCGGTGCTGGTGGAAGGTGACGACAACCGCCCGGGCGCGCTCCACACCGGCAGCTTCCAGAGTTGCGATCCGGCTCGCATCTCCGAGGATCACCGGCAATCCCATCTCTTTGGCTTGCACAAAAGGTTCGTAGCGCGTGTCGAACAGAAGATGAGGTATACCGGCTTTCCAGAGCGCTTTTGACACAATTCGACCCAGGGATCCGGCGCCGCAAATTAACACGTGGTTTTGCATCCCCCTCGATTGATCGAATCCTTCCATCTCTTCAAGCTGCGGTGGATGCCGCTGCCTGTGGGCACCAAATACGAGCCGCGTTATGCGATCATGTTCGCGAATCAAAAGCGGCGCGGCCGCCATCGATAAGGCGATCGCAAGCAGCATGGGCTGGCCGATAGTTGTCGGCACAACGCCTGCGCTCATACCCAAGCTCGTCAGCAACAAGCCGAATTCTCCGCTGTGACCGAGTATGACTGCGCCTCTCCCGGCGTCGAGCCAGCTTAGCTTCGCGAGGCGCAGCGCGAACCCGTTGACCAGCATTTTGCCTGGCACAAGCACAGCAAGCCAAAACAGAACGCTTAGCGGTGATTGGGTGATTAGGCCGAGGTTCAGTTGCATCCCGGTCGTAATAAAAAATAGCCCCACCATCAAATCGCGGAACGGGCGAATATCGTCCTCGATGCGATGCCGGAAGTCACTCTCGCCTAAAACGAGGCCGGCGATAAAAGCGCCCAAAGCCGGAGAGATACCCAGGTGATGGCTTATCCATGCGGTCGTTAGAACGAGAAAGATCGAGGCGAGCAGAAATGCTTCAGCATGGCCGCGGCGCGCAACCCATGCAAGCGATCGATAAAGTATCGGTTTTCCCACTACGATGACGGTGCCGAGGATTGCTAGGATTCGAACCACCTCAATCAAAATCGCGGTACCGGCCCCGGTCCGACTAGCCAGCAATGGAAGGGCAGCGAGAAGGGGAGCGGCCATAATGTCCTGGAATAGCAGAACCGCCATGCTGGTTCGGCCATGGCGCGTGGTAAGCTCACCCTGATCAGCCAATTGTTTGGCGCAAATCGCCGTTGATGACACCACTGCGGCGGCCCCGATAATGACGGCTGCGTTTGGAGAGGCGCCGAGCAAATACGCCACTCCTCCGAATGCGGCGCTGCCCAAAATAACCTGTAGCCCACCGGCCGACAGAACACGCCAGCGTGTGGCCCAAAGTTCGGCGACGGATAGTTCGAGGCCGACCGTGAACATCAGCAAAATGACGCCGATCTCGGCCAGAAACGTCAATGCTTCACCCGGCTGCACGAGCCTCCCGACTGACGGACCAATCATGATGCCGGCGAGAAGATAACCAAGGAGCGTTGGAATTCGAATTCGAGCGCACAGACCGGCTGCAACAGCGGCTGCGGCGACCAACGTGACCGATATAGCGAGAAGGCTTTGCATACGCTTTATCGTACCAGCTGTGCTTCGGAGACGAATTGCGAGACCGCGATCGATCTAGAGACCGACCGCTGGCCAATAGGTCCTCAGAGATCTTCACGCCCCAAACGGCTTCAGAATCGCAATATAAGCAGCAAGCCCGTCGAGCATATATTGAATGGCGAGCCCAGCAAGCACGATGCCGAAAACGCGTCCTATAACATTGACGCCTGTCAATCCGAGCACGGTCATCAGTCGCGATGCAAAGATGAAGACCAACAGGCAAAGCAGCAACACAGAGATGAGGACAGACATTGCAATAAGCTGAATCAGGAAATCGCTGCCTGCCTTTCCCATAATAAGAAGAACGGATGTCATTGCGCCGGGACCAGCAATCAGTGGAACCGCAAGCGGGAAAACCGCTATGTCCGCGCTTTCTTCTGCCTCGTCTTCTTCGGCCTTGGTTGCGGTCCGTAGTCCGCTTGGGCGCACAAGAATCATGTCGATCGAAAGCAGCAGAAGCAACAGGCCTCCGGCAATTCGAAACGCCGGGAGCGATATGCCCAGAAAACGAAAAACAGTGTCGCCGGCAAACGCAAACGCGATCAAAATTACGGAAGCGAGAATGATGGCACGAACTGCAATTTGCTTCCGGATGCCGACGCTCTTCTTTCCGGTCAAAGCCATAAAGATCGGGAGAATCCCGAGCGGATCTATCACCACAAAGAATGTGACAAATGCGGTGATGACGAATTCCAGCATTGCCGACGCTAGCGTTACTTGCCCTTAGGCGGTTCAAGTGCCGCGGCGACAGCATCGTCAACGGTCTTCATCCAAACGAATTTGATCCGTTGCCGCGCATCAGAAGGGACATCTTCGAGATCCTTCTTGTTTCGTTCGGGAAGCATGACCGTTTCGATGCCTGCCCGCACCGCAGCGAGGACCTTTTCCTTGACACCGCCGATCGGAAGAACCAGTCCACGAAGCGAAATCTCGCCTGTCATCGCGGTGTCGCTTCGTGCCGTACGGCCGGTAAGCAGCGAGGTCAAGGCGATGAACATGGCAACGCCCGCACTCGGGCCGTCCTTCGGGATGGCACCGGCAGGCACATGAACGTGGACGTCGGACTTTTCGAATTGGGCGACGTCGATACCGAGGCTCTCGGCACGGGATTTGACAAGACTGAGTGCCGCCTGCGCACTCTCCTTCATCACGTCGCCAAGTTGCCCCGTCAGAATGAGCTTGCCGCTTCCGGGCACGCGCGCCGCCTCGATGAACAGGATGTCGCCGCCGGTCGGCGTCCAGGCAAGTCCGGTGGCAACACCAGGCACGCTGGTGCGCATCGCGACTTCATCCTCGAAGCGATGGGGCCCGAGAACCGTCGTCAAGTCCTCCTCGCCAATCTTGACCGCAATATCTTTGCCCTCGGCAATCCGCATCGCAGCGTGGCGGCAGAGTGCTCCGATTTCTCTCTCCAGGTTACGGCAGCCGGCTTCCCGCGTGTAATGCCGGATGATTCCAAGGAGCGCCTCGTCGGCGATCTCGCATTGCTCGGGCTTCAGCCCGGCCGCATCGAACTGCCGCTTGACGAGGTAGCGCTTGGCGATCTGCAGTTTTTCGTCTTCGGTGTAACCGGGGACCGAGATCATCTCCATGCGGTCACGCAGAGGACCGGGAATGCTGTCCGGAATATTGGCGGTTCCGATGAACAGCACTTTCGACAGGTCGAAGGGCAGGCCTAGATAGTTGTCGCGGAACGTGCGGTTCTGCTCGGGATCGAGCACTTCGAGAAGGGCCGATGACGGGTCGCCGTGAAAACCGGCGCCGAGCTTGTCCATCTCATCGAGCATCAGGACCGGATTGCGGGCGCCTGCCTTGCGAATGGCCTGAATAATGTTGCCGGGCAGCGCACCGATATAGGTTCGGCGGTGACCGCGAATTTCCGCCTCGTCGTGAACGCCGCCGAGGCTCAGGCGCGCGAAGGGACGTCCGGTCGCCCGGGCGATGCTCTGGCCGAGCGAGGTCTTGCCCACGCCCGGCGGGCCGACAAAACATAGAATAGGCGCCTTGCCATCCGGATTGAGCTTGCGCACCGCGAGGTATTCGAGGATGCGTTTCTTGACCTTGTCCAGATCGTAGTGGTCCTCGTCGAGGATGCGGCGCGCCTCTGGAATGTCGATTCTCTCCTCGGCAAGCTTTGACCACGGCAATTCAATCAGCCAGTCGAGATAGGTGCGGATCATCGAGTACTCGCCGGCGGCATCCGGCATCCGCTCGAGACGCCGCAGCTCCTTCTCGGCCTGATCCTCGACCTCCTTCGGCATTCCGGCCGCTTCGATGGCGCGCTTCAATTCTTCCAGTTCCGCGGACCGATCGTCGGATTCGCCGAGTTGACGCTGGATCTGTCGCATCTGCTCGCGCAGGATATGCTCGCGTTGCTGCGTACTGAGTGTTTCCTGCGTCTGCTCGCCAATCTCCTTGCTGATGCGGAGCACCTGAATCCGCTCGGTCAGGAACCGAATGGTCTTGTCGAGCCGCGTTTTGACGTCGAATGTTTCGAGGATGTCCTGCTTATCCGCAGGCTTGATGTCCATCAGGTTGGCGACGAAGTCGGCCAGCGCCGCGGCGGACTGAACTCCGTCGAGTCCCGCGACAAGCTCCGCCGGCACGTTCGGCAAGAGCTGCATGGCCTCGTGAGCCCGCTGTCGCAGCAATTGCATCCGGCCTTCAATTTCCGGCGTGAGAACTTCGGATTCCCCGATTTCCTCCACCTGCGCGGCCAGAAAGGGATATCCTGGCAAGACGCTTTGGATGCGAAACCGGCGCGTGCCGCGGACGATCAGATGATGGGTGCCGTCCGGCGCCGTCACGTAGCGCAGGATTTCCGCGACCGTGCCGATACGATGAAGCTGCTCGTCGCCCGGCTCGTCCACTGTCGGATCGGTTTGCAACACGATGCCGATCGGCCGCTCACCGCGCAATGCTTCCTGGGCGGCGGCCTGAGAGCGTGGCCGCCCCACCGTCAGCGGCATCACAACGCCGGGAAACAGCACCATGTTGCGCACGGGCAGCAAGATCAATGCGCCCGGCGGGAGCTCGGTGTTGCTCTGGTTTTTTGATGGCGAGACTTGTTCGTTCATCATTTTGCGCCTTGTGCCGATTTGGCGAGACGGAGAAGGAGGCAGCCATCCTCAAACCCCCGCGCCGCAAGCGCTGCGGCCGCCTCGGGAAGCGTGAATCGAAGCAAAAAACGTCCCTGAGGAATCTCAAGCCGATGAATGGCCGCGCCTCTAACCAATGCCGGTAGCCGACGATGGCCACGCACTTCAAGCGTCCGCCCCAGGAGCCTGATCTCGACATCGCCCGGGGCCACGCCAGGCAACGCGATTAGCGCTATGAATTCGCTTTCCGTCTCATACAGGTCAACAGGTGGCGACCAACCGATTGCACCTTCGACGGCAAGAGGCGTGAAAAATTGACGATGTAGGCGCTCCGCGCGAGCCAGGAGATCGCAAGCGTCTGCCCACATCCATCGCTCGATATCGCCAAGTGCCATGGCATCGACTCCCTAGCACCCCTTCGGTGCTATGTTGCTATTTCTCAACCGGCTCGGACCGCAGGCTCCCGCGGATTTGATTCTCGATGGCCTGAATAGCGTCCTTAACCTGACTCTCCGGCTTTCGGGCGATCATTGCGATCTCGTAGGTCTCGAAGCCTTCGACGTAATGCAAATCGAAAACTTCTTGCTCGAAGGGGGATAATGTAGCTAGCACCTGATCCATCGCCGACAACAAACCGGATTTTGGAGAGGTTCCTTCGGTCGGCGATGAGGGCGCACTCGGAGTATGCTCTTTTCGTGAGCCGCCGCCGCGCTGTGCGATCGCCTCGCGGACGAGGCGATAGAGCTGCGCGCGATCATTTGTCGGCTTTTGACGTTTCGACAAAGCCGCCAGCTTGTCTTCTGCCTCCCCGACTAATTCCGCAAGCTCGCGGTCGGTGATCTGGTCGCCTTGGCTGCGAGCGCGATTGGCAACTCTGCGCGCAAACCGCGTCAAACGGCTACGATGACTTTCAACGAAGGCTTCGCGCATTGCAGTAGCACTTTGCGGCTCCGCGCCGCTCTCTCTCGGCACGGAAGAGAAAGACAGTTTATTGCGCCTCGTCTTGCGCTTCCATTGTGGCTCTTCCCGCAGCCTCTCTTTGAGATCCCTTAATTCTTCCAGAAGCGCCTTCACCGCGCTCGACAAGGCGGCAATGACCGATTTTGCCGACTTGTCAGCATGCAGAATGTGCGACGGGAGCCGAAGCGTCAAAACGGCGCGGTGTTCTTCCTTGCGGGGATGTCGTTCAAGCTCAATGAGAAGATGTACTGCATCCGCCGGGAAACGCTGCAGATGCCTTTCAAGGGTTCGAATCTTACTGTGAATCTTCTGGCGCAGAAACGGATGTCCATGCAGGCCGTGCGTGACGATGTTCCAGCCGAAATGATTGGCGTTTTGGCCCGAGTTTGCGGTCATCTGCAATTGCGTCTCTGCTTTCTAAGGAAATGAAGAGTTGTCGCCTTTAGGCGTTTCGGGTGAGCAACAGATGTGCGGCTTCTTCTTGGGCGATTCCATCGTTTCAAAGGCTCATGACTTCGCCTGTCCGTGGGCTTCAACAAACCAAAGTGTCTTGTCGATACTTCGCGATATCTCGGTAAACAGGTCGGCGGTTCCCTGGTCACCAGCCTCTGCCGCCTCCTCGATGTTGCTTCGGACCTTTGCGCCGAATGAGGCAAGCGCATCCGCAAGGGTGGCGACGTGGGCACGCCCTTCAATGATATCGATAGGGTATTCTTTCAGTGTCGATTGCTTGGCAGCCGCTCGTACCGTGCCCTCGGCCGTACCGCCAAGCGTTGTGATGCGTTCGGCGATCATGTCCGTATGCTCACGCACGGTCGTTGCGACTTGATCGAACAGTTCGTGCAGCGCTATAAAGCTTGGTCCCTTGACGTTCCAATGGGCTTGTTTGGCTTGGCTCGCAAGATCAGCGGCGTCCGCTAGGCGTGCCTGAAGCAACCCGATGACAGTTCCACGGACGTTGGACGGCAAATCGATTCGGGTGTCATGCATGGTTTTCTCCTCATTTCGAGCACTTGAAAGCTCCTCAGGCCGAATTGGCACGGCAGGACCGATGCGCGCGGGAATCCAGGCCGGCGGATCGCTCGCAGGGAAAGACTCGATATCCGCTTCGATCACCGGATCGTCTTCAGCTTTTGAAATGTCGGCTTCAGGTTTTCGTCGACGCGTCATTGGCGGACTCTCGGTTGTCGATACACGAACGCGTCAATGCGCGTGTGACATAATCCATTGATGAAGGCGGCGTTCGTCCATGGCCCCGCTCATACGATCGATAACCTGGCCGTTACGGAACATGATCAGGGTTGGAATCGAACTTATGCTGTAACGCTGGGCAGCGTCTGGTTCATTCTCGGTGTTCAACTTCAGCAACCGCGCGTTCGGCTCCAGTTGTCCGGCAGCACGCTCATAAGCGGGAGCCATCATGCGGCAGGGTCCGCACCATGGCGCCCAAAAATCGACGACGACCGGGATTTCGTTTGACTTGATGTGCTTCTCAAGCTGTTCGTTTGTGACTTCCGCCGGGTGGCCGTCAAAAAGCGTACGATGACAGCGGCCGCATTTGGCCTCTTTGGACGGCTTATCTGCCGGAATCCGGTTGACGGCATCGCAATGCGGGCAAACGATATGTGTGACGTGTTGACTCATGTTGTCTGCCTCTCTCGCTCTGCGATCTCGGCCTTTCGGTCCTGATCGCGGACGAGCCAATAGACGGCGCCGAGCGCGATAACCCCAGCCGCCAATGCGAACATCTGATTTGCGGTCGCTGCGGAAATATCAATGATAATGAATTTCCGGATCACAGCCAGCATTGCAATCAGGACGACCGTGCGCACCTGCACGACGCTTTGTTCGCGTTTCACCATAATCAGGATGGAATGCTTGAATTCGAGCGCGATAATCACGGTAAAAATCATCCCAAAGATTGTCTGGAAAACGGCGGGTTCTGTCGGATCAAAGCTGGCCAGCACGAGACCGAACAGGACCTTAATTGCCAGATGCCAGACCGCGGTGGCGATAACGACGATGATCAGGCCGGTCAGAATGAGAACGACCACTTGCTCGAACTTCTCGTAGGCGCTGGCCACCTCCCATTGCGTTGTCTTGATGTCCAAGTGTTCGAGCAATTTCATAATTGGCTCCATCTGCTGCGCCGCCGACTTATCTCTGGCTGCACTGGTTCAAGTCACTTTCGCAACGCTTCCTTCTGGCGCGGCACCGGGAGATATTCGACCCCGCCCCCCTGCGACCGCACCGGCTGGGGATAAAGGGTCATCAGCTCAAGCACGGCGTCCGGCATGTTCGTGCTGACCGGAAGGCCCAGGTCTTTGGCCTCCGTGGGCGAAATCGGATAGTCGTGCGTCCATTGTCCGGTCGATAGCTTTTCAGCGAGCGCTTCAGCCTTGTCCTCGGCCATCTTGTCGGCAAGAAGCTCCTTCGCCGCCGCCTTGACCTGGGCGATAGCCTTGCGGCCGACATCCGCAAGGAGCAGGGTCTGATCGTCGATCTCTGCAATCGGCTTCTGCTCGACCACCTTGAGCAGAGAGGCAGCGGGCGATTGTCCGAGCTGCGGGTCGATGGGGCCGAGCACGGAATGTCGGCACATGACGATCTCATCGGCCGCGAGTGCAATGAGCGTACCGCCCGACATCGCATAATGAGGCACGAAGACGGTGACTTTCGCCTTGTGCGCGCGGATTGCGCGCGCAATCTGCAAAGCGGCAAGCACGAGACCGCCGGGGGTGTGAAGCACGATGTCGAGCGGCACTTCGTCATCAGTCATGTGAATGGCGCGCAGGACATCCTCGGAGTCGTTCACGTCGATGTAACGCATCAGCGGAAAGCCAAGCAGTCGCATTGTTTCCTGCCGATGCACCAGCAGGATCACGCGGGAGTTCCGATCGCGTTCGATCTGCGCTATTTTTCGTGTTCGCATCGCCTCCAGCATGCGCTGCCGCAGCAGGGGCTGCAGGGCCGTGAACATGAAGAACAGCCAAAAGATATCATTAAAGCTCATGAAAGCAGATCTCCGGGGTGCTTAGCGTCGGCCATTCGGCGTGAAACCATAGATTCCTTCGTCGAGGTAGTATTTGCGATAGGTTCGTCGCGGTCGCGTCAGAAGCGATGTCAGCAGCACGCCGGCTATGAATCCGCCGATATGCGCCCACCACGCGATGCCGCCCCCCGTCGAGGGGCTGACAAGCTCGATCGTTCCTTGCACGAATTGCATGAGAAACCACAATCCAGCGAACAAAAGTGCCGGAACTTCAAAAAAGAACGGAAAGAAGAAGATCGGAATGACGACGATCAAATTCGCCAGCGGAAAAAGACGGACGAAGGCGCCGATGACGCCGGCGATCGCACCGGAGGCGCCCAAAGCCGGAACAAACGATGTTGCATTAAAATACGCATGCGCTGTCGAGGCAGCGATCCCGCAAATCAAATAGAAAAGCAGGTAGCGGCTTCTTCCCATTCGATCTTCGACCGTCGGCCCGAACAGAAACAACGTCCACATGTTCAAGATCAGATGCAGCCAACCGCCGTGCAGGAACATGTTGGTGAGAAACGGTAGATAATCCTGAAGCGTGGGCTCGGGCAGAAAGGGCAGCGGAACGAAATAGCGTCCGGGAATGAGTGCGTATTCCACCAGGAATCGATCCAGCGCCGGTGCCGGAAGACTGACCTGGTAAAGAAACACAGCTACGTTGATCGCGATCAGGCTCCAGGTTACGAATGGCGCGCTGCGGTGCGGTACGCCGTTTTGGATCGGAAACATCGGTCACGTCCTCGCGACTTGCGCTGCCGTCACAGCCAGCGAAGGTACGGCCTGAGCGTCCGACAAGCGCAGGTCGCGGGTGAGTTCGCGCAGTTCGTCTTCGTTCAAGGTCTCTTTTTCGAGCAGGGATTTGACGCATCGCTCCAGAACGTCACGGTTGGCCGTAAGGATTGCGGTCGTCCGGTCGAATACCGCATGCACGATCGACTTCACGGCTGCGTCGATCGTTTCGGCCGTTGCTTCGCTGAAATGACGCTCGTTTGGCGCCGGGCCCGGAACGTTGCCCAAAAACGAGGGCCGTTCGGGTTCGTACACGACATAGCCGAGAGTTTCGTCCATGCCGTAGCGCACGACCATATTGCGCGCGATGTCGGTCACCTTGGCGAGATCGTCGGCGGCGCCGGTCGAGAGCTTGCCAAACACCAATTTTTCGGCCGCGCGTCCGCCCAACAGAACAGCGATTTTGGCTTCGAGTTCGTCGCGGGTCATCAAATAGCGGTCCTCGGTCGGCCGCTGAATCGTATAGCCAAGCGCGCCCACCCCGCGCGGAATGATCGAGACCTTGTGCACGGCATCGGTCTTGGACATCGCCAGCGCCACCAGCGCATGGCCCATCTCGTGATAAGCAACAACCTTTCGTTCGTCCGGATTGAGCAGTCGATTCTTCTTTTCCAGACCCGCAACGATGCGTTCGACGCCCGCGGTAAAATCCTGCATGGCCACCGCCGACGCGCCCCGGCGGGTGGCCAGGAGGGCGGCTTCGTTGACCAGATTGGCGAGGTCGGCGCCGGTAAATCCCGTGGTCAGAGCCGCGATCTTTTCCGCGTCGACATCCTCGGCCAGCGTCACTTTGCGCATGTGCACCTTGAGAATCTGCACACGTCCCGTCTTGTCAGGACGGTCGATGAGAACCTGGCGATCGAAGCGGCCCGCGCGCAAAAGGGCCGGATCGAGAATTTCCGGCCGGTTGGTGGCGGCCAGGAGAACGATGCCCTGGGCCGGATCGAAGCCATCCAACTCAACCAGAAGCTGATTAAGCGTCTGTTCGCGCTCGTCATGACCTCCGACCGCGGGAAACGCGCCACGCGCCTTACCGAGGGCGTCGAGCTCATCGATGAATATAATGCATGGCGCCATGCTTCTCGCCTGCTCGAACAGGTCGCGCACGCGCGCCGCCCCAACACCGACGAACATCTCCACGAACTCGGAGCCGTTGATCGATAAAAACGGCACTCCGGCCTCGCCTGCGATCGCGCGCGCGAGCAACGTCTTGCCGGTGCCGGGCGGTCCCACCAGGAGGACGCCCTTCGGGATGCGTGCTCCGAGCCGGCCATAGTCCTGCGGCGCCCGCAGAAAAGCGACGACCTCCTTCAGTTCTTCCTTGGCTTCATCGACGCCGGCGACGTCGTTGAACGTGACCTTGATATCCTTCTCTACATAGACCTTGGCCTTGCTCTTGCCGATCGGCAGGAAATTGCCCAGCCCCTGCTTCTCGGCAATCCGCCGGAACACGAACATCCACAGGCCGAAGAAAAGCAGGATGGGAAGCACCCAGGAAAGAACGTCGCGCAGAAACGTGCTTTCGACGGCGCCAGTAAAGCGTACGCCTTTTTCCGCAAGCTTCTGGGCCAAAGCCGGATCGACCCGCGTGGTGACAAATTGCGTGCGACCTTCGCGCGGTTCCTTGAAGTAACCGCGGATGAACTGATTGCCGACAACGATGTTGTTGATCTTTCCATCATCGAGGTAACGCTCGAATTCGCTATAGGGGATGGGCTCGACGCGCTGGCTCTCGATCCAGAAATGCTGGATCAGCAACACGCCAAAAATGGCCGCAACGACGTACCAGATGTTGAACGTCGTTTCCTTACTGAACTGCATGGCGCCTCTCCAGCAGTGATGAATCGAGCATCGTCATGGGCTTTCTGGACCTTTCATTGGAATCGGCCGCCGACTGCGCATATCGGCAAGGATTTGCTGCTGCAGATCGGTCGGCTGACCACCAACGGCTTCGCACAATTCGCGAAGCGTCTTTCTCAGACCATGCATCTGGTCGATGAGGTCAAGAATAATGGCGACGCCCTCTTGATTGACCCCCAGGTCCTCGCGCAGATCGCGGATCAATTGCGCGCGAGAAACATCCATTTCCGTAAAGGCCAGCCCTTTATCGGTACGTTGCGGGCGTAGCCATCCTTCCTCGACCCAGGTCTCCACGATGTCGGAAGCGATGCGCACGCGGAGAACGAATTCGTGGATGTCGAGCATCTACGCCTCCATGCCGCGGCGCGGATCGTGGGCTTTGCCGGCCGTCCAGTTCTGGACGAATTTTTCCAGCTCCGGGTCCGGCTTGTCCGGCAGAACGACCCTCAATTTGACGTATTCATCCCCCCGCGTTCCATCCGCGCGAGCGACACCTTTGCCGCGCAGGCGCAGGACTGTGCCTGTATTGGAGCCCTTGGGGACGTTCATCGTGACCGCCCCGGTCGGGGTAGGAACCGAAATCTTACCGCCCAGTACAGCTTCGGTGATGGACACCGGCAGTTCCAGATGAATATCGTCACCTTTGCGCGTGAACAGCGGATGTGGCTTCACAACAATTTCAATGAAGGCGTCACCGGTAGGGCCGCCGCCGATACCCGCGCCCCCCTTTCCGGCAAGCCGCAAAAGTTGGCCGTCGTGCGCGCCAGGCGGCACGGTAATATCGATGGTTGAACCGTCGGAGAGCGTGATGCGGCGCTTCGCACCATTGACCGCCTCTAGGAACTCAACGGGCAGGCGGTAATGCACGTCCTGCCCGCGCATCTTCAGGTTCATCCGGCCACCCCGGCCGAACAGGCTGGAAAACAGATCGCCCTCGTCGCTGAAATCGGAGAATCCCTCCGAAGATGCATAAGGATGGTCACCGGCCGCCCCGCCGGCGAAATCCCGATAGTAGCGCTGCCGCGGCCGCTCCTGGCCCGAGGCATCGATCTCGCCGCGGTCGAAACGGGCACGCTTCTCGGGATCGCTCAGGAGGTCGTAGGCGGCGGAAACCGCCTTGAACCGATCCTCGGCCTGCTTGTTGCCGGGATTGAGGTCGGGGTGCAGCTTCTTGGCAAGCTTGCGGTAGGCTTTCTGGATATCGTCCTGGCTCGCGTCCTTCTTGACGCCGAGCACGCTGTAGGGGTCTTCGTTCAAGCAAGGCTCCCCGAACCATTGGTTTTCCCTGACCGGCCCGCGGTCTACCGGGCCGATGCGCACACGCCAATTCTGCTACGGTTGGGGGCTCGACGCAAAGCCGCCAGACGAGCGGCCCACTCGGCGATCCGGGGGCTCGACCTAATCCATCAGCGCAGTCGGCGCAGCCTCAGCCCTAGGATCGTGAGAATGATGCCAGAAAACAAGGCGTAGGTCGCCAAGAGCCAACCGGCGGCTACAAAGGTTTCAATAGGTCTGGTCAGGAATAGCCAGACAACAATCCCTCCTAGGACCACTGAAATCGCTCCGCTGAGAATCAGCCAGATTTCGCCCCTAATTTCATGACGAAGGCGTATGGCGGCAATAATTTCAAAGGCGCCGGTAAAGATCGACCAGACCGCAATGCTCGCCCATAAAAACGACGCGAGCGCCAACGTAGCCGTAAGCGGCCAGACGATCACCACAATGCCAGTTAGAACGCCCAGGATGCCGCTGAAGGCAAGCCATCCCCAGCGCTCGCCTTTGCGGATATTGTACACTGCCGCGATCAAAACCAACACCCCGTCGGCAAACGAGAAAGCACCAAAAACGAGCGTAAATGCCAGCAACGCCTGCGTTGGCATCCAGAATGCCAGGGCAGAGAGAAGCAATGCCAACACGCCGCGAATTACAAATGTCCACCAATTGGTGCTCAACGAGCACAACAGGCGACGGCCAGAATCATCATAGCTGACGTCTTTTTCTGCAAAACTCTGGTAGCTCATGATAGGCCCCTTCCATCAACTTGCCGAATAGCGTCATTAATAGCTGTTCGACTTGACCGCTGCTACGCATCGTGAGCCGCATCGCCCTCGGACTTGGCGCAGTGACCCAATATGCAGGCCCGCCTGATGCCCTTGCATGCAAGCCTGATACGCTTCACCTGTGACGATTGATTGCATCTGGCTCCGTAGGCCACATTGACGATCGTCAATGCTGAGCCATGGAAATGCAGCATTGATGTCAAGGCGCCGATGCCTGATGGCGCTATTGGTTGATCTGAACGGATAAAGGGAGCTTTGGCATGCTAACTGATCTAGCGCTCGGCGGCCGATGGCCGGAGGTTGCGCGCGACATGCGCCGACTTCAGGAAGAAATGAACCGGGCATTCGGCGGCTTCAGATTGGCCGTCCCGGCAGAGTACCCGCCCGTCAACGTCTGGGCGGGGGCGGACGGCGCCATCATCACTGCTGAAGTTCCGGGTGTTGCACCCGACCAGATCGACATCACGGTGCACCAGGATACGGTGACGCTGCGCGGGAAGCGCGAGCCCGCGGCGCCTGGCAAGGACGCGACGGTACACCGCGAGGAGCGCGCGACCGGCTCTTTTGCCCGGACGCTTGTTCTTCCCTTCCGCGTGGACTCCGAGAAGGCCTCAGCTCGCTTTGAGCGTGGCGTGCTCATTCTCGAACTGCCGCGACCGCCTGCCGACAAGCCCCGCCAGATTAAGATCAACCCGGCGTGAACGAGCGGAGTTTCTCCATGACCGACAACTCATCAGCCGCAACAGCGCAAACCGAAACTGTAAGCCAAGCTCCGACATTCCTCCCGCCGGCCGACATCTACGAGACCAAGGATGCGGTGGTCATGCTGCTGGAAATGCCGGGGGCCGACCCACAGAGTCTCAACGTCACGCTGGACAAGCGAACGTTGACCATCGCCGCCAGCGCCAAGCCGTTCGCTCCTCAAGGATATACGCTGGTCCATGCGGAATATGAGGACGGCAACTACGAGCGTGTATTCACGCTGTCCGAACTTGTCGATGGAGACCGCATCGATGCCGAATTCAAGGACGGCGTATTGCGGCTGACCCTGCCGAAGACCACGCCATCGCCGGCCAAGAAGATCAACGTGCGCGCCGCATAGCCGCTCGGAGGAGGACTAAGATGAAGATTCGCGATCTTATCCCATGGAATTGGGGCAAGCGGCAGGTGCCGGTGCGGCGCGAGCAGCAAGGCGAGCCGCTCCGTTCGCTGCAGAGCGACATCAACCGCGCGTTCGACAATTTCTGGCGCGGCTTCGATCTGCCCTGGCCCTCAACATCTTCCGCATGGTCGGTCTCCATGCCGAGCGTAGATCTTTCGGAAACCGACAAAGAAATCGAGGTCACGGCGGAACTGCCCGGCATGGACGAGAAAGACATCGACGTCAGTCTTGCCGAAGGCGTACTGACCATTCGCGGCGAGAAAAAATCGGAGATCGAGAAAAAGGAGAAGGACTATTATCTCCAGGAACGGACCTTTGGCTCAGTCGAACGCGTCATCCCGCTTCCCGATACCGTCGATCTCGACTCCGCCAACGCCACGTTCAAGAATGGTGTCTTGACCGTCAAGCTTGCAAAAAAGCCGGAAGCAGCGGCCACCACAAAGCGGATTACTGTGCGGCGCGCTTGATCCAGAAGCCCTCAATGAAGGTGGCTACGATGAGAATGCACGTGCGAACTGTCCTTCTGACCCTGTGCTTTGCCGCCGTGATCGGGAGCGCTCCCGCAGTCGCGCAACAGGCAGCACTCATTCCGTCGCAGCCAACCCTCGCTCCGCTGGTCGAAAAAGTGGCGCCCGCGGTAGTTAATATTTCCGTGCTGTCGCGATCGCCGGTGCAGGATAATCCACTGCTCCGGGATCCGTTTTTTCGCCGATTCTTTGAGCTCCCGGACCCCGACAAAATTCCCCCGCAGATGAGCGCGGGTTCGGGTGTTATCATCGACGCCGGCAAAGGTTACGTGATCACCAATCATCATGTCGTCGACAAGGCGACCGAGATCGTCGTCACGCTACGCGACCGCCGACAATTCAAGGCAAAGCTCATCGGCAGCGATTCTGCAACCGACATCGCCCTGGTGCAAATCGAAGCCGATCGCCTGACGCAGCTTCCGCTTGCCGACTCGGATAAGGTGCGCGTCGGTGATTATGCTCTTGCCATCGGCAATCCGTTTGGCCTCGGGCAGACCGTGACGATGGGCATTGTGAGCGCACTTGGGCGCAGCGGCATCAATGCCGAAGGCTACGAGGACTTCATCCAGACCGACGCCTCGATCAATCCGGGCAATTCCGGTGGGGCCCTGGTGTCCCTCAGTGGCGAACTGATCGGGATCAATACGGCCATTGTTGCACCCTCCGGCGGAAATGTCGGGATCGGCTTTGCGGTATCGAGCAACATGGCTCGCTCCGTCATGGATCAGCTCATTCGCTACGGCGAAGTTCAGCGCGGCCGGCTCGGTTTCGTGGTGCAGGACCTCACTCCCGATATTGCGAAAGCGATGGATATATCCAGGACAAGCGAAGGTGCCGTCGTGGTGCAGGTCGAGCCCGGGTCGGCGGCCGACAAGGCCGGCATAAAGGCAGGAGATGTCGTGACCGCCCTCGGCGGGCGGCCGGTGCGCGGGGCATCCGATCTGCGCAACCGCATTGGATTGACCCGGGTCGGTGAGGATGTTGAGTTGACGATCCTGCGAAACGGCGCGGAGCGGCGGCTACGCGCGCGCGTCGAGCGGAGCTCAGCCTCTCCTCAAACGGCCGCATTGCAAACCGACAAGGGTGCAGTCATCCCGCGGTTGCGTGGCGCGACCGTGCGCGAAATCGGTCCGGGCATGCCCATGTACGGCAAGGTCCAAGGCGTTGTTGTGGCAGAAGTCGAAGCCGGCAGCCCGGCAGCGGCACGTGGCTTGCGCGCCGGCGACGTCATTGTCGCCGTCAACCGTAAGCCCGTGCGTAATGTTGCGGAGTTCCAGGCAGCACTGCAGGAGGCAGGCCGCGTCGCCGCGCTCGACGTGCTGCGCGAAGACATGTCACTCTTTATCTTGATCACATAAGTTGAGTTCATCGTCCATGTCCTCTTGGAGTTCATTGGCGAGAGGCTGGGGCGCTACCGTTGCGCTTCGTGCGAGGTTGTCGTTCACAGCTATCGCTTGGACTTGGGCATTGACAATCGGCGTTGCGGCAATGAGCAGCTTGCTGACAGTCGCTCAAGCAGGATCGCTAAATTCCCAGATTTTCGAACTGGCGAACGGGATGAAGGTCATCTATGTGCCTGATCGCCGTCTGCCGATCGTCACTCACATGCTTTGGTACCGCGTGGGCTCAGCCGACGAAGAGCCGGGAAAATCGGGTCTCGCCCACTTTTTCGAGCATTTGATGTTCAAGGGAACGCCGACCAATCCGGGCGACTCTTATGCCCGCTTCATTGGCGACGTTGGAGGCGAGCTCAACGCATTCACATCTTATGACTTTACCGCCTACTACGCGACCGTAGGCTCTGCCCACCTTGAGAGAATCATGGAGCTTGAGGCCGACCGCATGGTCAATCTCGCGCTCACTCCGCAACAAGTCGCTGTCGAGCGAGAGGTGATTGTCGAAGAACGGCGCTTGCGTACAGACAACAATCCGGAAGCATTGCTTCTCGAACAAGCACTTGCGTCGCTTTTTCTCAACCATCGCTATGGAATTCCCGTCATTGGCTGGATGCACGAAATTCGCTCTTGGACTCAAGAAGACGCACTTTCTTTCTATCGTCGATGGTATACCCCCAGTAATGCGCTTTTGGTAATTTCCGGCGACATCGATTTCGAGCAGCTCAGGCATCTTGCGACCAAGCATTACGGGAAGCTGGCTGCTTACGCCGTAACGCGTAAACGCGCCACCGAACCGCCCTCGCTTGCGGAGCGGCGCATCGTTATGAAGGATCCGCGGGTCGGCCGGCCCCTTTGGCTCCGCCTGTATTTGGCGCCTTCCCATGGGACTGCAGATCGACCCAAGACAATTGCAATAGAGATTCTGGCCGAACTGCTTGGCGGTGGACCAACCGGCATTCTTCATCGTCGCCTGGTGATGGAGCGCAGATTGGCGGCCGACGTGTCCGCGAGCTACGACCCCGCCGCGATTGATGAAACAATGTTCGCGATCAATGCCATCCCCAAACCTGGAGTTGCTTTGGAGGACTTGGAGCGCGCGATCGACGAGGAGCTCAATGCCTTGGCGAAAACTATTTCAAACAATCCTGCCGATCTGACGCGCGCAAGACAGAAGCTCATTATGGCCGACCTGCAAGCCCGCGATGGGACCTACAAAGCTGCACTTGCGGTTGGCGCTGCGCTGGCGACCGGGGCTGCTCTGCCCGACATTGAGCGACGGCAAGATTTGATTTCCGCCGTGACCCCTGACGACATCGCGGTGGCGGCCCGCGATCTCTTCCAGCCGACGCGGTCGGTAACATCGTTGCTGTTGGTCGACAGGTAAAAACATGTCTGCTCGGGTAAAAATTGCCTTCAAAATTCTATGGGTGACGGCTTTTATGTTTATGCAAACCCACCACGCATTTCCATTAGATATTCGGACTGTTACCAGCTCTTCTGGAGCCTTGGCTTGGCTAGCAGAATCTCATCACCTCCCCATCATTGTCGTCGACTTTGCCTTGGTTGGAGTTGGCTCTGCTTCTGATCCTGACGATAAGCAAGGACTCGCAAATTTCGCCGCTCAAATGTTTCTGGAGGGTGCCGGTAAATTTGACGCTACGACTTTTCAGGAACAGCTCGCCGATATTGGAGCCACGCTAACCTTTGCCGCGGACAGAGATGCCCTCGTCGGGCGTCTTGAGGTCACGCGCGAGCATCGAAACCGTGCATTCGATCTGCTACGGTTGGCTCTATCGCAACCGCGCTTCGATCTCGACGCCATTGAACGGATTAGGATCAAGCGGGACGCTGAACTCGCGCGCCTCGACAATGATCCAGCCTATGCGGCTTCGCTTGCGTGGTGGAAGGCTGCCTTCCCGGATCATCCCTACAGAAATCCTCCGCTTGGCTCCCGTGAAGCGAATGGGCGCATTATGGCGTCTGATTTGCGACACTTTCAGTCTCGGTTGTCGAATGCAAAACTCGTTGTGGCAGCGGCAGGCGACGTGAGTGCCGCCGAGTTGGCGGACTTGCTTGATCGCGGTTTCCAAAATGCGTCGAAGAAACAAGGAATAAGCGCTCTCGCGAAGGCCGAATATCAAATATTTTCGCCGGTCGCTGTCCGTTTGCCTTTCCCGCAATCCGCATGCGTTTTCGGTCACCCGGGCGCCTCTCCAACGTCGACGGAGTATTTTCCATTGCTTGTGCTTAATCATATCTTGGGAGGTGGCACGCTGACGTCGCGCCTGTTCGTCGAACTGCGAGAGCGGAAGGGGCTCGTGTACTCAATTCGCACGGCCGCGGAGACGCTTTTGCAAGCCGATCTTCTCATCGGTCGGTTTGCGACCGAAAACGCCAAGGCAAAAACCGCCATCGAAACAGTTCAGGCGGTGTGGCGCCGTGCGGCTCAAGGAGATATTTCAGATGAAGAAATCGCAGCGGCAAAGTCCTATCTCAAGGACATGTTGCCCGTATCGATGGATGGCACTTCGGCCATTTCCGCAAAACTTCTTGCTGTACAACGCATGGCGCAAGGTATCGACTACATTCAACAATGGCGGAATAGGATCGAATCGATCGAGCCGGATTTGGTTAGACATACCGCAAAGACGACATTTTCGACCGACGTTCTGACTTTTGCTATTGCGGGCGCGCCTGAAGGTCTCTGAGTCTGGTTTTAGAATTCAACAAGTGCACTCAACGAGGAGCTTGAAACAATGCCTATCCGCCAACTCCAAAAGAGCGAATGGAAATCATACTGCGATCGAATCTCCAAGGGCCTGGAAGGCAAGCGGGCTCAGATTGAGGTCGCTGCCCTGCCTATAGGAGACCAAATCGCTGCCAAGCAAGTTCCCATCTTTGGCGTCACTTATGATCCGAAGGACGATATCATCGAGGTGGCTCTCGAAAACCTCGATCACATCATCCATAAGCCCCGGAGCTTGGCTGCGGACGAGGACGCGGCCGGCTTTTCGAGCTTGGAGATCGTCGATGGAGAGAGCCGAAAGCAAATCGTCAAACTGATGGATCCGCTGATGCTGCCACCGCCGGAACGGTGAGATGCCGGACGACACGATCGAGGTTCGCATCGAGGATATGTCGCAACTCTTTCATACCCTCGATCCCTATCCGTTTCGCGAGCGAGACCTAGACCGGGACGCAGAAGAATTCATTATCAATTGGGCACGTGAGTTGCCGAGAAATCAGCCCATCCATCTCGTGGTCTATCTTTCCGAGTCGCAACTCACGCAGCCATATGCGCAAGAAGTGCCTGCCGGAATAAGGCAACATTTCACTCACCGTGTCGAGCAGGCATCCTTCGATCTTCGAGAGACGTTTCGGATCGGATGGCGTTCCCTTGCAGTCGGCTTGTCTGTGCTAGCGGCTGCCATCGTTGCAAGTCAGGCTATCCACGCCACGGCTCCACCGCCACTTAACCGCGTTTTCGAGGAGAGTCTCATCATTTTTGGCTGGGTCGCCAATTGGAAGCCGATCGAGACGTTTTTATACGACTGGTGGCCAATCATCCGCCGCCGAAATCTGTATCAGCGACTGGCTGACGCAACGGTTGAAGTGAAGGCGAAGTAGAGAAATGCTCTCCCATGGCATTCCATTCTCGGTTAGATTGCTGCGGCAGTGTCCGTTTCCTGCTTGTCTCAACATATGCCAACTGGAGTTGGGAAAACTCCGACCTTTTTTTCAATTGGTCGGTTGTATTCGAGTCTCCCTCCCATGTGGATGATTGGGCATCACAAATTCGGAGATGGGGCAATCGGGTTGTTTGGCGCCCCGGCCCCGATGACGGTTAGCCGGCGATCCTCCAGGCTGAAGCGGGTCGAATCACTTGATCCGCCGTGCAGCAACCCTATGGAGGACACCCGTGAAGCAGCACTATGCCGGACTTGATGTGTCGTTGAGCGAGACGTCGATCTGCATCGTCGACGAGAAACGCAAGGTCGTGAAGGAGGGGCGCGTCGGCTCCGAGCCCGAGACGATCGCCGCCTGGTTGACGCAAACTGGGTTGAGTTTCGAACGGGTCGGTCTCGAGGCCGGATCGCTGGCGCCTGCGACGCATGATGGTTTGCAGGCCGGTTGGTATCGCGTCGTTCACGTCAAGACCCGAGCGACCCGCAAGCTGCGAGCGCTGCTATGCAGCCGCGAGAGGCTGGTCAAGTCCAGGGTCATGCTGGACAACCATCTGCACGGCATTCTCAAGGCGTTCGGCTTGAAGGTTGGCAAAATCGACGCAGCTCGGCTGGAGCGGCGCGTGCGCGAGCTCGTGGATGGCGATGAGCTTCTCAAACGGGTCGTTGGTCCGATTCTCGCGGTTCGCCAGGAGACAGTTCGCCGTCTGGACGACCTTCACGGCCTGGTGCTGGCGGCGGTGAAGGCCGATCCCATCTGCCGATTGTTGGTGACGGTGCCGGGCGTGGGTCCGGTCACTGCGCTGGCGTTCCGCACGGCTGTCGAGGATCCGACGCGCTTTGCCAAATCCTCTCTTGTCGGTGCTCATTTTGGCCTCACTCCCCGAAGATGCGCTTCCGGCGAAACAGATCGCAGTGGCGGAATCAGCCGATGCGGCGATCGGATGATGCGGTCGTTACTCCGTTACTCTGCGAGGCAGCCAATGTCCTGCTGACCCGGGTGCAGCGTTGGAGTTGGCTGAAGCGATGGGGCGTTGAGGTCGCCCGCCGGCGCGGCAAGATGCGCGCTCAAGTCGCCGTGGCTCGCCGGTTGGCGGTGATCATGCATCGGATGTGGATCGAGGGCGTGCCGTTCCGATGGACCAGGACTGCCGCCGATGAGGCAGTTTTGCGCGTAAACGAAGGGGAGCAGCCAACAACGAAATCATGAAATCCGCCTCGGTGGATGCGTCCGGCAGGACATAGGGCTCGACGACATCGACTAGACTAAGAAGCCGCTTGAGGATCTGATCATTCAGGCAGCCCAGCGCGCGTCAGCTTCGCCCGCGATACTTTGTTCTCCAACTGCCCTGCTCAAGAAACGCGCAAGTGCCGCCTTTCGTGAGTCACGATCAAGTGCATACGCCGTGTGCTTGAACTCAATGCCATCGAGCAGGCCTTGGATGTAGCCCGCGATCGTGTCCGCAGCCATCACGAGCGCCGTGTCGAGAGTGTGGATGTATTTGCTCGTAACGGACCCCTTTGAGTGGCCTACCAAGGCTGCGATCGTGACTTCGGTGAATCCCAGGTCGTTCGCGATGCTAGCGAAGCTATGACGCAGCACGTGCGGCGTGACATCCGACAGCGGCGACTTTTTGAAGATCTGCTCCCAGTGGTTCGAGAAGCTGCCGAACGCATTGTCCTCGCCCTGCCCGGGAAAAACATAAGTGCCAACGGCGCCCAAGCGCCGGCAATCGAAATACTCAATGACCGGCAGACCGACTGCGCGAATCGATTTTCCTTCCTTGCTGTCATGCAGGCGCAGATAGCTCGCCTCGCTGTCGACCTCCGACCATTTTAAGTGGATCATCTCGCTGCGTCGGCAACCTGTCAGAGCAATCTGACGAATGATGTCCACAGTCGTAATGTATTTTTCTTGCCTCGCCGCGTCGCGCAGCATCTGGCCGAGGATGCGATACTCCGCTTCAGACAAACGACGCGTTCGCACATTGTCTTTCGGCTTGCGGATGCCGTGTGCCGGATTGCTCTCTATGATGCCGGCTTCGACGGCATAGGTGAGAATACCACCAAGCAAGCCGACCGTTCGGGTTGCGGTTCCAGCTCCACCTCGCACGATGGCCTTGCCGCGAAGTTTTTTGGTTTTGACGGACACCCGGGTCTTTCCAGCCATGATGTCCTTCAGGACCTTGTTAATGTCAGCCTTCGTCAGATCCTTCACGCGCCGCATGCCGATCAGCGGGATGATGTGCCGGTGGATGCGGCCGACGTCGACGGTGATAGTGCTCGGCTTCTTTGACCGTCCGCCTTTCCCGAGGATGAGACCAGCCTCGAGATCCGCCATGTACAATGTGCAAAGTTCCTTGACGGTGAGCGCCTTGTGATCGAGGTGCCGTTCCTCGGCGGGATTGTTGCCCTGCGCGATCCGGCCGAATTGGATCTTCGCCTCCTGACGGACCGTCTCCGGGGTCCAGACTCCGTGAAGGCCTATGGTGTAGCGACGCGAGCGACCACCTGCACGATATTGGATGACGTAGCTTCGCTTGCCCGAGGTGAAAACGCGGAGGCCGAAGCCGGGCAACTCGTCATCCCAAATGACGTAGTCCTTCTCCCGCACTTCGGCGGCGTCGGCGACCCTCTTGGTGATCTTGGCCATCACATTCTCTCAGATCGCCACGCCGACTTCTCGCGTAAGCACCACGTAAGCACCCGGGCGGAAATTGCAGCGCAGTGTCGGATAACAACGTGCTCCTCGGCTTTTTGAAAATCCAGTCAGATCAGATAGATAGAGTACCATAGCGTACCCTGTCGTATATTTCGGATGGGCAGCTTAACGGGCTCCCGAGGCGATCGCCGCCGCCAAGGCCAACCAACCTCTTCCCGATGGTACGGTCATCATGATGGAGGATTATCGCAACGGCGCACTCTACCGTTACATCGTCATGGAAAAACGTCAGGCGTGGGAATCCGTGTCGGGAGCTGGTGCGTGGTTGTTTCGTGAGTTCGCCCCGGATCGAACCCCGAACATGAGCGAGGACGGGTCGCGCTGCGCCTCTTGTCATCAGCCGCAAGCTGCAACCGATTACGTGTTCACAGCGCGTCAGATGCGTGCGCATCAATAGCAGAAGTGCGCCGCCCTTCCTCGCGTTAGAACCGGAAGGGCGACGATTGGCGCAGAATCAATTCCTGCGGCTCTCAAACACCTGTTTGGCGACCGGAAGAGCCGTGAAAACGTTCGGCCAGCCGGTGTAGAAGGCTGCATGCGCCAGCACGCCACCGGCCTCCTCCCGTGTGAGGCCGTTGTCCATTGCCCGATTCAGATGGAACGGCATCTGCGCCACCTGTCCGGACGCAATGAGAGCTGCGACCGTTATCAGGCTTCGGTCGCGTGGCGCCAGATCGGGCCGGAGCCATAGATCGCGGAACAGGAATTCGCGCGTGTTGTCGACGACACCTTGGGATACGTTGCCAAAGTCGGATCGGACACGCGTCTCTCGGACGTTCTCGGCCTCTTGATTTAAAGGCAGAAGTTCTGGCTTGATCGCGGGCAGATCGTTCGCCGCCACGCCCTTTGCCTCGAAGGCTTTAGCGGCGGCATCGACCGCCGACATGGCGTTGCCCCAGCCTGCATAGAAAGCGAGATGCGTGATGGTCTCGGAAATCTCCCGCGCGCTCACACCGGAATTAAGCGCCCGCGTGATGTAATCCGATAATTCGCCAGTCTGATTGCGGGCGATCAGGATCGCGACAGTCACGAGACTGCGGTCTCGTGCCGAAAGCGACGCGTCGCCCCACACCTTACCGAACAGCCCTTCAGTTGTGTAGCGCTCCAGTGCGGGCGCCACGCGCTCGATGTTATTGGACATGATGGGATACCTGTTATCCTGGGCCAATACCGCTCCACCAGAAAGTGCTGCGGTGATGAGAGCTGCGGCCAATGGTTTCATGATGGTTCCTTCGAGAGAATGGGGTCTCATAAAGGTAGGAGCTAACGCGCAAACGGGTTAGATGCCGAAATCGGATAGCTTTCATGAGACCCGTTCATGAAAATCTTGCTTGGCAAAATTCCACAAAACCATGGGGCAACAGCAAGTTATCTGATGTCACGATCGACGGTCCGGGAGAGATGGAGGGCTGGGGATCGCATCGATCAGCTATCCAGTAGTATAGGTGGATCTCGGTAGCTCTTGGCGGCATCCGATGCTGATCCGCTGCATTATCATCCCGTCCCAGCGAAAACGTAGTTATCAGTTTCATCTACGCTGGGGCGCCACCTACGCTAGGCTGCGACCGCTACCCTGCGATGCAATGCCGTGCGCATAGCATCCAGTCGTCTTACCACGAAGCACCGCACCCGACACACTTCGAACTTGTGACCTGACCTCCAGAGCACCGCATCTTTTGGAGATGAGTGCATCGATCACCAGCCAGACAACTTTCTTTTTGTACGCCACAGTAGCCTGCTATCCCACGTCTGAATTTCCGCCCTTCCCTTTCGGAGCCTATCGCGTTCATTTCCTCAAGAGGAGGAATTGAGGAGACGAAGATGGCTCAGCGGAATGACGGCCCGATTAAGCGGACTATCCGTCGACACCAATTGCGCGAAATGGTGCCTCTCGCCGACAGCACCATCTACGAGATGGAACAGCGTGGCGAGTTTCCCAGACGCTTCGCCCTATCGCCACGCTGTGTCGTCTGGGATTTGGCGGAGGTCGAAGCCTGGCTTGCCTCGCGTCGATCAACTCCTGTGCCCCGAGCTCAATCTCCTGATGTCAGGCAGCGGCGGTCGCGCCCTGTTCGAGAGCCGGGTCGGGTTCAAGCAGCGGCATCGAGGGCGGGATGAGTACCGGGACGCGCTTCTTCCCAGCGACCCAGGCGTCGATAATGTCCGACCACTCCTGCATCATGTGGCGACGCTGAACTTCGTACTCCGCCTTGTTATAGACGCCACGTGACGAACGACCATCCTCGTGCGCAAGACACTTCTCGATCCAGTCGCTATTGAAACCGAGCTCGTTGAGCAGCGTGGATCCCGTCCTTCGGAGATCGTGAACCGTGAATGGCTCGAGTGGCAGACCTTCCTTCTTCGCCAGTTCAACAACCGAGTAGGTTACCCGGTTGAACGTCGCGCGCGACATCGGCGCATCCGCGTCGTACCGCGACGGCAACAGGTATCGCGAATTCCCTGCGCAGGTCTTCAGCGCGATCATGATGTCGAGTGTTTGCCGCGACAGATACACGTTGTGCGCCTTCGAACGCTTCATGCGCTCCTTCGGAATCGTCCACACGGCATTCTCGAAATCGACTTCGTCCCACGTGGCGTCCTGCAGCTCGCTCTTGCGCACCATGGTCTGTAGGTAGAGGCGCATGCCGAGCCTGATTGTCGGCAGTGTCGCGACCTTCTCAATCAGCTTGAGCATGATCCTGATCTCAGTAGGCGAGAGCGATCGGTCCTTCGGCACGAATGTCGCGATCGAGGACGGCCCCACATCATCAGCGGGATTGGCGACCTTCTCCCCGTGCAGGATCGCGAAGCCGTAGATTTGCTTGACGATGTCGCGGACGTGGATCGCCGTGGCGGGCGCGCCCCGCTCGACGATCGCCCCGCAAAGAGCCCGGAGGTCATCCGGTGTGATCTCGGTCAGCAGCCTGTTGCGCCACTTCGGCAGCAGCTCGCGCTCGAAGATTGACCGGCGCATCGCCCGCGTACTGTCCGCCATCGGCCCCGCGGTCAGCCATTTCTCGCCGAACTGACCAAAGCTCTTCGCTTCCAAGAGCCGACGCTTCTCCCGCTGCTTTTCGATCGCCGGCGATCGTCCCTCGCTGATCGCCCGCTTGGCGTCGATGCACAGCTCTCGTGCTCGAGCGAGGGACAGCCCCGCAGGACCGTACTTCCCGAAGGTGACGGTCTCGCGCCGCCCATTCATCCGGTAGTCCATCCGAAAGGTGAGTGTCCCGGATGGCTTCACCAGCACGTACATGCCGTCCCGATCCGTCACCTTATAAATTTTGTCTTTTGGTTTCAGGTGCTTAAGCGCTGAGTCCGTCAGCATTTGGGCCGCCTCCTCGAAAAAAGACCGTCAGGCCGTTTTCTGGACCCTGAGCGACTAAATCTCTTTTTATTACAGTATCTTAGGTCACAAAAAAGACCGTCACACGGTGCCCAGACGCTGACGGTATCGGATGAAATCAGATTTCGCAACGGGGAGCCGTACCGTCAGGGAGTACGTCAGCGGCGATCTCTGCCGACCGATAGTTCCCGAACGTCTTTGGCTTATTTTATTTGTTTTATCAGTGCGTTGCGGCGTATTCTGGCGTGCTTTGGGATAGCGCCGGATGGGCCTGAATCATTCCCACTCGATCGTCCCGGGCGGCTTGCTCGTCACGTCGTAGACCACGCGGTTCACGCCCTTCACCTCGTTGATGATGCGGGTGGCGGCGTGGCCTAAAAACTTCATGTCGAAGGGGTAGAAGTCGGCCGTCATGCCGTCCGTCGAGGTGACGGCGCGCAGCGCGACGACGTAGTCGTAGGTGCGGCCGTCGCCCATCACGCCGACGGTCTTGACCGGGAGGAGCACCGCGAAGGCCTGCCAGATGTCGTCGTAGAGGCCGGCGCGACGGATCTCCTCGATGTAGATCTCGTCCGCATACCGGAGGATCTCCAGCTTCTCGGCCGTGATCTCGCCCGGGCAGCGGATCGCGAGGCCGGGGCCCGGGAACGGGTGGCGGCCGACGAACACGTCGGGCAGCCCGAGCTCACGGCCGAGCGCGCGGACCTCGTCCTTGAACAATTCGCGCAGCGGCTCGACGAGCTTCATGTTCATGCGCTCGGGCAAGCCGCCGACATTGTGGTGCGACTTGATCGTCACCGACGGGCCGCCGGTCGCCGAGACGCTCTCGATCACGTCCGGATAGAGCGTGCCCTGTGCCAAAAACTCGGCGCCGCCGAGCTTCTTGGCCTCCTCCTCGAAGATGTCGATGAAAGCCTTGCCGATGATCTTTCGCTTGTCTTCCGGGTCGGTGACGCCGTCGAGCGCGGCAAGAAACTGCTCGCGCGCGTTCACGTGGACGAGCGGGATGTTGTAGTGGCCGCGGAACATCGCGATCACCCGCTTGGCCTCGCCGCGGCGCAGAAGCCCGTGGTCGACGAAGACGCAGGTGAGCTGGTTGCCGATCGCCTCGTGCAGCAGCACGGCGGCGACCGCCGAGTCGACGCCGCCCGAGAGGCCGCAGATCACCTTGCCGTCGCCGACCTGGGCGCGCAGCTTCTCGATCGCCTCCTCCTTGAAGGTGCGCATCGTCCAGTCGCCCTCGCAACCCGCGACCTTGCGCACGAAGTTGCGCAGCAGCAGCGCGCCGTGCGGCGTGTGCATCACCTCGAGGTGGAACTGGGTGCCGTAGAAATGGCGGGTCTCGTCGGCGATGATCGCGATCGGCGCGTTCGGCGAGGTGCCGACCACCTTGAAGCCCTCGGGTGGGCGGGTGACGCGGTCGCCGTGGCTCATCCACACCGGATACTTCTCGCCGACCTGCCAGATGCCGTCGACCAACAGGCACTCGTCGGTGACCTGCACCTCGGCGCGGCCGAACTCGCGGTGGTGGCCGCCCTCGACCAGGCCGCCGAGCTGGTGGGCCATCGCCTGCTCGCCGTAGCAGATGCCGAGGATCGGCACGCCGGCCTCGTAGAGCGAGGTCGGCGGCAGCGGCGCCCCCTCCTCGTGCACCGAGGCGGGGCCGCCCGACAGGATGATGCCCTTCGGGCGCATCGCGGCGTAGGCCTCGGCCGCCTTCTGGTAGGGCACGATCTCGGAATAGACCCCCTCCTCGCGCACCCGGCGGGCGATGAGCTGGGTGACCTGGGAGCCGAAGTCGACGATGAGGATCTTGTCGTGTTTCATGGCGCTGGGGTTAGCGGATCGGGGGCTCCGCCGCAATCCGGGCCGCCCGCAACCCACGGTGAAATCGTGGGCGAAGCGGCGTCTCGCTCCGTCGTGCTCGCTCCTTCGTAATAGTCCCGAAAGGCGGACCGGCGATGATCCGGCCGACGAGCGCCCGTCCCGCGCGCGAAGCGAGCCTGCCATGCCCCTGTCCCCGGCCGTCGCCACCCCCTGCCCCGACGCGGGCGCCGACGCGGACGCCCGCCGCCGCGCCCTGTTCCGGGAAAGCCCCGCCCAGCGGCTTCAGCGCATCGCGCTCGGCACGGCCTGGTCGCTGAAAGGCCCGCGTGCGAAAGGACTGCCGGGCCTGGCGCGGCTGTGGGCGCGCGACCTCCTCGGTCGACCCGCGGGCCTGCCCGATCCGGACCGTACCGTGAACCCGTTCGGGGTGTGCGGCATCGTCGACGACGCCTCGCCCGCGACGCTGACGGCGGCCTATGGGCGCGGCCTGTTCCCGTTCGCCCATGTCGGGCCGCTGAAATGGATTTCGCCCACCGAGCGCTGCATCCTGCTGCTCGACGAGCTGCACATCGCCAAGCGGCTGCGCCGCCAGATGCGGCAGGGCCGGTATAGCGTCACGTTCGACCGCGACTTCGAGGGCGTGATCACGGCCTGCGCGGGGCGCCGGGCGGGGCGCTGGCATCTCACCTGGATCACGCCGCGGATCATGCGGCTCTATGCCGAGGCGTTCGACGCCGGCCATGTCCACTCCTTCGAGGTGTGGAACGAGGCGGGCGAGCTGGTCGGCGGCGGCTACGGGGTGGCGGCCGGCGGCGCCTTCTTCACCGAGTCGCAGTTCTCGCACGAGCCCAACACCTCGAAGATCGGCTTCACGGTGCTGCACTGGCATCT
The DNA here is from genome assembly GCF_016653355.1 of Rhodoplanes elegans. Classification (GTDB taxonomy): domain Bacteria; phylum Pseudomonadota; class Alphaproteobacteria; order Rhizobiales; family Xanthobacteraceae; genus Rhodoplanes; species Rhodoplanes elegans. The sequence goes on along the minus strand of NZ_NHSK01000156.1, from coordinate 37,144 downwards.
GGCGCAGTGGGGCTTCCTGCTCGACGACGGCAAGTGGCCGACGCCCACCATCCTGGACATGGGATTCCGCACGGTGCCGCGGAGCGAGTTCCGCGCCCTGCTCGCCGACGCCGCCGCCCGCCCGGGAAAGCCGGGCCGCTGGAGCGTGGAGACCGACCTCGCGACGGTCGCGGCCTGGCAGCCGGGCGGCACGGCGAAGGCGGAGAAGGACAAGGACGCGGAATAACGGCGGCGCCCCGGAGGCACGGTGCCGCCTGGGCCGCAGCCCCGTGTCCCGGGCGCGGCGCGGAGCGACGCGAACGGGGACCCAGGGGCGATCAGGCGACTTGCTCTCTGATACTCCTCGCGTGCGGGCCCCTGGGCCCCGGCTCGCCACGCATCCCGGCCTCCGGCCGGCTGCGCGTCGTCCGGGGCACGAGGCCGAGAGGTCGTGGCCGGGCGTCACCCCTCCCGGCGCAGCACGGCGACGAAGAAGCCGTCCGTGCCGGTGCGGCGGGGGGTCATCAGCAGGCCTTCGGGGAAGGTCAGGACCGAGTCGAGGAAGGCCGGCGCCTTGTCGCCCAGCACCGAGACGGTCTTCTCCGGCGGCACCGGGACAAAACCCGGGTGGCGGCCGAGAAAGGCCTGGATCTGATCGGTGTTCTCGTCGGCGAGCAGTGAGCAGGTGACGTAGACGATGCGGCCGCCCGGCCGCACCAGGCCGGCGGCGCGGTCGAGCACGGTCTTCTGCTGGGCGAGACGCTCGGACAGCGAGCCCGGCCGCATCCGCCACTTGGCGTCCGGGTTGCGGCGCCACGTCCCGGTGCCCGTGCAGGGCGCGTCGACCACCACCAGGTCGGCGCGGCCGGAGAGATCGTCGAGCACGTCGATGTCGGGGCGCGGCGTGCGGACCTGGACGTCGCGGACGCCAGCGCGCTCGAGGCGCGCATGGATCGGCGCGAGGCGGCGCTTGTCGAGGTCGGTGGCGTAGAGCTGGCCCTTGTTCTCCATGCTGGCGGCGAGCGCCAGCGTCTTGCCGCCGCCGCCGGCGCACAGGTCGATCACCTGCTCGCCCGGCCGCGCCGCGGCCAGCAACGCCGCGACCTGCGAGCCCTCGTCCTGCACCTCGATCTGGCCCTTGATGAAGGCGGGCTCGGCGTGCACGGGCGGACTCTTGGCATCCGCCCCGATGGCGACGCGCAGGCCGACCGGCGACCACCGGGTCGGCTGCGGCTTCAGATGCGAGAGCTCGGCCAAAACCTTGTCCCGCAGAGCATCCTTGTCCCGCGGAGCGTTGGCGTCGCGTCCCGTCTCCTTCGACGCGGCGAGCGTGTTGATCCGCAGATCGAGCGGCGCCCGGTGCGCCAGCGCCCGCCCCTCGGTGACGCGGTCGTCGCCGAACACCCGGGCGAGCGGCAGGTCGAGCCACTCCGGATAGTCGCCGGCGACATGGGCGGGGGCGTCGCCGATCGCGCCGCCGTCGGTCGCGGCGGACACCGCCGCACGTTCGTCCGCGGTCAGAGGATCCGGGGCGAAACGGCCGCCATCGAACAGCTTTTCCAACGCCGCCAGGTCGAGGCCGCGGTCCAGCCGCAGCATGCCGAGGACGACCGCCCGCGACGTGGTCGCGCCCAGGAGATGGGCCGCCGAAGCCTTGCGGCGCAGCGCGTCGTAGACGAGGCCGGCGATCGCGGCGCGGTCGCCGGACCCGGCGAAGCGGTGCGACAGGCCCCAGTCCTTGAGGGCGTCGGCGGCGGGACGGCGGCGGGCCTCGATGTCGGCGAGGACCGCAATGGCGGCGGCGATGCGGGCTGAAGGCGTCATGCGCCCCTGTCCCACACCACGCCCCGAATAGCCAGCACCGACCCGCGCCGGGCCGGGTCACGCCCCTGCCAGCTTATTGACAGCATACTGTCGTTATGTTTGCATCCTGTCATGTTAGGACGCTTCCACGAGACCCAGACCTCCGAGGGCGATGCCCTCACGGCGCTGATGCTGGAGACCTTCCGGCTCAACGGCCGCCTGCTCGCCGCCGGCGACCGGCTGGTCGCGCCGATCGGCCTGACCAGCGCGCGCTGGCAGGTCCTCGGCGCCATCGCGATGGCCGGGCGCGGCGCCCCGGTCGCCCATATCGCCCGCGACATGGGCCTCACGCGCCAGTCGGTGCAGCGCGTCGTCGACGTGATGGCGGCCGAGGGGCTGGTCGGCTTCGCCGCCAACCCGCACCACCGCCGCGCCAAGCTGGTCGTGCTGTCGGCGCACGGCCGCGCCACCTACGACGCCGCGATCCTGCGCCATGTCGGCTGGTCGAACGGCCTCGCCGACGGGCTCATCGCCGACGGCCTGTCGGCGGACGACATCGTCGGCGCCACCGCCGTCATGCGCACCCTCGTGGCGCGGCTGGAGGCGGCCCTCGCCGCCGGCGACGAGACCGGGCCCGAGACCCGGTCCGGCGCGGCTGGCGAGACCGTCCCGGACACCACCTGACCCGATCCCTTGCGACAGGAGGAGACTGCCATGTCCGCGACCGCCAGCCGCCCGGCTCCCGTCGGCGCCCTGCCCGTCGTCCACGGCCTCGCCGGGACGGCCGCGTTCCTGACCATCCTGACCTTCTGGACCACCACGGTCTGGTCGGAGCTGCTCGCCGATCTCGGAACCGTCGCCGCGGTCAAGCAGGCGATCGCCTGGGCGCTCCTGCTGCTGGTGCCCATCCTCGCCGTCACGGGTCTGTCCGGGTTCCGCCTCGCCGGCGGTGCCGCCTTCCGATCGAACGCCACCGCGTGGAGCACCACGCCCGCGATCCGCGCCAAGCAGCGCCGCATGCCGGTGATCGCGGCGAACGGCGTGCTGATCCTGGTCCCCTGCGCCGTCACGCTCGCGGTGCTGTCGGCGCGGGGCGACTTCGGGCCGACGTTCCAGGCCGTGCAGGCGCTCGAGCTCCTGGCCGGCCCCGTCAACCTCGCCCTGATCGGCCTCAACATCCGCGACGGCCTCCAGCTGGCGGGCCGGCGTGAGCCGTCAGCGAGGTGACCCGGACGACCGCGTCGCGCGCGCGTACCCCGACACGGCGCAACGCGCCGCAAAGCCCGATCCGTTGCCGAGCCCATGCCCGAAGGCGCCTATCGTGCCGAACCTCGACGACCGAGCTGAGCGTCCGAAGGCAGCGCCCGATCCCTCGCGCGTTCGCACCTCCGCGGAAGCCACCGCGGGATCGCCGCGAGGGCGGGTCAGCGGTTACAGCACCGCCACACCGACCTTTGCCGAATCCGTCACGGAACCCACCGCCAGCCGCACACCACGTGATTGATTTGGGTCCGGAAAAAGAACTGGAGCGGGTGAAGGGAATCGAACCCTCGTCATCAGCTTGGAAGGCTGTTGCTCTACCATTGAGCTACACCCGCCGCAGCGTTCACGGTCGCCTTGCGGTGGCCGGACGCGGCCTTTGCGGCACGGTCGGCTTCTCGCACAAGACCGGGGCGACTTCAACCCTGGTGCAGCCGCTCCTCCGGACCGTCGCTGGCGGCCGCTCGCGCGCGCCGCAGCGCTTCGGCGCGGCCCCCGTCGGGCCCGCCGCGAGGCTGTCCTCGAGAGGCGCTTTTTCCGGGTCGCAGGCTCGCGATCCGACGCGGCGTCGACCGGCCCGCGCGCGCCCTCGATGGCGTCCCGCCCGCCGACCGGTACGGCAACTGCGTCGGGCTCCCACCCGCGCGCGCCAAAAGGGCCACGGTCCGCCCCACGCCCCCTACCCCGGTGCTCACCGGTCTCGGGCGGGTGTGAACGGGCCCTCGCGCATCGGCCGCCGGCGGGCCGCCGGGTCCGGGAGGCTCCCGGGCAAAACCCGGCGCGTGGCGGGCCGCGGCGGGCCAGGCCCGGCGAGTCGGTCCAGGGTGCGCCGCAAATAAATCCGAAAACCGACCCGGGTGGTCCAAAACTGTGCCCGGACGTAGTCTAGGTCCGTAAGCTGTGTTTTACGAAGCTGTGCAAGTCTTCGCACAGTGGGAATGCAGCGAGTGCATGCGTGCTTGTCGGCAAAGGCGAATTTGCCGGCATGATCTCTTTGCATTGCGGTGATCCGTCAAGCGGAGACTTGACGGCTCGGACGATCCTGGTAACCCGAAGCCACCTTAGAACCTGTCGACAGCAGGCACTCACAGATAGAGAGACCAAACGAGGCACCCCCATGAGCCCGACCCCGAACCCGAAGTCCGACGATCCGCCCACCGCGCTGCTGGCGATCCTCGACACCTTCCGCCGTCACCCGGCCGCCGTGTCCGAGCGGGCCCGCGAAAGCCTCGAGGCCTTCGGGCTCATCGACAGCACCGAGTCGACATCGGCCCGCAGCAAGCATCGCCGTTGAGGCGCACCGGCCGGCCGCTCCTGGACGCCGCCATCGCGGCGGGCCGAGCGGCGTGGCCAAGAATGGGCGGAGCCGCGTTCCGGCATCCGCCGCCCGGAATGTCACGATCGCCCGGCGGGGCGCCGGTCACGCTGACGACGCCGTCCGGGCCCGGCGCCCCGCCGCCGCATCCGGCCAGGGCGGTCGACCTTCCGCGGCGGCCCGGGTCTGGCCTCAGAAGCGGTAGACGATGCCGCCGCGGGCCACCTGGAAATCGGTCCGGCCGAAGTCGGCGGTGAAGGAGCTCGCCCGGTCGGACGCGTTCAGGAGCGTGAGCGCGACGGCATCGACCGAGGCGCGGCCCAGGCTCACATAGAGATACTCCGCCTTGAGGCTCCATTGCCGGGCGATGAGCAACTCGGCTCCGGCTCCGGCCGTGAACCCAAGCTCGACTCCCGACGCCGATCCCGCGAAGCAGGTCTGGCCCGGCGCCGGGCACCGATACGACACGCCGCCGACGCCGCCGGCGATCGCCCCGGGCGGCCCGTCGAACCGGTAGGCGGCGGACCGCTCGACCTGTCCGTAGGCGAGGCCGCCGGTGGCGTAGAGCAGCAGGTTGTCGGTGGCGAGCCAGCCGACCCGCGCCCGCAGGGTGCCCCACCAGTCGACCTTTTGATCGGCGGTGAGCGTCTGGGTGTAGCTCGGCGGAAACAGAGCGCTGGTGCCAACGCCGCTGCCTTCGAGCGACATCAGACTGACGTCGGCGACGAAGCCGGCCACCACGGCGGCGCTGGCCTGCACGTCGAAGCCGGCCTCCAGGCCGCCCGTGATCAAACCGGCCGAAAAGCCCGGCGCCACGACCGGCTGATTGCCAACGAAGTTGCTGATCGCGGCGAGCCGGTTGGTGGCCGGGAGATCGTTGCCGAAGAGGCGCAGGTCACGGTCGGCCCAAGCGCCGCCGAACGTCGCCCCGACATAGACGCCGGTCCAGCTCGGCGCAGGCGGCGGCGGCGCCCTCACGGCGAGATCGGCCGCCTGCGCCGTCGTTGCGAGCGGCAGTCCCGCGAGCACCGGGACCACCTGTCGGATCATGACGAGCCCCTGCGAATCCACACCGTCAGGCTAGCAGGGGGACGCCCGACGGGCGGTAACGCCGGCGCAACACACGCGACCCGAACGGTGCGCCGGGCTGGACCGCGTCGACGATGGGCGAAGCACCGGCCGGCACGGCCGGTCGCGGCGATGCCGCTCGAGGGCATCAGCCTCGCGCCCGTCGAGACCCGCCTTCGAAGGCGCGCTTCATCCAAACCGGAACCGCTGCCACCTGATCTTGCGCGCCGTGCCATTCGATTTTGCGCGCGACAGTTCCCGCAACCTCGCAATGGTGCGGGAGGCAGCTCAATTATGTCATTGAATTCAGGGTGTTAGAAAGCGGATGGTGGGGGAGGTAGGACTCGAACCTACGAAGGCATAGCCAGCGGATTTACAGTCCGCCCCCTTTGCCGCTCGGGACACTCCCCCACGTCGCGCTCGGCAGCGTCTCGGTCCACGGTCCGGACCACGGTCGAGGTGTCCGGAAGACCGGCGGGTGCGCCGCGCGTCGGGCCGTTCTTATGGGTGGCCCTCCCCCGGGTGTCAACACGAAAAAGCCCGGTCCGCAAAGCCGGTCCGCACAGTCTCGCGGACGGTCCGGGCGGCCCCGTCGCTCGACAGCCGCGGAACCTTCGGCAATGCCGCAGTGGCGCCGTGCGCCCTGCCCCGCTATGCAGTCCCGACCCATCCGTTCCAGAGACCCGAGCCGGACCCGACCATGACCGACCGCGACCGCCCGCATAAGCCGTTCCGATCCGGATCCGGGTCGGCCGGAGCCGGATCCGGCGGTAAGCGGCCGTGGCGGCCCGAAGGCGGGCGGCCGGAGGGCGGGCGCGCCGCCGGCGCGGTGACGCCCTGGGCCAGCAAGAACGATCGCAAGGACGAACCCCGCAGGGACGACACGCGCCGGGACGACACGCGCAAGGCCGGGCCCGGCAAGGACCGCAAGAATCGGTTCCCAAAGGACGGCTCGCGCAAGAAGGCGGCCTTCGCCCGGCGCGGCCGGCCCGAGTCGCGCGGCGACGGCCCGGCGATTCTCTACGGCTGGCACACCGTGAAGGCGGCGCTGGAGAATCCGGCGCGGCGCTTCCGCCGCCTGCTGGCCACCGAGAATGCCGCCCACCGCCTCGCCGAGGAGGGCGTGTCGACCCCGGTCGCTCCGACCCTGGTGCGGCCCGACGAGATCGCCGCGATCGTCGGCCCCGAGGCGGTGCATCAGGGCCTGCTCGCCGAGGCCGACCCGCTCGAGTCGCCCGACATCTCCGAGCTGCCGGCCGAGGGGCTGGTGCTGGTGCTCGACCAGATCACCGATCCGCACAATGTCGGCGCCATCATGCGCTCGGCCGCCGCCTTCGCGGTCGCCGCCGTCGTCACCACGGCGCGCCACAGCCCGGAGGCGACCGGCGTGCTCGCCAAGGCCGCGTCCGGCGCCCTCGACATCGTGCCGATCGTCACGGTGGGCAACCTCGCGCGGGCGCTCACGGCGCTGAAGGACAACGGCTGGATGACGGTCGGGCTCGACAGCGAGGGGACGGCCGATCTCGCCGACACGCCCCTGCGCGGCCCCCTGGCGCTGGTGCTCGGCGCCGAGGGCAAGGGCCTGCGCCAGCTCACCCGGCAGACCTGCGACGCGGTCGCCCGCATCGACCTGCCGGGCCAGATCACCAGCCTCAACGTGTCGAACGCGACGGCGCTCGCCCTCTATGTCGCCCACACGCGGCTGAAGGCCGGCGCCTGACCGGGCCGGCCGGCGCGCCGCCCGGCCGAACGGGCCGCCTCACGACGGCTCGACCGTGAAGAACGCGATCGGCCCGGCACCGAGGAGTGCGAGCTTCGCCCGCGCCGCGAGGGGGACGGCGAGCCGGCGGAACGCCGGCCGTCCGAAGAACAGCGCCCAGCCGCGCGGATTGACGTAGACGATCCGGATGTTTCGCGGCTCGGCCGCGGCCGCCTCCTCGAGCCGGTCGGCGACGCGGTCGAGCACCTCGCGGGCGAACGGGTTGTAGAAGAACAGCACGAGGTCGCCGGCGGGCGGCACGTAATCGGCCGCGTCCGCATGCACGACCGAGAGATCGCGGCAGGCGAGGCGCTCGGCCGGCCAGGCGGAAATGTTGTCACGCGCCTCGGCCACCAGGCTGGCCGAGAACTCCACCCCGACGCAGCGGCGGAACGGCCGCCCGGCCGCGGCGAGCAGCATCCGGCCGCGCCCCGCTCCGTAGTCCACGAAGGTGGTCTCGGCCGGATCGATCGCCAGCGCGTCGAGCGCCCACAGGAGCGGCAGGCGCGGAAAGGCCTCGTAGCGGCGGTCCTGCAACGCCGCGGGCGCCCCGACGATGTCGGCCGCCGCGACCGTGCGGGCACGCCCGCTCGGCCAGCGCTCGAGCGCGTCACGCGTGCGGTCGTAGACGGCGTGATGCAGCAGGATCCGGGCCTGGCGCCAATAGTAGCCCACGCGAGGTGTCGGCTCCGTCGATCCTCAGCGGCCGGGCGCGCGCGGCGCCGCCTTCGGGGCCGGACGTTTCGGCACCGAGCCGGTGGCGACAGGATCGCTCGCCGGGCCGTCGATCACCTCGGCGCGGGCGACCCGGGTGACGTCGATCACCTTGGCGCGCGGCGCCGGCCGCACCTCGTAGGCGCCGTAAGGGGGCGCCCCGGCGACCCGCTCGGCGACGCCGAGATCGCTCGGGCCGACATAGCCGTAGCGACGCGGCCCGTACCATCGCTTGTAGGGCCGGTGGGCCGGCCCCCAGGTATAAGGATAGCGGATCGTGTAGGCGTAGCCGCCCTCCGAGAAGGTCGGCACCGCATAGATGCCGGGGCCGCGATAGAGCGGGCCCTGGTCGACCACGTACATGGGACGGCGCGCATCGGAGGGGTCGAGGATGTAGCCGGTGGGCGGCACCGCCGGCGGCACCGGCGCGGCGCCGTAGACGACCACGGGTCCACCGACGCAACAGCCCTGGGCCAACGCCGCTCCGCTTCCGACCACCGTGACGGCTCCGATGGCCGCCGCGGCGACGACCCCGAACCTCAGACCCTGAACGCTGCGACGCATGACCCGTCCCTCTGGTCGTCACTGCGGTCGGCGGACTCGACTCCGCCACCGACGAAAACCCTACGCCGGACCCGCCGGCACGGAAAGCGGCCGCTTCGCCGCGCCGCCCTGGCCGGTCCGACGGCTCACCGCCGTCCCCCGCCGCCGTTCCGCGGCCGCGGTGGCGGCCACGGACCCGGCCCCGGCGCCGGACCCGGCCCGCCCCAAGGCGGCGTCACCACGAGGCCGCCCGGCATGTTGTACGAATAGTCGGGCGGCATCAGCGTGACCGGATTGTCGTCCGACTTCGCCTGCCACGACTGATGGAACGCCTCCGCCGGCTTCGGCGGCTTGCCCTTGTCGGGATCGTATTCGAGCCGGCCGAGCCGCGGCAGCTCGCCCGAGCTCGGATAATACGGGCGGTGGCGCCCGACATTCGGTCCGGGACTGCAGCACAGCGGCTGGATGACGGTCGGCCCGATCCAGCCGGCCCGGTAGAGCCCCCAGTCGCCTTCGACGACCGCATAGGACGCCTCGCGCCCGTTGACGAAGACCGGGACGTCGCGCCGGCCCGGAATCACGATCACCGGTCCGTTGTCCTGGGCGACCGTGGACGTCGCGACGACGGCCGTCGAGAGAGCGAGCCCGACGAGCCCCGCTTCGATGATCCGCCTGCGATCCATGCCCCCTCCTGCCGCCCATCGGTGCGTCGGTCGTCGCGCCACGAGACGTCGCGCGACATCCCCCGCGCGGATCCCGCCCGCTCGTCCACCACAGCGGACAACTTTTGAGATTCCCCTCGGTTCACCTCGCAGGAGCCGCGATTTCACCCTTTAACCCTAACGATTCCAGACCTTTCCCGGCCTGCACGAGGGCGCGCGCGTCGCGCCGGGCCGGCGCCGGACGAGCGGCCGCGGCCTGCGGCGCGCGGCGGCCGCTTCGACTTTCGACTATCCCGCGAAGATCCGGAGAGACTTTTCGGCCCCGCGCGTCCTACACCTTGGGTCGGACGAGCCGGTTCGGCCGGACGGTCCCAACCCCAAGAAACCACAGATCGGAAACGCCGAGGCACGAGACGATGCACAGGAGCCGGATTTCGGCGCGCGGCGCCGGCATGACGAAGGACGAGAAGTTCGTCATCTTCGCCTCGTCGCTCGGCACCGTCTTCGAGTGGTACGACTTCTATCTCTACGCGACGCTGGCGCCGTTCTTCGCCGCGCTGTTCTTTCCGCCCGGCAACGACACGGCCGCCCTGCTCTCCGCCTTCGCGACCTATGCGGCGGGCTTCCTGGTGCGGCCGTTCGGCGCCCTGGTGTTCGGCCGCATCGGCGACCTGGTCGGGCGCAAGTACACGTTCCTGGTCACCATCTTCGTGATGGGCGGGGCGACCTTCCTGGTCGGCCTTCTGCCGACCTTCGACACCATCGGCTGGGCCGCGCCCTTGCTGCTCGTCGGGCTGCGCCTGATCCAGGGCCTGGCGCTCGGCGGCGAATACGGCGGGGCGGCGACCTACGTGGCCGAGCACGCGCGGCCGCGCAACCGCGGCTTCGCCACGAGCTTCATCCAGACGACGGCGACGCTCGGCTTCTTCCTGGCGCTCTTGGTGATCGGCATCGCCCGCCTCGCCATGGACGCCGACAGCTTCGCCTCGTGGGGCTGGCGCATTCCCTTCGTCGTCTCGCTGGCGCTCCTCGTGCTGTCGATCTGGATCCGGCTGCGGCTCAACGAGACGCCGATCTTCCAGCGCATGAAGGAGGAGGGCAAAGGCTCCAAGGCGCCGCTGACCGAGAGCTTCTTCCGCTGGCCGAACAACAAGTACGTGATGCTGGCGCTGCTCGGCGCGACGGCCGGCCAGGGCGTCGTCTGGTACACGGGCCAGTTCTACGCGCTGTTCTTCCTGCAGATCACGCTGCAGCTCGACTACGTGCTCGCCTACATGCTGGTCGGCCTGTCCCTGCTGGTCGGCACGCCGCTGTTCATCGCGTTCGGATGGCTGTCCGACCGGGTCGGCCGGCTGAAGATCATCCTGCTCGGCTGCCTGCTCGCCGCCGCGACCTACATCCCGCTGTTCCAGGTGCTGACGCAGGCCGTGAACCCCGACCTCGCGGCCTTCCAGGCGCGCTCGACCATCACCATCTCGGCCGACCGGACGGACTGCCGCGTCCACGTCTTCGTCGGGCCGTGGTCGGACTTCTCCGACTGCGACCGCGCCCAGGACTTCGTCACCAAGCGCGGCGTCTCGTTCCAGAAGGCCGACGCGCCGGGCGGGCCGGTGACGCTGATCATCGGCGACACGCGGGTCGAGGGCTGGGACCAGCCGCGCTGGGAGGCGGCCTTCGCGACCGCCGGCTACCCGCCCTACGCCGACCCGGCGAAGGTCGACTGGGTGATGGCGGAGCTCGTGCTGCTCGTGATGGTGCTCTACGTCGTCATGGTCTACGCACCGATGGCGGCGTTCCTGGTCGAGATGTTCCCGACCCGCATCCGCTACACCTCGATGTCGCTGCCCTACCACATCGGCAACGGCTGGTTTGGCGGCATGCTGCCGCTCCTCGCCACCGCGATCGTCGCCTCCACGGGCGATATCTATGCCGGCCTGTGGTACCCGATCGCCGTCGCCGGCATGACCGTGCTGGTCGGCGCCATCTTCCTGCGCGACACCAAGGACGTCGACATCGCCACCGAGTCGGGCGTCGACATTTCCCGCAGGGGGTGAGGCACGGCAGCGGTCCGTATCTCGCCGTCATTCCGGGGCGCGCCACCCGGATCGGCGCTTCGCGCCGTCCGGGCGCAGGCTCCGGCGCGAACCCGGAATCCAGCGGCGAACACCGCATGCTGGGCCGGGATCCGGGTTCGGCCTTGCAGGCCGCCCCGGATCCCGGCCTGTGCACTGCGCCCGTGTCCCGGACGCGGTGCGACGCGCAGCGGTGCACCGTGAGCCGGGACCCAGGAGCGCTACGACGGGCGGCTCGGAGGGCGAGACCGGCAGGCGTCTGTCTTTGACGTCCCTGGGCCCCGGCTCTGCGGCGCATCAGGCCTTTGGCCTGCTGCGCCTTGTCCGGGGTACGCACGCCCCGGGACGACCACGCCCGCGCCCCCCCTTCATTGAATCGCCCGGAGGCGGCTGGTAGACGGGGCGGCCCGACAACGCCGCGACCGGATCCATGCGAAGCGCCCTCCCCCTGAAGACCCCGATCGACGCCGTGCGACCCGCGACGGGCGATCTCGCGGCGCCCCGCAAGCCGCTCGACCATCTCCCGCTGCTGGTCGTCATCCTGCTGGCGCTCACCGCACTGCGGCTCGTCGGGCTGCGCTACTCGATCGTCGACCTCTTCTACGACGAGGCGCAGTACTGGTCGTGGGCCCAGAACCTCGCCTTCGGCTACTACTCGAAGCCGCCGCTGCTCGCCTGGATCATCTTCGGCGCCGAGCGCGTCTGCGGCGAGGCCGAATGGTGCGTGCGGGCGCCGGCGCCGATCTTCTATTGCGGCACCAGCCTCGTCGTGTACGCGATCGGCCGCGCCCTCTACGACGAGCGCACCGGCTTCTGGGCCGCGCTGATGACGGCGCTGACCACCGGCGCGGCGTTCTCGTCGCGCATCGTCTCGACCGACGTGCCGCTGCTGTTCTTCTGGGCCGTGGCGCTCTACGCCTATGTGAAGCTCCTCGAGGCACCACGCTGGCGCCACGCGCTCCTGATGGGCGTCGCCACCGGCCTCGGGCTGCTCGCCAAATACGCGATGATCTACATCGTGCCCGGCATCGTCATCGCGGCGATCGTCAGCCCGCGCGCCCGCGCGCTGCTGCGCGGCCCGCATCTGTGGGTGGCGCTTCTCGTCGCGCTCGTCGTCGTCTCGCCCAACCTGATCTGGAACGCCGCGACCGGCTTCATCACGTTCAAGCACACCGGCGGCCTCGTCATCGGCGAGGAGGTGCGCTGGAGCGCGCTGCGGGCGCTCGAGTTCCTCGGCGCGCAATTCGGCGTGTTCGGACCCGTCATCTTCGCCGTGATGATCGTCGTCACGGTGCGGCTTTTCCGCGGGCGCCTCCCCGAGGCCGACCGGGTGATGATCGCCTTCTCGCTGTTCCCGGTCGCGCTCGTCACCGCCTTCGCCGTCACCGTGCACGCCTATGCGAACTGGGCCGCCGTCGCCTTCGTGTCCGGCGTCGTCGTCGCCGCGGCGACGCTGGTGCGCGAGCGCGCCTTCGGCTGGATCACCGCGAGCCTGGTGATCGGCGCGGTGACGCAAGCGCTGCTGCTGGTCGGCGACGTGGTCGCCGACCGCGTCGCGCTGCCTTTGCTGAAGAACCCCAACCCGTATTCGCGCACGCTCGGCTGGCGCGACTTCGCGGAGAAGGCCGGGGCCGCGGCACGCGCCGCCGGGGCGACCGCGATCGTCAGCGATTCCCGCGGCGACCTCGGCGCCCTCCTCTACTATCTGCGCGACGAAGGGATCCCGGTGCTGTCGTGGCGGACCGAGGAGATTCCCTCGTTCGATCTCGGCACGCCGTATGGTCCGCAGACCGCCGGGCCGGTGCTGCTGGTGACGGTGTGCCGCGACGAGGCGCGCATAAGGCCGCATGTGGCGACCGTCGAGCCGCTCGGCATCACCCGCACCGGCGAAGGCACGGGCGGCCCGCGCGGCTTCCACGCCTTCCGGCTCACCGGCCCGAAGGACCCGCTGCCGCCGCTCGCCGTGTGCCCGTGGCCGTGACCGACTGATCGTCAGGCGGTCCGCTCGCCCGGCCGCAGGATCAGGGCGTGCAGCACCCACACGGTCAGCGCCGTGATGACCGCCGACATCAGCACGTCGGACGTGAAATGCCCGCCCATGGCGATGCGCACGCCGCCGACCGCGAGCGCCCAGGCGAGCACCGCGACGATGCCGAGCGGGCGCCAGCGTGGCGGCAGCAGCACCGCGACGGCGAGCAGCCACATCGCGCTCGACATCTCGCCCGACGCGAACGAGCAGTTCGAATCGCAGCGGCCGAACGGGCTCCACCACGGCACGAAATCGAGCGTGCCGCCGAACTGCGTCACCTCGATCGGCCGCGGCCGCCCGCCGAAGGGCTTGAGGATGCCGTTGATGATCAGCCCGGGCGCCACCACGAGGGTCGCCAGCACGAACAGCGCGGCGCGCAGCGACAGCGCCTGCGGCAGCCGTGCCGCGGCGACCCGCGGGGCGGCGAGCCACAGGATCAGGATCACGCCGGCGGAAATCGCGACGGCCCGCACGATGGTGTCGTTGACGTCGCGGATCGCCTGCAGGGACGGCGTGTAGGTGTAGGCGAACAGGCGCAGCGCCGGATCGAAGGCGAGCGACGTCACGGCGAGATCGAGCCGCGGCCACAGCCCGAACACGAGGCCGACCACGACGCCGGTGCCGAGGATCGCCGCGAGTGCCAGCGCGGCACGGCGGCGCGGCGGCAGCGCCGGAGCGAGCGCGCCCGCAGGCACCTGCAGGGACGGGACGGACAGACGGGACATCGAACCTCCGGCGGGCCTTCAGGGCACGGCCGGAGCGCGGCGTCGGCGCGCCCATTCCCGGCCGCCGCCCTTGAAGCAAATCCGACGCGGCGACGCAAAGGCCCGCCCCGGCGGCGCGACGCCGCGGCGCGGGACGGACCGGCGGCCGGGCTCAGTGCCCGGCCGGCTTCAGCACCGTGAAGCCGCCCGCCTCGAACACGGCACGGGCCTTGGGCTGCGAGAGATAGGCCAGGAACTTCGCCGGGGCGTCGCCCTTGGCGGTCGCGGTCAGGGCGAACGGGTAGACGATCGGGGCGTGCGAGTCGGCCGGGAGCACGGCGACCACTTTTACGCGCGGCTCGACCTTGGCGTCGGTCTCGTAGACGATGCCGAGCGACGCCTCGCCACGCGCCACCAGCACCAGCGCGGCCCGCACGCTCTCCGCCTGGGCGAGATTCGGCTCGACCTCGCCCCACAGGCCGAGCGTCTGCAGCGCCGCCTTGGCGTACTTGCCCACCGGCACCGAGGCGACCGCGCCGGTGGCGAGCCGGCCGTCGCCGAGCGCCGCCTTCAGGCCGTCCTTGGTGAGATCGACCGTGGCAAGCTTGCCGTCGGTCGGCGCCACCACGACGAGGCGGTTGCCGAGAAGGCTGACGCGCGACTTCGGATCGATCAGCTTCTTCTGCTCGGCCCAGTCCATCCATTCGAGGTCGGCGGAGGCGAACAGGTCGGCCGGCGCGCCCTGCTCCATCTGGCGCGCGAGCGTCGAGGAGGCCGCGTAGGAGAACCGCACCGGCTGCTTGGTCTCCGCGGTGAACTGCTTGGCGATGTCGTTCAGCGCGTTCTGCAACGAGGCGGCGGCGAACACCGTGACGGGCGCACTGTCCTGAGCCGCCGCGGTGAAGCCGGTCGACACGGCGAGCAGCGCCCCGACCAGGGCATGGACGAGCGGACGAATCATGACGGGCACTCCTGCTGGGCGGCGCCCGTCCGGGCGACCCGGTCGACCGACCGGGTCGAGGATCGCGCGACGGCGCCGTGCTGTATCATATTGGATATAGCTACCAGGCCCGTGCAGGGTCAAGCGAGCGGCTGTCGACGGAAGCACTGGCCACCAAGCTCGCGACCAACGGCCCGCGCTCGCGGCGCCCCCGCTGCCCACCCGCCATCGCCCTGGCACCCATCCGGCCACGAGCGGCAGGATGCCGGTCGGCCCCCGCATCGCGCGCCTGCCACAGACCCCCTAGACCCGAGGACGGAGACTCGCTAAAAGAACCGCCGCCGACCCCGATCCCGGAACACGTTTCGGGACCGGACGATTTCCGAGTGCAGCGACTGATGCCGCTCGGGAGTCTTGGGGGATAGTTTAATGGTAGAACAGCGGACTCTGACTCCGCTAGTCTTGGTTCGAATCCAGGTCCCCCAGCCACCAATTCACATTTCTCGTCAGGTACTTGCGTTAGAGCGGGTCACGGGCCGGAAGGCCGGGTCACAGGCGGGTCACAGCTTTTCGGCGCACCGCCTGGGGACATGAACCTCGCCCTCCGCCCGACCGAGATCCCGACCGGCACGCCCCTGCCCGACGACTGGACCGTGGTCACAGACGGCCGTGCGATCGGTCGCATCATGCGGGTGCAGCGCGCCGGCGGGTCGTGGGCGTGGTTCTGGTCGTTCTACCTGTTCCCGAACAGCGCGGCCGACCGCGGCGACGCCGACAGCCTGGACGCGGCCAAGGCGGCGTTCCGAGCCCGTGTCGAGGCGGTCGGGCCGTTCGACCCGGCGACGATGCGCCGGGAGTAGTCCTGCGAGGCAATTGACGCTCCGGTTGCGTCCGGACAGGTTGCGCGACGCAGATTTCAACGGTCCCGCCGACCATCGAATCTGCCCTCGCCTCGGCCTTCACGGCCGGGGCGAGGCTCCGAACGAAAAGGGCCGCCCCACCGGAGCGGCCCTCAAACGTTCGCCGGGATCATGACGCGCTACTCGGGCCGCTTCCCGCTGATCGCCTCCACCAGCCGCATGACCTGCTCCCACTGCTCAGGGGACAGCGTCTCTGCCTCGTGGGCGGCACGAAGGCCGGGAAGTAGCTCCAGCGCCATCGCGGCAACCGCCTCTTCCTGGCCCTCGATAGCGTGGCACTCGCAGGATGTGCGGCACCACTGCTTCATCTCGTCGGCGCTGAGCTCCGGGTGCACAGCGGCGTAGTTCGCGAACTGCCTCGCAGCCTTCTCGACTTGGTCGGTCATGGTCCCTCCTCTCGCATGCGGCTTGTACAAGCGCCCGCCGTGCGGACCCGGCGGGCTGGGTCATCATTCGCGGGTCTCGCCACTGGCGTAGGCCTCGAAGCGCTTCCGATACGATTCGAGCGTTGAATCCGGGTCCACCGTGGCGTTGGCGAGCGCGTCAGTTCCGAAGCGGTCTTCACAGTACCGTTCGATGAGATTCGCGACCTCGGCGAGCGCCTCGATGCAGGTCTCACGACTCCATTCACCGTCGTTGTTGTGGGCGCGGAAAGTCGCAGCAATGTCCCATGCGTGGACCAACCCCTTCGCGTTCCGGATGTCGCTATCTTCCATGCAGCGCTCGGCGCAGCGCATCATCCAGTTGTTCACCGATGCCTTGTTCTCAGTGGCCTCGCGCTCGATCCGGCGCTTAAAGGACTCCGGCACCCGGACGTAGATCGTCGCGCCGGGCGAGTCCTCGGCCGCGGCCTCGGGCGGGTCGCCAAACGGGTTCTGGAAGATCTCGACATTATCGATCTCCAGAATCCACTTCTGCGCCTGCTCCACGCTCATCGGCGTAACCGTCGAGTATTCGCGGGCTTGTTCCTTCTGTTCGCGCTGATTCCATACCTTCTTCGCGCCTTCCTCGACTTCGAAGAACGCTCCACCGCGGGTCTGATAGAGGGTGGCCACGCAATCGACATTGTCGTCGTTCTCGAAACAGTACCGACCGATCTTGACAGACGTGTCGGTGTTGTAGGTGACCCCGTTCACAATCCGCTTCATGACTCCCTCATATGCTTGCGCTTGTCGGCCATCGATAAGCATGCACATACAGTACACTCATATGCTTGCATGTCAAGACAGTTGCATGCATGTGATAACGGCCCAACAGCCGGCATGTGAAGACCCGCCCGGCCGGAGCCGAGCGGGCGGTGCTGGTGGTCAGGCCTCGGCCGCCACCGACCGGCGTTCGATCACGGCCGCCCGTCCAAAGCGACCGCCTCGGCCGGAACCTTCGGCCAAGCGAGGCGCTCGGGTGGGATGACGCCGATGAACTTGTGCATCGCCAAGAGGTCGGCGCACCGGATCTCGAACCGCCGAGGCGGGTGCGTCATCTCCACGGCGAGGAACGGTTCGACCTCGGACCCCGGGACGTCCTGGTGGGGGAACGACACCCATGACGGCGGCTCCCTCACCAGTCGCTTCACGCGAGCCTGATGCGGCCCCGCCGGCACCCTGCCGGGCCGGAACCACAGCACGACGATATCGCCCCGACGTGGCCGCTCGGCCGTGGTGAATCCGAGCTTGGCCCCATTCGGCAGTTCGGCACCCATGCAATCCCCGTCGGCCGTGAGGGCGTAGACGTCCGGAAACTTGGCAGGATCGACGAACACCGGCGCGACGGGGGGCCCGACCGGGCGGCGCTGGCGGCGAGCGTCCGAAGGGGTGTGGTCACGCATCGGCCGCCCCTCCCGCCTTCGCGGCCGCCGCCTTCACGATGAGCCCCGTCAGGGTGCCGGTGCAGAGCCAATCGAGATCCACCCCGTAGGCCGCGGCGAAGTCGCGGATCGCTTGGTCGGCGTCCTGATCGTCGCGGCTGTTCTCGTCGTAGCTGCCCGCCAGCCGCGAGCACAGCGCGATCACCCGGTCGCCCGCCTCGCCGTCATAGGCGAAGCCCGGCCCGACGTGGCGCGCCCGGAGCGTCTCGTCGACCAGCACCAGCCGGCCGAGCATCGCCGTGAAGGTGGCGCGCGGGTCCGGCGCGGACTCGACCGCAGCGGGTGCGCCGTCGTGGCCGAGGCGAACGATCTGCATCCGCTGATCCTCGACGGCTTCCAGGCGCTCGCCGATCACCTCGGCCAGTCTGAACATGGCGTGCCGCTCCGGAACCTGCAGCGAGCCCGCCGCGAGCATGACGGCGCGCACGAGGTCGCGGGCGGCGTTCAGGCTCTCCTCCATGTCGAAGGCGATGTCCTGTGCGCTCACGGGCTTGGTGTCTTTCATGGTGCATTCCTCCGGAGGATGGTGACGCCGCAGTGCTGCGGCAGGGCGGCCGAGGCCCGGCCGGCGGCGAAGCCGGCGAGGGCCGAGACGATCGCGGCGAGGACGGCGATCGCGGCGAGGGGCTCAGGCATCGGCTGCGCCTCCCCCCTTCGCGTCGATGACACGCAGCACGGCGCCGACCAGCGCGGGGCCGAGCACGACGCCAGCCGTCGCCGGGTGCGTCGCCTCGCCGAACGCTGCCGCCACACGGGCGATAATCAGAACGCCGGCCGGGGTGGCCGCCTCCGTGTCGCGCACGTTCTGCGCCAGCGCCTCGAGATCGCGCTCTGCCGCGCGAAGCGCTTCCTTGGCGGCCGGGAGGCCGGACATCTCGATCGCGGCGGCCCGCGCCGACTCGTGCTGCTCGGCCAGGGCGAGGAGGTGTCGAACATGCCTGCCCTGCCGCGACCGGGGCGACGCGGCCAGCCACCCCTCCTCGATCGCCTCCTCGATGTAGCCGGCGGCGTAGATCGAGCGGCCGCGCGGCTGCTCCCACCGACCGCTCGCGTCCCGCC
Organism: Rhodoplanes elegans; assembly: GCF_016653355.1. Lineage (GTDB taxonomy): Bacteria > Pseudomonadota > Alphaproteobacteria > Rhizobiales > Xanthobacteraceae > Rhodoplanes > Rhodoplanes elegans. Next base: position 18,453 of record NZ_NHSK01000156.1, on the reverse strand, counting down.
AGCCCGGGGGCCGGACCGGCTGGCCCTCGACGTCGACCTCCTCCCGGACGCAGGCATGCAGGTTGAGCACGAAGGGCTGCCGGCCATCCTGGTGCACCAGATCGGCGGGAACGGCCGGGCACAGCGCCTCGGCTCGGGCGCGCGCCTCGGCCTTCGCCGCCTTGGCGGCGCGGAAGGCGTCGAGCGCCGGGCCGACCTTCTCGCCGAGGGCGACCAGGGCCGGGTCCTCCGGCGTCACCGGCGAGCTCGCGGCCGGCACCGCGGCGGCGGTTCCGAGGCCGGCGACAGACGCTCCGGCGAGCGCCCCAGCGGCGCGGCCGAGGAAGGTGCGGCGCGACGCGAGCCGTCCGGATGCGGCGTCGTCCGGGCGTGCGGGGTCGTTCGGGCGCGAGGCCCGTTCGGTGGTGCTCATGGTGTTCTCTCCTGGTGCTCGGCCTGAGGCCGCCAGGGCGTCCCGCGAGGCGCCCGGACTGCATCACGCGGCGACGGCACTCTCCTGCACCGGCGGCGCCGGGATCGGTGTCTGCGCCAGATCGAGGCGCTGCGCAGCCGCGACGCCGGCGTGCCACGCCATCGCGTTGGTGTGGTCGCCCTCGGGGTGCGGGGCCTGTCGGGCACTCTCGGGATAGCCGGCCAGCGCCGCGGCGAACTCGTCGCGGGCGACCAGGGCGGGATCGAAGTCGGCGAGGATGGCGGCGAGGTTTGTCATGGTGTCCACCGTGGTGGGGCGAGGCCCGAAGGCCCCGCCCTGCCCCCTCACTTCCGGTCCTGCAGCTCGCCGATGACCTGGACCTCGGCGATCAGCTCGGCCCGCTTCCGGTCGCTGGTGGTGGCGGCCACCTTCTCGGCCAGGCGGTCGGCTCGGACCTGCAGCTCGGCGGCGCCGGCGTGCTGGTGGCGGGCGATCAGGGTCTTGCGGCTGGTCATCTGCGGTTCCCCTTGCTTCGGTATCTCGTATGAGTTATTTATCTCATATGAGTTTCGACCCGTCAATATCTCATATGAGAAAAAGATGACCTCGACAGAAAATCTCGTATGCGATACCCCCCGGCGCGTGGGACGGAAGAAACGATGGGCCGAGGACATGCAGGCGAGGTTTCCTGAGGGGACCTTCGACCGCATCGCCGCCGTGCTGTCCGATGGTGAGGACCGGACGGATTTCGTCCGCGACGCGGTCGACCGCGAGCTGGCACGCCGGGAGCGAATGAAGGCGCGGCAGGCCGAGCGGGACGGCGGCGAGTAGCGGACGGGCCGGTCGGTCATGGCGACCTCCTGGTGGCTGCTGATCCTCGGGCCGGCCGTGGTCGCCGCGATCATCATCTTCCTCGAAGACCGGTGGCCGGACGACTGGCACAAGGGCGGGTAGCTCCTCGCGCGCGGGCGCGGCCTCAGCGCTCGCCCCCGGCGAGCGAACAGAGCCGAGCCGGGGGCGAGACGGCGGCCGGAGCCCGTGAGCCCCGGCCGCCCTGCCCCGCCGGTTCGTCCGCGGTCGGGGCGACTACTCGGAAAAAAAATCGGTTCAGTCCCGCGCGGGCGAGACGGCTGCGGTCCGGGCACCGGCGGCGATATCCACGTGCCCCCCTCCGGGCCTGATCGGCTCCCCGATGATGTCCGGCCAGCGGTGCACGATCGTGCTGATGATCCGGGGCTGCCCGTCCACCATGGTCAGCGTCGTCGACTCGACGAAGCCGCCGACAACGTGCCCCGGCGCGCTGTCGTCGCTCATCGTGACGGACCGCCCCGGCTCGGCCCGCTGCACCTCGAAGAAATCGATGATCCGGTCCGGCGTGATGGCGACCCGATCGTCGACCAGGAACCCGGCCGCGGTCAGGGCCTCGTCGGACGGCATCGGCAGGACGACGCAGTCGCCGAGCCGCTCCAGCGCCGGCACCGCGTCGCCGTCTTCATCCGTGATCAGGCATTGCCACAGCTCGAACGCCGAGCGCGCGGCCGACCAGCCACCCGCGACGACGAGCGCGCTACAAGGCCGGCCCCGGCGGACCGTCCCGCGAAGGTAAGCGCGCGTCGCGTGGACGTCGTCGGCGAGACGGCCGAGCATGTCGTCGAAGTCGCGCCAGAGCGGCGACCGGCACATCGCCATGGTCTCGGTGAAGCCCTCGCACCCGAACCCGACCAGCAGCGCCGGAACGTGCGTGAGGCGGACCACCTTCGAATGAAGCGCGAGCAGGCGATAGCTGTCGCGCGGGTCGAAGGTTGCGCCGTCCGAATGAACGACGATGCCGCTCGGGTCGGCGCTGATGATGGCTGCACTCATCGTGTCACCTCGATCGTGTAGCGCCTCGGCGGCTGGACCGTGAGGCAGGTTTCACCGAAAGCGGCGAGGCCCGGACTGAGCCGCCGCGGCTCGACCAGCCCGCCCGAGGCGAACGCCGCCAGGCGGCCGCCGCTGTTGATCGCCTCGAGCAGCGGCAGGCTCCGCCGCGTCGCCGCAGCGTTCACGACGTACTCGCCGCGGCTCAGCCGGGCCGGGACCGAATCCGACGTGGACGAGCCCGGCCCATGCACCAGCCCGCCGCCCGCGAATCCCTTGAACAGCGTGGTGATCAGCGACAGGATCCCGCCGCCCGCGCCACCTCCGCCGGCGCCGCCCGCGCTCGTCGGGCCGAGCAGCGACATGAACGTCTGATCGATCATTCGATCCATCATGCGCTCGGCCAGCCGCTCCAGCGCATTGCCGAGTGCTTCAGTGGCGCTGACCCCGGCGCGCATGTCGTAGAGGAACCCTTTCGCGAATTCGGCCGAGGCGCTCGCCATCTCGCGCTGCGCGTCCTCCAGCTTCTCGTGCGCCTTCCTGGCCTCGTCGAGCTTGGCGGCCTGCTCGGCATAGGCGGTGCCGACCGCCTCGATCTTGGCCCTCAGCTCGTCGCTGACCGGGATCTCGTTCTTCTTCGCCTCGGCTAAAAGCTCGTGGATGGTCCGCGCCCGCTCGGCCTCTCGCACCGACTTGCCGACCACCTCCGTTTCGACCTGCAGGGCCGCGGTGCGCCGCTCGACCGACTTTATCTCGTCGTCGATTTTCTTGGTGTCCTTCGGCGGCTTCTTGATCTCGCCCGGCGCGCCGCTCATGTCGTAGAAGGCCGCCACTTCCTCCGGCTTGGTCGCCAGCGGCTTGCCGAGCCCACGCCGCAACATCGCCTTGCCGCGCTCGGCCTCGCTGGTGTTGTCCCGCAACGTCGAGATCGCGATGCTGATCGGCGTCAGCTCGCCGAGCTTGTTGAGCAGATCATAGAGCGGCTTGACCTTCTTCAGCGCGTTCTCGGCTTCCTGCGCGAGGTAGGCGCCCCAGCCCTGCGCCCCGGCCTTCAGTTCCTCCATCTTGGCCCCGGTGCCGGTGAGCGCTTCCGAGATCTGCCGCGTGATCCCGGCGCCCTTGTCGAACTCGCCGACCAGCGCGGTGAATGCCGTCTTTGCGTTGGTGAAGGCGTCGGCCACGGTCGGGACGGTCTTCCCGAATGCGGCGTCGATCTCGGAACTCGCCTTCAGCATCGCCCGGAGAATCACGTCGCCGGTCAGCTTGCCCTCTTCGCCGAGCTGCTTCAGCTTGCCGGTCGTAACGCCGAGTTCCTTGGCGAGCGCTTTCGTCAGGAGTGGCGCGTTCTCGCGGAGCGAGCGCAGCTCGTCACCCTGCAGGACGCCCGAACCGATCGCCTGCGACAACTGCAGGATTGCCGAGGACTGCTCGGCAACCGAGGCGCCGCCCACCTTCATCGCTTTCGACACGGTCTCCGTGATCCGCGTCGCTTGTGCGGCGCTGAGGCCGTACTGCTCCGCCGCCAGCGTCAGCTTGGAAAAGAGGTCGACGACGGGCTCGAGCCCGGTGCGGGTGCGCAGCGCGACGGCCACCAGCTCGTTGAGCTGGTCGTTGACCTTCTCGGCGGGTGCTCCGGCGCCGGCCATTTTGTTTGCATATTGCTGCCAGGCGTCCGCGCTCTGCACGACCTCGCGGACCGTGAGAGCCACGCCGACCGCCGCGGCCAGCCGGCGGAACACCGCGGCAGCCGCCATTCCGCGTTCCGCGCTCTGGTTCAACGACTGTCGCAGCCGCGTGAGCACGGCATCGGCCCGCAGCGCCGAGGCGCCGAGCCCGTCGAACGTCCGGGCGCTCGGGCCGAAGTGTTGTTTGAGCAGCGCGGCGGTGCGCCGGCTGTCCGCCTCGATCTTGCGAATCGAGCTGTCGAACTTCCGCGAGTTCGCCTCGAAACTGGCGACCAATCGCGCGATCTGAACCTCGGCCATGGTTCACCTATGCCCAAGACGGGGTGTAACGGGTCGCGACGGTGTGCGGCCGCAGAAGATGGTCGGCGTTGCCGGCGACCTTCGCCGGGTCGGCCTCGCGGTTCGCGTCACGGTGAGACGCGAGCAGAACGATCGCGTCGGTGACGTCGGGCGGCACGTCGGCGGCGCTGGCATAGCCGACCGTGAACTCGATCTGGACGGCGCGGCGGCTGTCCTGCAGCGCGGGCCGCATGGTCAGCCCCGGAACCAGCGTCCAGACCTGTGCGTCGCGCACCAGCCGCAGCACGTCGGCCGCGGTGGTGACGAGAGCGCCGTCCTGATCACGATGCTTCACGGTTACCGCGGACTCGGGGCCGTCCTCGGGATCGTACCGCAGCGGCGGCGCCGGGAGCTCAACATAGGAGAGCGGCCAGTCGGGCAGGAACAGGCGCAGCGTGCGGCCGAGGATCGACAGCTTCGTCCGCTTCTCGGCCTGTGCCGTGGCCGCGGCGATGAAGGTGTCGAGCAGCGCGTCCTCGGTCGCCGAGGATCGGCGCATGTTGGCCCGTAGCGTCGCGGCGTCGAGCAGGCGCCACGGCAGGGTCGACACCACCTCGAGGTCTGTCGGCATTGTCACTCCCTCGCCCCGGTCGGCAGGTTGCCCGCGATCGCGATCACCGTCAGGGCAGCGTCGTTGAGCGCCGCAGCGTCGGCGGCCAGACGCTTCAGCGTCGCCTCGGCCTCGGCGACCGCGGCGGCCTGATCCTCTGGCGCGAGGAAGGCGATCATCTCGGCCAAGCGCTCGTCCCGCTCCTCGCCGGGCATGGCGACGTTCGCCAGCATGAACTCGGCGAGCCGCGCCGCAATCTCATTGATCGTCGTAATCGACATGATCACCCGCCCTCGGCGTGCCGGCGGGCAACGGCGCGCATCGCCTTGTTCATTCTGCGGGAAAACGCCCGCTTCTGCGCCCGGTAGGCCGGGAAGAAGTAGGGGTGCGGCTCACTGCCGGGGTGGCGCGCACCCTTGAACTTACCGTCGACGGTGTGAGGCTTCGTCCCGTGTTCGACCAACGCGCTGTGACGCGCTCCGGTATTACCGCTCGTCACATGTGTCGCGATCTCGCTCCGGCCACCACCCGCGAATTGCGCATGCGCTGGCGGCGGGCCGCTGCTCGCCACGATGCTGTCACGCAGGCGGCCGGACTTGACCGGCACCAGCGCCCGCGCCAGCGTCACCATCTCGGCGGCCGCCCTGGTCGTCTCGGCCTGCAGCGCGGCCTTGCTCTCCGCGCTCAGCGCCCGAAGCGTGCGGGCGAACTTTTCGAGACCTTCCACCTTGCCCTCCTACAGCGCGACCTCGAGGTCGATCAGCCGCACGGCCAGCTTCAGCTCGTCGACCCACTCCCCATCGTCGCCCGTCACCGTGATCAGCTCCACCCGGCGCCCGTCGACCTCGCCGGAGAACCCGCCGAGCCGCGCTATCACGAGGCGGCCGATCTCGTTGGCGCCGGCCACCGTGTCGGCTCGTGCCGCCACCACCACCCGATGCTCGACCGGGTCGCCGTCGAGGTCGAGCGTCTCGTCTGGATCGGCCGAGACCGGGATCACGAGCAGGTTCGGCACCCGCGCGCCCTGCGGCACGGCGAGATGAAAGACGCGGCCGCCGACCGCCGCCGTGATGGCCGGGTCGGCGAGAAGGTGGGTGCGCACGAGGTCGACCGGGCTCAGCATTGGGCGCCATCCTGGTGAGAGGTGCCGGCGGCGCTCGCGCGTCGCCGGGCCGTTGTCGGAGCCGCTTCACCCCGGGCCGCGGCTCATCACGTCACCGGAGGATGACGGACCCGTCTGACATCCGCACCAGACGCACGCCGCGGCTCTGCGCCGGCATCGGCAGGGCGTGCGCGGTGCCGTCGAGCGTCCGGCGAGCCGCCGCCTCGGCGTCTCGCGCGGCGGCCAGAAGCTCGTGCTTGTCGTGATAGGTCTTCGCCGGCGCGTAGGGTCGGGTCGCGGCGAGCGTCGCTTGAGCCGCGGCGCCGGCCAGCGTTGCCGCGGCGCCGGCCTGGGCGGCGGTGGCACGCGCCAGCGCGCGGCGGCGCTCCGTGTCGGAAAGGTTCACGCTCTTGCCTCCTGACGAAGAGATCACGCCGGCACCGCGGTTGCTCGGCGCGGAAACCCAACTGATCTCGATCAACTCGGCTTCGATGATCCGGAACCCACCGCCCTGCATCGGCTCGGCCTTGATCGGAAGGAAGCCGACCGACACCGATTTCAGGATGCCGGCCTGAACCAGGGCGCAGACCTCGTCGGCGAGGACGGAAGCCCCGGGTGGAGCAAATCGGCATACCGCCTCGAGCCGACCGTTCGTCACGCGCAGATTCTCCGCCGCGCCGACGATGGCCCGGCGGTCGTGGCTGAACAAAAAACACGTCGGCGCGGCGTCGAGCCGCCAGCCGCCCGGCTCGATCCGGTCGCCGTCACGGTCGACGTTACCGTCGCTCGCGACCACTCGGAACGTGCGCTGATCGCCACCCACGTTCTTGTCGACGATCGAGCCGGCGACGCCGATTCCGGCGAACGCCTTGCGGATGATTTTGTCTTCGGTGCTCATTTCGTCTCGTATCCGGTCGATCCTGCCCCAACCGTGTCTGCGATGCCGCTGGCAACCATCGTCTTCGCCTCCGCCTTGCTGACGGGGACGACAGATCCGGCCGCGTAGCCTTGCCAAGCGCGGCGCAGACACACCCGCACCCTGTCGTCGCCGCCCTCGCCGGGCCGCAGCATCTTGTCGCGCGCGTCACGCTGCATGGGTCGCCTCCTCTGCGGTCGGGCGCCGCGCCGCACCGCTCTGGAACAGCAGCGCCGCAACGGCGCCGTCGACCTCGACCGCCTCGCCGCGGGCCCGGCCCTGCCAGTCTTGCGTGAGCACCATCCGGACCGGGCGACCCGGCGGGAACATGGGCGCCGCGCCCCGGCCCTGCCTCTGGGGTGCCGAGGTAGCCGGGATGGCGACGCCGCGCCGGATCAGGGAATCGGCGGTGCTCTGGTCGACGGCGATCACGGCGTCGGCGGCATGGCCCGACCAGTCCTGCCGGAGCCGCACGGTCACGTCACGCATTCGCCTTCTCCCGCTTCTTCGGCGGCTTGGACGACTTGGCCTCGGCCAGCTCGGCCTTGACCAGTTCGGCCTCCAGGCACGCAATGTTGCTGTTGAGGATCGGCGCGGCGAACTCGTCGCTCGCGATCGGCGGCGAGTCGATGCCGTCGAGATGACGCTGGGAGGCGGTCCAGGCATCGCGAATCCGCCGGCCGTGCGCCGTGAACTCGGCGTATGCGGCCGCATAGGCGACGAGCGCGTCGAGGTAGGCGAACCGCGCCTTGCGCCGCGCCGCCAGCGCGTCGGCCGCGACCCGGGCCGCCAGCGCCTGCTCGACCAGCGGCGTAACGACCTCGAGCCGCTCGATCATCAGGCTGTGCGTCTGGATCTCGCGATCGAGGGCGAAGATCTTGTCGTCGTCGGCGTCGAGAAGCAGCGCCTCGCGCATCCGGCCGAGCTCGACGATCTGATCCTCGGCCACCCGCTTCGCGGCCTGCGCGTCCTGCGCCTTCTCGCGGATCTGGTCGGCCGTCGCCGCGGCGACCGCGTCCGGATCGCGAATCCACTTCAGCACGTCCGACATGAGCGCCTCCTAGGTCATCTGTGCGTGGAATCTGCGCGCGGCGCTTGGCCACGAAAAGGGGGGGTTTCGTGGCCAAGCTGATCAGGGACGTCGGCGACCTCGAGGATGCGCCGCACGGTGCGCACCGACAGCGGCTCGCCATCGTTCATCGCGACCGCGATCCACATCTCGGCCCGCCCCGCGGCACCGTCGACAGGCGGCTCCGAAAGCCGCCGATCGGTCCGCCAGCCGGTCGCCGCGTAGTGCGTGAGCCGGCGCGCGACCAGCTCCGCCCGGCGTGAGTCGGGCCCGTCGACCTGCCCGGCGAGTGCGCGCACCGCGTCATCGCGGCGTGCCCGGCGTTCCGTCCGCCACCAGTGCTCGCCACCGCGACCCGGCACCAAGCCGAGCACGTCGTCGAGCGTCACACCTTCCGCGGCGCCGTCCAGATACGCGCCGAACCTGTCCGCGAGCCACGCCGCATCGGCCGCCGTCAACGCCTCACCGGCCGCCAGGGCGGCGGCGAGACGGCGGAGGCGATGGGCGGCGGCGAGAGTCATCGGATCAAAAAAAGTCACTTTGGGCAGACGGAATTTTCGGAGGACAGCGACGGTCCGGGGGAAACGGCCTCGACCTTAACGAGAGGTGGTATGGGGGTCGGGGTCCGGCCGAGCCTCGCCATGGTCAAACCTTCCCCGCCAGCCGCCCGACCTCGGGCGCTGCGGTCGAGCCGCACGCCGAGCACCGCGGCGAGCGCGATAGGGCTGCCTCCCGGACCGGGCCGACATGACCGCACGCAGGGCAGCACGCGAGCACCAGCCGATCGCTCGGCGGCGGGGCGACTCGGTGCTCACGCTTCGGGCGATCGCTGGTCTCGGTGATGGTGGTGGTTTCGTCCGTCACGATCAGCCCTCCGCCTCTTCGACCCACAGGTCGCTCACATCGTCGTCGAGCTCGCCCACCCGCAGCCGTGCCAGCACCTCGGCGGCCGCGGCCTCGCGCGTCGCCCTCGCGCTCCGGCGCCGGCCGCTGGTCGGGGTCTCGACCGTGATCACGTCGCGCACCTGCATGCGCTCGCCGCAGCCCGAGCAGCGGAGCCAAGCGTCGGGCGCCGCCGAGCACGGAACAGCGCCACGGTGACGGCACCGCGGGCACTGAGCGGGGTGGCGGTCTGGCGTCGTCACGGCGGCGCGGCCTCGGCGCTGGCCGCGCTCTGCGCAGCCTCGGCGACGTTAGGTGCCGGCACGTAGCCGCGCTCGTCCGGGAGCAGACGCCGGAGTTCTCGGCGCCGCACGACGACAAACCCGAAGTCGTCGAAGTCCACGGCCGCCTCAGAGGTCGACACCTCGGGGCCGGGCTCGGCTGCCGTGCCGACGCCGTAGTCCATGCCCCCCCACTGCACGTGCTTCACCCGGTCGCCGGGCTGGACCGGCTTCCGGCGCTCGGATTCTCGCGCCTGCTCGGCCTGCTGCGCCGCCCACATGACGCGCCGCTGGTCGAGCACCTGCCGCAGATCGGCGACGGCGCCCTCGATCGCGTCCGCGGCGGCGAACCGCCGGAGCCACGTCGCACGCGCCCGCTCGATCGCGGCCAGGGCCTCGCCGATCGCCGGCACGAACCGCCGCTCCGGTGCGCGCCGCAGCTCGCGCATCGCGGTCTCCAGCTCGATCGCCGTCGGCTCCATCGCGTGGACCTCGGCGACCAAGATCCGGGCGAACGTCCCAGGGTCGGCGTGGCCGGACGGGAACGCGGCGAGCAGGATCGCCACCGACGCCGCGACGGTCTCGACCCGCAGCGCGCCGTCGCGGGCATACGCGGTGCGCGGATCGAACGCGGCGCGGTCGCGGCGAAGCTGGTCGACCATGGCGGTGGTCTCGGGACCGGTCGCCTCGGCGATGAGCGCCTCGAGTCCGGCGATCTCGCCGGCCGATGTCCAGTCGGCTCGCCCGCCGATCCGGGCCTGCCGCAGCCGCAGGTGCAGCGCGATCAGCCGATCACCGGCCGCGGCGAACCGGTCGAACTGCCTGAGGTCGGGCGGGCGGATAGAGGTCGGCGCGCCGCCGCCGCGCTGAGTGGCTAGGTCAGAACCCATCGTCGTCGCCTCCGAACCCGCCGGCCGCGATGTCGAGCGCCGCCATCACCCCGGCCGCACGGTCGGGCCGGTGGCCGTGCTGTCGCCCGCCGCGTGGCGTCGGGTCGTCGAGCCATCGCTGGCCGCGGATCCATGTCGCCGGGTGCGCCGTGTAGCGCTCCTCCTGCCCTGCCCGCTCGGCGGCGTAGCGTTGGGCGCCGGCAATGATCTCGCCCGGATCTGTGCCGGCCTTCAGCGCTGCGGTGAACGCGCGCGCGGCGTTGGCCTTGGCGATGTGGCGCGGGTAGATCGACCAAAACTCGGCGAAGGCCTCATCGGTCTGCCCGTCGCCTGCCTGCTTGGTGCGCCGCTTGGCGCTGGTCGGCCTGCCGGTCGCTAACTGCTCGATCTGATCGGCGAACAGTTCGCCGTCATGGTCATCTCGCCTCGCGCGCTCGCGCGCAGAGTTAGATAGTTCCTTCGGTAGTTCCTTCGGTAGTTCATTAGATAGATTGTAGGACAGCCCTGTCCGGTTTTCTGGCGGATTCTGTCCGGTTTTCCGACCAGGATTGTCCGGTTTTTCTGCCACGGCTGTCCGGTTTTCCCGGCGAATAACCGGGCGCTGCTGTCCGGTTTTCTGCCCGGAAAAACCGGGCAACGCCGTCCGGTTTTCCATCCGGTAAACGTTCGTCTGGTGGCGGCCCCGGTGTTCCTCGATCGAGAGGTATCCGGCCGCGACGAGTTGACCGGCGAGCCGCCGCACGTTGCGCGGATCATCGGACCCGATCGCGGTGGCCAGGGTCGCTTGTCCAGGCCATGCCTCGCTCGTGCACGTCTCGAAGTTGAAATACTGACTGATCGCGAACGCGAGCCTGAAGGCCGCGGCCGGCAAGGACCGGTCGGCGCAGATCCGGCCGAGCCAGGCGAACACCTCGCGCGTGAACTCCTTCCGGCCGGCCTTACTGCTCACGTCGGACTCCCGTCCGCCGGCGCCAGGCGGTCCAGGGCGGCGCCGAGCGGCCCGTTCGCCCGGCCGGAGCCGTCACGACAGAGTGCGCGCCTGATCACGTCGACCGGTGCCCCGTACTGCAGGGCTATCGAGGCGACGATTGCCGCGTCGCGGGCCGCGGTGTCGGCGGCGCTGCCGAGCTTGGGCGACGTGATGAACACCTTGCCGAGGTGCCCGTCCTCGTATCGCGACGCGGTCACGATGTAGGTGAGCCCGGCGACCTCAAGGTCGAACGTCTCGGATGCGCGGCGCTGGGGGAGACGGCGGCGGCCGATCGTCACGACCACCTCCCGGGCAGCCGTCGCCGGGTTCGCTCGGGCTCGCCGGGCTCCGGCTCGGGCCGGCCGCTGCGCAGTCGAGCCCGGGCCGCGGTGTCGCGCTCGCGGGCCTCGCGGACTTGCGGCAGCTCGGCCGGTTGCGGCTGGTGCGTGGGGTCGGCGATGGTCGGGGTGATCTCGCCGCCCGGCTGATCAGCATCCCGACGCCCGTGCCCCGTGTCCGCGGGGGCGGGCGTCGCCGTGTGACGGGGGGCCATTGATCACGCCGCCCCCTGCAGCGAGGCGCCACGAGCAGGCTTGACCGACGGTTTCGGGAGCGCGCGCGCCTCGGCGGTGCTGGTCACACGGCACGACTCGATCCACGCGTCGAGGTCAGTACGGCGATAATAGATCCGGCCGCCCAACTTACAGAACGTTGGTCCGGCCCCGGTCGAACGCCATCCGGCCAGGGTGTTCACAGACCTGCGCGTGTAGGCGGCAGCTTCGGCAGGCGGCAGCAAATCAGACGTCGACATATGCGCCCTCTGGATTGCGAGGCGCTGTCAACTGGTGCGACGGCGCCTCGTGTGTTGCGTGGCGCCCCGGTAATTAGTGGGATTTTGTGCTCAGCGATAACCCCTGTTAGGTGTGACTCCTGGTCCCTAATTTCCGACTGCCGATCGGAGCCGTTCTAACTCGCCGATCAGAATCGGCGCCCGCTTGAAGTCCGCAATCGCACGAGAAATCTGCTTCAACGTTGGCTGGCGGACCGGATCGATTGCGGAAACGAAATAGGCCACGAATCGTGTTGCTGGGGTTTCATTCTTTGTCTCGTAGACACGAAATCTCCATCTATCCTTCATATGACTAAACAAGAGCCAATACATACGAGCAGCCGGCCAATCCTTCGCATTGGAGGATAACCGAAGCGCTCTAAGGTACGATTTCTCGACCTCGACCAGATCAACCCCGATCGCCGACCGTTTTGCTCCGGCCGCAAGAAGTTCGAGCATCGATGGCGCGGCGTAGGCCCACCGGAGCATTCGCGAACGCGTCTGCCGATCTTCAGCATCATGCCCCACAATCTCATCTTGATCGATGAATGAGACCCACCTCGGATACGACCGCAGGGAGCGAGCCAATTCATCCGCCAACCTTCCAATCAGGATTGCTTTTTCAGTGTGCTCGGAAGGCGTGCCATCCTTTTCAGCAATTCTTTCGTTTCGATACTGGGACGCAATTCCGAGCAGAACTGAACGCCGTTCCTGGTCCTCGCGGAAGGCTTTGTTGCCGAGTGCGTCAAGAGCGTCCCATTGATCGGGCGTCAGATCGCGCCAGCAATGTTCAAAAATCTCCTGTGCAACCTGCATAGGATTAGCTGACACGGCTCCCTCCCCGCTTCATCGGCACCACCACGGCGCCGACCGCCGCCGCCTGCTCGGCCGCTGCCTTCCGCCGCGCGGCGTCGCTGTGGAGGTAGATGCTGGTGGTCTGGATCGAGGCGTGCCCGAGCAACGCCTGAACCGCGGCGAGGTCAACGCCGCGCCCGAGCGCCCCGGTCGCCGCGGTGTGGCGGAACGCATAGGGCGGAAAGCGGGGAACCTTCGCCCGGTCCTGCACCAAGGTCAGCATCTTGTGCACGGCCGCGATCGGCTTTCCGAACCGCCGGCCGACGAACACGAACGGGCAACCCTCGACCTTCGGCGTCGCCCGCAAGATCGCGATGGCCTCGTCGGCGAGGTAGATCGGGCGCTCGCCCGCCTTGCCGATCACCTTCATCTCGCGGGCCGCGTAGTCGACGGCCGACCATTGCAGGGTGCGGACCTCGCCCGGCCGCAGGCCGCAGACCAGCGCCAGGCGGAACAGGTTCGCCAGCCATGGCGACACCTTCCCCTCGGTCTCCATCTCAGCGAGGGCGCGTCCGAATGCGGTCAGCGTTTCGACCGAGAGGGCCTTGTTCCGCTTCGTCGGCTTCTTGGTCTTCACGTCGCTGGCCGGGTTGCGATGGCTGTCCGGCAGGATTCTCGCCTTCTTGGCGAAGTTGATCGTCTTCCGGATCAGCGACACCGCGAAGGACCGATTGCGCTCACCGTTCAGGCCGAACACGAACGCCTCGACGTCGGCCACCGTGATGTCCGCGACGGCCATGTCACCGAACTTCGCGAGGATCGGCTTCATGCGTTCCGCGTACGATTCCCGCGTCGCCTCGGCGAGCTTGTGGGCGTCGACTTCGGTCGCGAGCTTGTCCCACACCGCTCGGAACATCGCCCGGTCACCGGCATCCGTCACGGTGGCGTCGGTGCCGGCGCGCGCGGCCAGGAGGATGCCGGCCGCCTTCTCCCGGGCCTTCTCGAGGGGCTGCAGGTGAACCGAGCCGAGCGACACCCGGCGGCGCTTGGCGCCGACCGTGAAGTCGACCATGTACGACACCTGCGTCTTGTTCACCCGGACGCAAAAGCCGCGGAGCTCGTCGTCCCAGAGGAACCGCCGAGGGCCGGGCTTGAGCTTGTTGATCTCGGACTTTGTGAGGCGCACGCGACCGACTCCGTTGGTCTGGCGGCGCGAATCCGTCGATCTAGATCCGAGCCCGGGTCACAGATCAGGTCACGCCTGGGTCACGGCCGGAACCATAAAACGGCATAAGGAGCCACAACAAGAGGTAAGTACGACACAGTCCACACCTAAGAAAATCAATGACCTAGCAATTTCCCAAAACCAGCCACAAGGTCAGGTGGTGGCCTCTGACTCCGCTAGTCTTGGTTCGAATCCAGGTCCCCCAGCCACTCCCTCCGACCACCGCATAGTTCGCCACGATCGCGCCGCCAGGCTCTTGGCCGGCGGGGCGCCTCTGGTCATAGTCGCGGATCATGGCTCCGGCGATTCCCGTCGCACGCTCGGCGGTGGGGTGATGACGTTTCTGGTCCGCCTGCCGCTCGAATTCTATCCGGCCGACGCGCTCGATGGCCTCGCGCCGCACGAGGGATTCGACCTCGGCACCGCGCGGGCCACCGCCTGGGCCGCGCAGCTCGCCTACGAGGACGAGCCGGAGAAGCTCGACGCCGTCGCGGCGCGATGGCGGGTCGCGCTCGCCGCCTTCAGCCCGCCGACCGGCGCGGCGCTGCCGATGCCGCAGACGCGCGGGATCGTGCTGCGGCGCCCCGGCATCACCATCCTGGCCTTCGCCGGCACCGACCCGCTGGTGCTGGCGAACTGGCTCACCGACCTGCTCTTCTTCGTCAACGACGACGGCCTGCACGGCGGCTTCGCGGCGGCGCTCGCGGCGGCCTGGACCGACGTCGCCGCCCTGATCGCCGACCACGACCCGTCGCATCGGCTGCTGATCACCGGCCACAGCCTCGGCGGGGCGCTCGCCGTGCTGGCCGCCCAGCAGGCCGTCATCGAGCACGTGCTGCTGCCCGAGGTCTACACGTTCGGCATGCCCCGCGTCGGCACCGAGGTCTTCGCCCGCGACTACGACGCGGTGCTGGGCGCCCGCACGTTCCGTCTGGTCCACGGCGAGGACCTGGTTCCGGCCGTGCCGCCGAGCGGCCTCGGCTTCCATCATGTCGGCTGCTGCCTGACCTGCCCGCGCCACACCCGCTTCGACGCGACGCTCCTGAAGCCGCCGCCCTGCGACGACCCGCAGCTCGTGCCCGGCCTGCAGAGCGCGCTGCGCGAGGGGGTGCGCCGGCTGGTGTCGCTGTCGCTCGATCCGCTGATCCGCTCCGACCTCAAGGGTAAGGCGTCGCGCCTCCTGGCGCCGGCGCTCGGCGACCACCTGCCCGACCGCTACTGGCAGGCGTTGGAGCCGGAACCGGTCGCATCCTGACGGCGATGGCCGACAGGCGGCCCGCCGGTCGCGAAGGACGTTTTGCGCGCTCACGCAGACCGTCCGGAGGGGCGGTCCGCAGCGGCGCTCGCACGCCGAAGGTGTCATGGCCCGGCCCGGGTGCGGACCTTCCACGCGGTCCGCCTCCGCGGCGGTCGTCGCGATGTCCCCTGGCTGGGTCTCCGCGTTGTCGGACTGTCGCCATTGTGGTCCATTGTTTTCTGCCGACCGACGGACCGTCCCAAGGAGGCGCGATGTTTCCGGTTCCGACCCAGGTTTTTCTCACCCGCGGGGTGGGCATCCACAGGCAGCCGCTCACCGCCTTCGAATATGCGCTGCGCGACGCCGACATCGAGCAGCAGAACCTCGTCACGGTGTCGTCGATCCTACCGCCGCGCTGCCGGCTGATCTCGCGCGAGGAAGGCGTGCCGACGCTCGCCCCCGGCGAGATCACCTTCTGCGTGATGGCGCGGGCCGAGACCAACGAGCCGGGCCGCCGAATCGCCGCCTCGATCGGCCTCGCCCGCCCGAAGGACCCGGCCGTCTACGGATACATCTCCGAGCACCACGGCTACGGCATGACCGAGCACCAGGCCGGCGACTATGCCGAGGACCTGGCCGCCACCATGCTGGCTTCGACGCTCGGCATCGAGTTCGACCCCAACGCCGCCTGGGACGAGCGCCGCAAGCTCTACGAGACGACCGACCTGATCGTCGACACGCTGTCGATGACCGCGGCGGCGACCGGCGCCGACACGGGCGAGTGGACCTGCGCGGTCGCCTGCGCGGTGTTCCGCTTCGCGCCGCTCGCGGCGTGAGGGAGCGGAGCCCCGCATGAGCCTCTCGCCCGCCACCTTCGCACTGCCGGCGACCTTCCTGGGGCTGGCGGCATACGATCGCGCCGCGACCTTCTGCGTCGCCGGCATCCCGCTCGACGTCGGCACCACGAACCGCTCCGGCGCCCGCGACGGACCGGCGGCGATCCGGCGCGCGAGCCGCATGTTGGTCGACGGCGCCCACCCGGTGCACCGCATCGAGCCGGCGATGATGCCGGTCGCCGACATCGGCGATTTCTCCATCGCGCTCGGCGACATCGCGAAGAGTCTCGATCTGATCGAGCGCCAAGCCGCCGCGGTCGGCCACCTGATCGCGCTCGGCGGCGAGCACGGCATCACGCTGCCGCTCCTGCGCGCGCTGGCGAAGCGCACCGGGCCGCTGGCGCTCGTCCACTTCGACGCCCATGTCGACACCTGGCCGGACAATTTCGGCCAGCGCTACGCCCACGGCTCGGTGTTCTTCCACGCCATCGAGGAAGGCCTGGTCGACCCGCGGAAGACCATCCAGATCGGCATCCGCTCGCCGATGGGCACCGACGTCTACGACTGGACGCTCGCCCGCGGTGTCCGGATCGTTCCGGCCGAGGCCGTGCACGAGATGGGACCGGCCGCCGTAGCGGAGGAGATTCGTGCCGTGGTCGGCGCTGCGCCGACCTATCTCTCGGTCGACGTCGACGTGCTCGATCCCGCCTTTGCGCCCGGCACCGGGACGCCGGAGATCGGCGGGCTCGCGAGCTGGCAGCTCCTCGCCGTCCTGCGCCGGCTCGGCGATCTCGACTTCCGCGGCATGGACGTGGTCGAGGTGGCGCCCGCCTACGACGTCGCCGAGATCACCGCGCTCGCCGCCGCCACGGTCGCCTGGGAGTATCTGGCCCTGATGGGGACGAAGGCCGCCACTGCGTAGCGCGGTAGGGTGGGCAAAGGCGCGGAACGCGCCGTGCCCACGCTGTCTGACCATCGGCGGGAAACCGCGTGGGCACGCCGCTGCGCGGCTTTGCCCACCCTACCGAGCAACCCCCAGCGCCGCGCGAAAGAAGGCCTCGGCGTCCTGGCGGAAGGCCTTTCGCGACACGTCATCCGAATAGAACATGTGGCCGCCGCGATAGACCTTCAGGGCCAGCCGGTCGGCCTCGCCATACACCGGGAGCTGGTCGAGGATCTGCTTGGTGGCGAAGTACGGCGTGACGAGATCGCTCGCCCCGTGGACGACCAGAATGCGGGCGGCGCGATCGGCCGACAGGATGGTGCGCACCTCGTCGACCACCTCGGGCGACGCGCGGCCGCGGCCCCAGTTCCACTGGCCGTTCACCTCGCCGTTCAACAGCCGATAGGGCTGGTCGTGGCTCCATTTCAGCGGGCCGCGATAGAGCTCGGTCATCGCCGCCGTCAGCGGCGCCTTGGTCGAATCGAGCACCGGATCCGGAAACTGGGTACGGGCCGCCGAGGGCGTCGGATCGAAGGCCGTGACGGTCGCGTCGTAGGCGCTGCCGACCAGGCCGCGGTCGCGGAACAGCTCGCGCTGGAACGTGCGGGTGTCGATGCGGCCGGCGAGCCGGCGCACCAGCGCCGGGTCGAGGCCGGTGAGCGCCGCGACACGGGCCGAGAGGCGCTCGACCGCCTCGCGGTCGCGCTCGCCCTTGACGAGATCGGCCAGATAGTCGGTCGCGGCGTAGTGCTCGGCCTCGGCGAGCGCGGCCGGCGAGAAGGCGCCGCGCGCCTCCAGGACCGCCGCCGCCATCGACGGCAGGGCGTAGGTCCAGGTCGTCGGCAGGTGACGTCGCTGGGCGAGGGTCGCGAAGTCGAGCACGGGCGAGATCAGCACGAGGCCGCGCACCCCGATGCCCTGGTCGGAGGCGAGCTCGCGGGCGAGCTTCGGCACCCGGAAGCCGCCGTAGCTCTCGCCGACCAGAAACTTCGGCGCGGCGCGCCGGCCCGTCTGGTCGATCCATTTGCGCAGGACCACGGCGAGCGCCTCGGCGTCGCCGTCGACTGACCAGAACTGCCGCCGCGCCGGCTCGCCGCCGACGATCCGGCTGAAACCGGTGCCCGGCGGGTCGACGAAGACGAGGTCGGTGAAGTCGAGCCAAGTCTCGGCATTGGGCAGCAGCACGGGCGGAGTCGAGACGGAGGCGCCGTCGAGCGGCAGCCGCCACGGGCCGACGGCGCCGATGTTGAGATAGGCCGAGGCGGCCCCGGGGCCGCCGTTGAACAGGAAGGTGACGGGGCGCGCGGCGGCGGCCGTGCCGGCGGGCGGCGCCATCGTGAAGGCGACGTAGCCGACCTCGGCGCGCAGCGGACCGCCCTCCCCCTCGAACAGCGGGATCGAGCCGGCCGTCGCCTTGAAGCGCAGGGTGCGGCCACCGAGGTCGAGCGAGTGCTCGGTGGTCGAATCGCTCGGCAGCCGGCGGACATTGGCGTCGCGTTCCGGCCGGGCCTCGGCGCGGCTCTCGGCCCGCGGCGCGGCATCACCGGCCGGCCGGGTCTCGGCCGGGCGGCTCTCGGCAGGCCTGGTCTCGGCCGGTCCGTCTGGGCGCTCGCCGTGCTGCACCCGACCGTC
>NZ_NHSK01000155.1 GCF_016653355.1 Rhodoplanes elegans | reverse complement strand
TCGGGGGTGGGGGGCAGCAGCGCCTCCTCACGGAACAGCGTCGCGGGAGCGCCGGCATGACCCCGCCCCTGCCCTCTCCGGCGACCGCCGCAATCGCGCTGCCGATCGTGCTGCCGGCGCTGGTCGCCGCCGTTCTGGTGCTGTTCTTCCGCGGCCGCCGGGCCGTGCAGCGCGTCGTCTCCATCGGCGCGGCGGCGGCGCTGCTCGCGATCGCGGTCGGCCTCTACGCCGTGGCCCGCGAGGGCGGCGTCGCGCCCTATTATCTCGGCCACTGGCCGGCGCCGTTCGGCATCGTGCTGGTGCTCGACCGGCTCTCCGCCACCATGCTGGTGCTGACCGCCGGCCTCGGCCTCGCCGTCGCGCTCTACGCGCTCGGCGGCTGGGACATGCGCGGACGGCACTTCCACGCGCTCCTGCAGTTCCAGCTGATGGGGCTGAACGGCGCCTTCCTGACCGGCGACGTGTTCAACCTGTTCGTCTTCTTCGAGGTGATGCTGATCGCCTCCTACGGCTTGATGCTGCACGGTGGCGGCGCGCGACGTCTCACGGCCGGGCTTTCCTACGTCGCCATCAATCTCACCGGCTCGACCCTCTTCCTGTTCGCGGTCGGCCTGATCTACGCTGTCACCGGCACGCTCAACATGGCCGATCTCGCCGACAAGGTGGCGACCGTGCCGCCGGGCGACGTCGCGATCCTGCGCACCGGTGGCCTCCTGCTGCTCGTGGTGTTCGCCCTTAAGGCCGCGCTGGTGCCGCTGCACTGGTGGCTGCCCGGCGCCTACGGCGCCGCGCCCGGCCCGGTGGCGGCGCTGTTCATGATCATGACCAAGGTCGGCGCCTATTCGATCCTGCGCGTCTCCGTGCTGGTGTTCGGCGGCGAGGCCGGCGCGCTCGCCGATCTCGCCGCACCCTTCGTGCTGCCGGCCGCGCTGGCGACGCTGGTGATCGGCGCCGCCGGCGTGCTGGCGAGCCGCACGCTCTCGGCGCTCGCCTGCTTCGCGGTCGTCTGGTCGATGGGCTCGCTGCTCGTCGCACTCGGCCTGTTCGATCGCGGCGGCGTCGCGGCCGGACTCTATTATCTCGTCCACTCGACGGTCGCGGGTGCCGCGCTGTTCCTGCTGGTCGACCTCCTCGGCCCGCTGCGCGGGCGCGCCGTCGACCGTATCGCTCCGACGCCGCCGCTGCCCGCGGCCGCGCTCCTCGCCGGCCTGTTCTTCGCCGCCGCGATCGCCGTCACCGGCATGCCGCCGCTGTCCGGCTTCCTCGGCAAGCTCCTGATCCTCGACGCGACCGGCGCGGCGCCCGGCGCGGCGGTGGTGTGGACCGTGCTGCTCGCGACCAGCCTGGTCGTGATCCTCGGCTTCGCCCGCGCCGGCAGCACGGTGTTCTGGAAGACGCTTCCGGTGCGGCCCGGCGGCGATGCCGGGACCGCGGCACACCACCGCCCCGCGACGCCGCCGCGCCTCGCCGTCGCGATCTGCGCGGCGCTGCTCGCCGCGACGGCACTGCTGTCCGTGTTCGCCGGCCCGCTGACGGCGGAGCTCGAGGCGACGACGGCGCAGCTCTTCGACACCGCGGCCTATCGTCGGGCCGTGCTGCCGGCCCGCACCGCCGCAACCGCAGCCGCGACCGCAACCGACGGGGAGGTGGCGCCATGAGCACGCGCTCCACCCGAGAACGCCTGCTGCCGCATCCGATCCTCAGCGTCGTCGTCGCGATCGTCTGGATCGGGCTCGCCAACGACATCTCGGTCGGGAACCTGGTGCTGGGCGCGGCGCTCGGCCTCGCGATTCCCGCCTGGACGGCGTGCTGGTGGCCGGAGCGGCCGAGGATCAAGCGCCCGCTCACCATCGTGAGCTACATCGGCGTGGTCGCCTGGGACATCGTCGTCTCCAACATCGAGGTGGCGCGGCTGATCCTGTTCCGCCGCGGCGCCTCGCTGCGCTCCGTGTTCGTGACGGTGCCGCTCGATCTGACGACGCCCGAGGCGATCACGATGCTGGCCGGAACCATCACGATGACGCCCGGCACCGTGTCGGCGGACCTCTCCGCCGACGGCCGCAGCATCCTGGTGCACTGCCTCGACGCCGCCGACCCGGACGCCGTGGTGCGGCAGATCAAGACCCGCTACGAGCGTCGCCTGAAGGAGATCTTCGAATGACCGGAACGATCGAGATCGCCTGCATGGTCGCGCTCGCGGCGATCGCCGTCGCGGCGCTGCTCAACCTGTATCGTCTCGTCGTCGGTCCCGACGTGCTCGACCGCATCCTGGCGCTCGACACCATGGTGATCAACGCCATCGCCTTGATCGTCGTGATGGGCGTGTGGTACGGCACGGCGATCTATTTCGAGGCGGCGCTGCTGTTCGCCATGGTCGGCTTTCTCACCACCGTGGCGTTCTGCAAGTACCTTCTGCGCGGCGACGTGATCGAGTGAGCCCCATGATGGACCTGTCACAGATCACCGCGTCCGAGATCGTCGTCACCGCCCTGATCCTGATCGGGACCGTGTTCCTGTTCGTCGGCTCGCTCGGCCTCGCGACGCTGCCCGACCTGATGCGCCGCCTGCACGCGCCGACCAAGGCGACGACGCTCGGCATCGGCGCGATGCTGGTCGCCTCGATGCTGTGGTTCGACCTGCGGCACGACGCGCTGTCGTTCCACGAGCTCTTGATCGCGCTGTTCCTGTTCATGACGGCGCCGGTGTCGGCTCACATGATCGCCAAGGCGCACATGCTGCGCGACAAGGCCACGCAGGCGGCGCTCCCGCCGGCTCCCGGCTCGGGCTGGGCGACGCTGACGCCGCCCTCCGCCGACCCCCGCGAGACCTGATCAGGGCGCGATGTGGGAGCCCTGGTCGGGGGCGCTGCGCCCCAGCGCGCCGGCGAGGCGGTCGAGCCCCTCGGCCAGCATCGGGCCGCCGCAGACGGTCAGCATCTCGGGGATGACGATGCGCTTCTCCGGCGGATAGAGGCGCTGCAGCGCCGGATGCAGCAGGAAGGCCTGGCCCTGATCCTCCGCCGTCGTCAGCGCCGAGGCGACCAGCACGAGGTCGGGCTTGGTCGCGACGATCTGCTCGAGCGTCGCGAACCCGCCGGTGGCGATGCCCATCTCGGACGCCGCATTGATCAGCCCCGCGGTAGCCAAGAGCGAGCTCGTGAGGCTGTCGGCGCCGGGTATCCAGCCGCGCCGCGACACCGCGAGCACGCGCAGCCCCTTGCGGGTCGCGACCGCGCGCAGCCGCGCGACTGCCGCGTCGATCGCCGCGATGCGGGCCTCCGCCCGCTCCGGATGGCCGACGATCGCGCCCATGCGGGCGATCTGCGCCTTCGCCTCGTCGATCGAGCGGACGATGTCGAAGTCGGCGACCGTCAGGCCGCGGCGCGCCAGCAGCTCGCGTGTCGCGCGGCGCTCGAAACGGCCGGCGACGACGAGATCGGGCCGGAGCATCATCGCGTCCTCGGCCCCGCCCGACATCACCGGGAACCGCGCCGCTTCCGCGGCCGCCCATGACAATGTGGGATCGCGCGCGTAAGGACTCAGGCCGGCGATCTGATCAGGATCGGCAAGGCTGAGCAGGAGCTGATCGGTGCACAGATTGAGCGAGACGATCTTCTTTGGAGGCTCGGCCGCGGCCGGCGACAGCGCGGCCAAGAAGATTGCGGCTGAGAGCACGAGTCTGATCCACGAGCGACGGCGCTTGCGGAGATGCTGCAGGCCCCCCACCCCCGACCC
>NZ_NHSK01000154.1 GCF_016653355.1 Rhodoplanes elegans | reverse complement strand
CCCACTTCGACGCCAAACGCGACGCCGGCCTCACTTCGGTTGGCATTCGTAGAGCGTCGGTCCGCGGCTGGTCCCGACGCTTTCCAGGCAGTGGGCCGGCTCCGTCACCGGACCCTCCACCGTGAAGTCGTAGGGCGTGCCGTTGATCATCAGCACGTAGCGGCCGGCCGGAACCGGGCTGCTCGGGTCCTCGGGCTGGACCCAGATCATCTCCGGATTGTCACGCATCGGACGAACCCGGAACTCGAATCCGGTCTCGCGGATCACCCACCGCTCTTCCCCGGGTGGCGCGGTGATGACCTTGCCGCTCGGGTCGAATGTCATGACCTTGGCGAGACGCGCGGCGATGCGGACGGGGACGCGCTCGGGCGCACTCGTCATCATCTCGCGTCGGAAGACGAGGAAGCGGAGGTCGCGATCGGGCAACAGGGTCTTGGTCGCGGTCTTGATCTGCAGCACGGTGCGGACCCGCGGATCGACTGGGCTCGTCTGCACCTGTTCGAGCTCGGTGAAACGTGTCCCCTGGACGGCATAGACGCCGTAGAGGGTAGGGAGGGGCGGAGAGGGCAGGAGCGCGGCGAACGCTGTCTGGTGCGGGTCCGTGGCTGCTCCCTCGCCGCTCGGACCGGTCCGGGCCGCGGCGCGCTCGGGTCCGACCGGCTCGCCATCACGACGTGCGGTCTCGGCCGAGGGCGAACGGCGGCCCGCGGCCTCGCCGGCCACCTCGGAGCGACCGGCACCGTCACGCGGAACCACGGCGGCATAAACAACCAACGGAACGACAGCGGCGAGCGCGAGCTCGCCCCAGCGACGTGCGGACCTGCGCCACCGTCGCGGCACGGCGCCTGGTCCCGCGACCGCGGCGATGGGCTCGACCGCGAATGGGAACAACGGGATCTGGTCCGAGAAGGCAAGCATGGTGTCCCGTTCGAGCGGCCGCCGACCGCGGCCGTCGCGACCGGTCGCCCGAGGGGCGCTGGACCACGCGTCATCGACACTGTCGGGGACTCCCTCTCCAGCCCCATGCGACGCAATCCGATTGCCCTCATGTGAACTCGTGGCGAAGCCCCGCGACGCGTCCGCCAGCAGCGGAGACACAGCGATCCCGTTCTCCGCCGGCACGGGAATGTCAGTCTGTGGAAAAGCGGATGCAGTGCTGGCGGATGTAGTGCTGGCGGATGCGGCGACGGCCGATGCGTCGGCGGCGGATCGGACGACGGCCGGGGGGGCGGTGGCGGACACAGTCGTCGCGGGGGGCGACGAGGTCGACGAAGGGCGGCCCGGAATCGCTGCGCAGGTCGCGATGGCGGCTTCGAGCGCTCCCATATGGGCTGCGGCATCGGCCGGATCCAGCATGCGGGCGTGCTGCTGGAGCTGCCGCCGCAGCGTCGCGCGTGCGAGCTCGAAGACGAGCTCCCGGCGGCGCGCCGGATCATCGGCCTCGGCGATCATCCGTTCGAGAAGTGCGGCGAAATCCACCATGTCGCTCGTGCCCGAACGTTGCATCCGGTCACGTCGATATCATACGCCGACGCCCGACTGTAGGCGCGATGGGGGTCGGTGCCCTGCGATGGTCAGGGCGGGATTCAGCGGTCGAGGTGCCGTCTCAGGTCGTCGATATCGGCGCGAATCCGGTCCACGAGCCGAGCGAGCGCGACGTTCTCGGTCTCGAGAGTGCGCGCCACGCGGTCCCGGCTCACGCCCCTGCGACCGATCGATCCACGCATTTCGCGAGCGGTTCTCAAATCATAGACGTCCGCCGGCCGCGTGCTGGTGGAGTCGACTATATTGTCGCCTATCATAAATCTAACGTTGCGGCGCACAGAATTCACCTCGGAATAACGAATGTAGCGTAACCGGGGGGTGACGAACTGTGTTCGGGTTTCTCAGACCAATACTAGCGATCGACCGACCGTCGCGAAAGTGACGGAAGTCACAACGCGCGAGATTTAGCCCTGGTCACCGCGGCGGCTCGCCGACATCTCCGGCGATGCGAAAGAGCTCAGTTGCATCGAGGAGCGTGAGGGTGCGCCCCGCCAGATGAACGATGCGGCGAGACGACCAGTTCTTGAGCTTGCGGTTGACGGTTTCGCGGGACACCCCGGCGAACGCCGCGATCAGGCGTTGGCTGAACTCGACCGAGATGCTCGCTCCAGCGATGGGCTCGCGGTCGGCCAAGCGGAACTGCAGCAGAATCCAATGGGCGAGACGCGCTTCGAGGCCGCGAGTCGCCAGGCTCTCGGCCAGGCTGGTCCGACGGCGGAGCACGTCGATCAGGATATCGAACGCCTCGAGCGCCATGGCGGGGTCGACGAGCACCATGCGACGGGCGACCTCGCGATCGAGGGTCAGAAACTCGCATTCGGTAATGGTGATCGCTTCGAAGAGCGCCGCGCGCCGGGACGACAGGCCGGTCAGGGCGAACACCTCGCCGGGCCGGACGATGTCGAAGGCGATTTCCCGACCCCCGGGCGAGGTCGTGTAAAGCATCACCTGTCCGCTCACGATATAATACAAACGGACGATATCGGCGCCGCGCCGGATCACCACCTGATCTGCCGAAACGGTCGAATTCTGGCCGTGGGCCTGAAACAATTCCGTCAGGGCAGTCATCGGGAGGGCGGTCGGTACCGGAAGGTGAATGATCCGACGGGACCGTAAAGGTAAATCAAATGTTAATCAAATCGGAACGTTCGGCGTGCTTAACAGCTGCGGACGAGGAGGAGAAATCAAGGAAACCGCGCGCAACGCCGCGGGGCAACGCGCATCACACAGCGGTCATCGAGCTGGTTCTGCCGCAGCCGTGAATAGAGCGCGTCTCGAACGATCGAAGTCCGGTGCTGATCCTGCTCGCGGGGCTGATCCGCTTCCCGGGCTGACCTGCTACCGGAGGCTGACCTGCTCCCCGATGCGATCCCCGACGAGCGATCCCGCAGGTGGCCATGCAGCGCTAACGCAAGCTCGTTCGTCACCTCGCCCGGACTTGCCGAGCACGGTCCCGAGGACCTCTGTCGAGCTCGTCCTCGAGGGCCATCTTCTCGAGCAGCAGGTCGGTCACGAGACGCCGAAGGCGAAGGTTTTCCTGCTCCAGCTCGCGAACGTCCCGGGTCCGCTCGCGAGGTCCTGAAGAAGGAGAATAGCTCGGGCCGGTCGCCGTGGCGGTCTCGTCGGAACGCACTGATCGAGCCGTCTCGGTCGAGGGTTCGTCCCGTTCCGTATCGTACTGCTTGCGCCAGCGGTGATACGTCATCACGCTGATGCCGAGGGCCTTTGCGATCTCGTGTTGATTTTTGCCCCTGGCGGCCAACTCGCCCGCCTCGGCGAGCTTCTCGGCGATTTCGTGATTTCCGTGTCGGCGTCCGACCATCTCGTTCGTCCCGGGATCGTTTGTGCACATAGCGGATGGTGTATTTTCTTACACCGAATTCCAAAGCACATCAAATGAAAAAGAAATCATCACGGATTTACTAGTAATTGATAGGCGTGATCGATCGAATCGAGCAAAATATTTCGTAATCCGATGACGCCGAGTTCGACGAGAACTGCAACTGTTGTGACGTCAACATTTGTCGTGCAACACATATGTAACAATGTGTCGCCAGATTTCGAACGGGCGTACGATTGTTGCCGATCGCCTCTCGTGCGACTCGCGTGACCTCGGGTATCACGGACGGGGATGGCGCGGCATGAAGAACCGTACCCACCCGGCGGGGGCCGCGGGATTTCTGCTTGCGTTGTCCGGGACGGTGGGTCAGGCGGCGAGCGACGTCGGGGCCGGCGTCCAGTTCCAGGGAAGCAGCGCGGCCAGATCTCGGATGGCGTGATCGTTGATGCGGGCGAGGACGTCGGCGAGCCAGGCCTGCGGATCGACGTCGTTCAGGCGGGCGGTCTGGATCAGGGTGTACATCAGCGCGGCGCGTTCGCCGCCGCGGTCGGAGCCAGCGAACAGCCACGACTTCCGGCCGAGCGCGATGCCACGCAGGGCGCGTTCCGCGGCGTTGTTCGTCAGGCAGATTCGCCCGTCGTCGAGGAACCGCGTGAAGGCGGCCCAACGCTTCAGCATGTAGTCCATCGCCTTGGTGACGTCGGAGTGGCGCGACAGGCGGACCCGCTCGGCCCGCATCCAAATCTCGAGGTCGGCGACGAGAGGAGCGGCTCGCTCACGACGCAGGGCGAGGCGCTCGGCCGCCGGCGAACCGTTGATCTCGCGCTCGACGTCAAAGATCGCGTCGATGCGCGGCACGGCTTCGAGGGCCAATGGTGCGACGGCAGATGGCTTCGCCCGAGCCTTGGTCGTCACGTCGGCCAGCACGAAGAACTTGCGGCGTGCGTGTGACCAACATGCGGCTTCCACGAGCGGCGTCGGCTTGCGTCCCGCCTCGTAGAGCCGATTGAATCCCGCATAGGCGTCGGCCTGGAGGATCCCGCCATAGCCGTGCAGGTGGCGTTCGGGATGATCGCCGGTGCGATCACGCGAGTAAAAGAACACGGCGGCCGGCGGATCGTGCCCGCCGAACGGGCGATCGTCGCGCACATAGACCCAGGCCCGGCCCGTGTCGGTCTTACCCTTCGCCAGAACCGGCACCGGCGTGTCGTCGCCGTGCACGCGGTCGCCGGCGAACACATGGGTTCTGATCAGATCGTAGAGCGGGCGCAGCACCGTGGCGCAGCCGCCGACCAGGTCGGCGAGCGTCGACAGGCTCAGATCGACACCCTCCCGCGCATAGCGCTCGGCCTGACGGTTCAGCGGCTGGTGCTGCCCGTACTTCTCGAACACGATCATGGCGAGCAGGCTCGGCCCGGCGAAGCCGCGCGGCAGCACGTGGAACGGCGCCGGCGCCTGGCTGATCTTCTCGCAATCGCGGCAGGTGAACTTCTCCCGCACGATCTGCACGACCTTCCAGCGTCGCGGCACCGACTCCAGCGTCTCGGTGACATCTTCGCCCAGCTTGGCGAGCCGTCCGGAGCCGCAGCAAGTGCAGGTGGTCGGGCCAGGCACCACGATCCGCTCGCGCGGCAGATGCGCCGGGAACGGTTTGCGGGACGGCGTCCTGCGGGTGTGCGGCCGAACCGGCGTCTCGCCCGCCGCGGCGGTCGCCGTCGCGGCCGCGAGCTCGTCCTCGGCCGCGGCCGCCTCGAGCTCCTCGAGCTGAAGCTCCATCTGATCGAGGAGGCGGGCCTTGCGCTCGCTGCGCTGGCCGTAGAGCTCGCGCCGCATCTTCTCGATGGCGAGCCGAAGATGGGCGATCAGCGCCTCCGCGCTCGACACCTCGGCGCGAGCCCGGGCCAGCTCGGCGTCGCGCGCGAGCACGAGGCGCTTCAGCGTCTCGACGTCGTCGGGCAAGGGCGAATCAGCGGGGCGCATCTCCCACTGATAGAATCACACCCGGATGCCTTTGTGAGCCCGGGACGAGGCGCCGCGTCACCCCGCCGCGTCGGGCCGCCACGTGTACTGGGGCGCGCGCCAGTCGATCCCGGACAACAGGTAGCCGAGTTGTGCCGCCGAGATCGCCACGGTCCCGTCCACCGGCGACGGCCACAGGAACCGGCCGCGTTCGAGCCGCTTCGCGAACAGGCAGAAGCCCTGGCCGTCGTGCCACAGGATCTTGATCAGTCCACCGCTGCGCCTACGGAAGACGAACAGATGACCGCTGTGCGGGTCTCGCCGCAGCGTCTCCTGGACCTGCAGCGCCAGACCGTTGAAGCCCTTCCGCATGTCGGTGTGGCCCGTCGCCAGCCAAACCCGCGCGCCATTCGGGATCGGGAGCGTCATCGGCGGCCGGCCTTCGCCAAGGCGTCGATCACCGCCGTCAGTGTCGCCGGATCGACCACACCCGAAACCCGCAACCGAGGGGCCGCTAGGAACTCCACCTCGATCGACCCGCTCGGCGCCACCGCAATCGAGCTGGAGTCCCCCGCCACCCTCGGCTCAGGCAGGATCGTCGCCTCGGCGAACCCGGCCGACGGTCCCGTCGGACCACAAAGCTGCTGCCGCCACCGGAACAGCTGGCTCACGTGGATCCCGGCCTCCCGCGCCACCGCCGAGGCCACCACCCCTGGCTCCATCGCGGCCGCGACCAATCGCTCTTTGTCTTCCCGCGTCAACCGTCGGCGCCGCTGAATCGACGTGATCACCTGCACACGCGTGTTCGTCATTAGGACTATCCATAGAAATAGTCCTAATGACCTCGCCGCTCAGCCAGCCGGACGCAAGACGGCCCTCACCGGAGGGACACGAAGAACCTACCAGAACACAAACAGATGCTCGGTTGATCGTTCCCGCCCGATCGGGACGTGGAAGCTCGTCGGCTTCATGTGGGCGGTCGGTCGGGAGGCACAGCCCAGTTAATCGGTCGCCCACGCCGGCATTCACACGTGCACCGGCGGGGGCGGGATCACGGCAGGGGAATTCCCGTCGACCGCTTTNGCGCATCAGAGCTTGATCACCGACGTCCTTCAGATCCCGCCTCCACCTGTGCGCGTTCATCACTTCCGGCCGCTCTTCAGAGCAAAGAATATTTGCGCCCTGCTCGTTGACAATGGACATCAGAGCGTCGTTTTGGTCCCACCTACTGCGGGGGTTTGAGAGGGCGGAGTGTACCGATCATCGAGGTCTGAATCGGAGATCGGCTTGTGTCTAAACTTGACCCTATGTTCGAGCCCAAGGGGGCGGTTCACCGGATCGAGGTGATCTCGGGAATGGGACGGCGGCGGCGGTTCTCGGCGGACGACAAGGCCCGGATCGTCGAGGAGACGCTGGTGCCCGGCGCCGTCGTGTCGGAGGTCGCCCGCCGGCACGGGCTGATGCCGCAGCAGGTGTTCACGTGGCGGCGGCTGGCGCGGCGACCGGTGGCAAGGGCGCCGGCGGCCGAGGCGACGCTGTTCGTGCCGGCGGTCGTCGAGGCATCCTCGCCTTCGCCGGAGCCTGTGCGTCGGCCTCGGAAGCCCCGGAGAGACCGCAAGGCTGCGGATGTCACCGGCACGATCGCGCTGGAGATCGACGGCGTGAGCGTGCGGATCGGCGCCGGCGCTGAAGCCCGGACGGTGGCGGCGGTGATCCGCGCGTTGAGGGCGCGGCCGTGATCGGCCCGACGGGCGCAGTGCGGGTGATGGTGGCGACCCGGCCGGTCGACTTCCGCAAGGGCGCCGAGGGGCTCGCCGCGCTGGTGCGCGAGGAGATGCGGGCCGATCCGTTCTCCGGGACCATCTACGTGTTCCGGGCCAAACGTGCCGACCGGGTGAAGCTGATCTTCTGGGACGGGACCGGCGTTTGTCTGTTCGCGAAGCGGCTGGAGGACGGCCGCTTCCGCTGGCCGACCGTGCAGGACGGCGTGGTCCGGCTGTCGGCCGCGCAGCTCTCGGCGCTGCTCGAAGGACTCGACTGGTGCCGCGTTCATGCGGCCCGCGAGACGCCGGTGCCGGTCGAGCCGAGCTGACCGCGACAGAGTGAATCACGTCGCACGCGAGGCTCGCGAAGCGCTGCGCTGCATGGTGTAATCGCACCATGACGGCTACTTCGGACACGCTCCCGGACGACCCTGCCGCGCTGAAGGCGATGCTGGTGGCAGAGCGGGCGCGCGCCGAGCGGCTCATGCAGATCATCAAGGAGCTGCAGCGGCACCGCTTCGGTCGGCGGGCCGAGACGCTGCCGGAAGATCAGTTGCTGCTCGGTCTCGAGGACGTCGAGCAGGTGGCGGCGAGTGGCGAGGCCGAGACCGACACGACGGCCCCGGCCGAGCGCGCGGCCCGGGCCGCCAGGCGGCGCACCAACCGCGGATCGCTTCCCTCCCATCTGCCTCGCATCGAGATGGTGGTCGACATCGACGATCGCGCCTGCCCATGCTGTCGCGGCGCGCTGCACCGGATCGGCGAGGACGTCAGCGAGCGGCTCGACATCGTGCCGGCCCAGTTCCGCGTCCTGGTCGTGCGTCGACCCAAATACGCCTGCCGGGCGTGCGAGAGCGCCGTGGTGCAGGCGGAGGCGCCGGCCCGGCTGATCGAAGGCGGGCTGCCGACCGAAGCGACGGTGGCGCATGTTCTCGTCGCCAAATACGCCGATCATCTGCCGCTCTATCGGCAGGCCCAGATCTACGCTCGGCAAGGCATCGCGCTCGATCGCTCGACGCTCGCCGACTGGGTCGGCCGCGCCGCCTTCCTGCTGCGGCCCGTGCATGAACGCCTGCTCGGGAAGCTGAAGGCGTCCGCAAAACTGTTTGCCGACGAGACGACGGCGCCGGTGCTCGATCCCGGCCGCGGCCGCACCAAGACCGGCCAGTTGTGGGCCTATGCGCGGGACGACCGTCCCTGGGGCGGGACCGACCCGCCTGGCGTGGCGTATGTCTACGCGCCGGACCGCAAGGCGGAACGGCCGATCGCCCACCTCGCCGGGTTCAGCGGCATCCTGCAGGTCGACGGCTACGGCGGCTATCGCGTGCTCGCCGGGCGCGGCAGCGTGCACCTCGCCTTCTGCTGGGCCCACGTGCGCCGCCGCTTCTACGAAATGGCCGCTGCCGGCGCCGCGCCGATCGCGAGCGAAGCGCTCGACCGCATCGCCCGGCTCTACGCCGTCGAGGCAGAGATCCGCGGCCGCCCCGCAGAGGAGCGCCGCGCCGTGCGGCAGGAGAAGAGCCGTCCGATCTTCGCCGACCTCGAGCCCTGGCTGCGCGGGAACCCTCGGGCACGTAGTGTAGGACGAGCCACACCCACCAGAGACGGACATACGGTCTTACGAACTAGTGGACGTCCGGTCGACGGAGGGGCGGGCAACAGCGGGACCGAGGCCAGGAGCCTCCGGACCGCGGCGACAGGGAGCGAAGCCCGAGGGCGACGATCAAAAGCGACGACGGAAAGCGACGACAGGCAGCGACGACGGGCAGCCGCGCCGGGCAGCGACGATCGGCGCGAACGCCCGGTGGACGACGAAGGGCGGGTCGCCGCAGCGGAGCGTTGGCAAGGCTGACGACAGCGCGGTACGAGCCAGCAGGACGAGGACGGGGCGGAGACTTGGATGAGGAAGACTTGGACGAAGAAGACTTGTATCAGTACGCGTTTCGGTGGCGAAGCAATTCGAAGGCAGTCTTGATCATGATCCGCAGATCGAGCGCGATCGTCCAGTTGTTGATGTACCAGATGTCGAGGGACACACGTTTTTCCATCAGCGATACGTGCGGGGTTTCGCCGCGATATCCGTTCACTTGTGCCCACCCGGTGATCCCGGGCTTCACGTGATGCCGGTAGGCGTACTTGCCGATGATCTTGCTGTACTCGTCGTCGTGGGCAATCGCATGCGGGCGCGGCCCGACGATCGACATGTCGCCGCGCAACACATTGAAGAGCTGCGGCAATTCATCGATGCTGGTGCGTCGCAGGAAGCGGCCCACGCGGGTGACGCGGGGATCGTGCCGTGTCGCCTGGGTGACGAGCGGCCCGTTTTCCAGCACGGTCATGCTGCGGAACTTGAAGATCAGAAACTCGCGCTCGTTGAAGCCGTTGCGCCGTTGGCGGAAAATGACGGGTCCGGGCGAGTCGATCTTCACGGCGAGCGCCGCGAGCAGCATGAGCGGGGCGAGCACGACGAGTGCGAATGACGCGACGGCGATGTCGAGAAGGCGCTTCATGCCGCGCTCGACCTTCGACAGCGGCCCGCGCTGAAGATCGACCAGCAGGCACTGCCGGGTTCCGAGCGTTTGCCGACGCAGGACCGTCCGGACGGCGCGGTCGGGGATGAGCCGGACCGGCAACGGCGATACCCGGAACCGTTCCGAGACGAACTCGATCTGCGCCAGGTTGGTCCAGGGAAGGACGAAAAGCACCTCTTCGATCGAGGTCGCGCGCGAACGCTCGATCGCCTGTGCGACGGCGGCTCGCTGGACGGGCGATACGACGCTGCGATTGACCAGGATCGGCAATGCGACGCGGTCGACCTCCTCGGCTCCGAAGGTGACGAGGAGATCGCGGGTGCCGAGATGGGCGAGCTCGTCCGCGGTCCCGACGAGCAGGGCGCGTCGGCCGAGGATGGTGCCGCGGACGAGGGCGAGGCGCAGGCTGCGCTTTGCCAGTCGCCGCCATGCGACGAGTGCCACGGCCCCGACCATGGCGGCGCCGACGACCCCACCGCGGGAGACCTGGGCGCCGATCTTGAACAGGAACAGGACGACGACGAAAGCGAGCACGGCGAGCGACCAGCTGGTCAAGACCCGCACATAATCCCGGTGACGCTGCAGCAGGTTCGTCAGTCGGTAGATGTCGAAATGATAGCCCGCGAGCGCGTAGGTGACGCAGGCGACGAGACCGAGGCCGGCATAGGCGTCCATGTCACCGACCTGGCCGTTCGCGACCAGATGATAGGACATGCCGCCGAGGAGGCTCGACACGACGATCAGGGTCGCGTCCGTAAGTGCGATGAGCGGCTCGATGACGGCGTAGGGCAGGCCGCCGCGTGGGCGCTGAATGTCGCCGGCGGCCGAGCCATTCGCATCGACGTTGGTATCAAGGACGCTCGACACGTGTCGCGATCCGCAATGTGATCGATATCGGTATCGTCACTGCTAACATATCGATGCTAATTAACCAACAGTTAAGAACGAGGTCGAGGCGTTATGGTTACCGGACGAGAGCCGCGTGGTGTCTCGGCAACATCCCGGTACAGCAACGTCGAGATCGCGTGGTTCGCGCAGCGGGTTCCAAATCGATGGGAGTGGCACGCGTGGTCGGACGAGACAGTGAAACGACTGACGAGAAGCCCCGGTCGTGCCCGGATCGACCAGTCCGAATGTGCACAAGTCTAAGACTTTGGTGCCGGCTAGTCCCCGCCGTGACATACGGCGTCGTTCGGGCGGGCGGTCAGGAGCGTCCGCCGTCGCGCCGAATGGCGGCCCTGTCTCCGTCCGCCGACCGGCCCTCCGGACGTCGTGCGCCGCGCGAGGCCCGCGCGATGGGCAGTGTCGGTCGCTTGGCGGCCGGTATCGTCGTCCTGACGGTGGTGGGCTTTGCATCCGGTTCCGCGACGGGCGGAGACGCGACGAACCCGACGACGCCGGTTGCGGCTCACCCGGCAATCTATCCGGTGGTCTTGCGGACCCGGTACGAGGCGGTCGACCAGAAGGCCGGCGGGCACTTCATCATCTGGCTGGAGCGGGAAAAGGCGCATCACGGGCTCGATCCGCGGCTCTACCCGGCCGTTCGGTACGTCGATGTGACCCATGTCACACCGTCGCCCGGCTCGCCGATCATCAGCCTCATCGAGGTGATGCCGGTGAACTCGACGACGCCTGAGGTCTACCACCTCGCGGGCATCGCCCGATTCAAAGTAACCGGCATGCGGATCGTCTCGTCGACCGTGCCGCACCCGTAATCCGGACCCGCGGAGTCGCGTCTGTACACGTCATGACGCTGATGTGCGGGTCGGCTGGCGCCTGTGGGTCGAGATGCGTCTGCGCCGGTCGACCCGATTCCGGCGGGTCGTCTGCGGTCGCCCGTGGTCGGCCAAACTGGCGCCCGAGGCTCGGTGCGCTCGTCACCCCACGCCGCCCCGAGCCGCCTCGAACGCGATGCCCCAGGAGGCGACCCGTTCACGGGCTCTGGCACCAGCCTGCGCGGACCGATCTCGAAAGCGATGTGGCGGGAGGCACCGAGCAATCGTCACGCGGTCATCCGCGCAGGCGTGCAGGAAGCCAGACGGGAAACGGCCGAGAGCAGGAGGAGGTCATGCGATCACTCCGTCGGGCCGATTTACCGATCGAGAATCTTACGTCACAAAACGATACTTCATATCGTTTCTGATAGTAAAAAAATTGCAAACTAACGAAAAAAGCCGAGTTGGAACACAGGGGTGAAGCCGCGTCGCTCCGCCAAAAGGCGCTGTTTCTCAGCGGTTCTCTGCTCGCGGCCGACCTGCCGCTTAACGAATGATTCTTGAGTGTGGTGCGATCGATAACATGATCATACGTGATCGTGTCGCAACATATCTTCACCCAGGATAGGTGGATAACATGTCTTCCGGTATCACGCTTTCGGCCGGCGTCCGTCAGAACCTGCTCTCTCTCCAGGCGACCGCGGACATGATGGCGACGACCCAGAATCGTCTCGCCACCGGCAAGAAGGTCAACTCGGCTCTCGACAATCCGTCGAACTTCTTCACCTCGCAGTCGCTCAGCGACCGGGCGGGCGACCTCAACTCGCTCCTCGACTCGATCGGCCAGGCGGTGAAGACGCTCGACGCGGCCAACAACGGCATCACCTCGCTGACCAAGCTCGTGCAGTCCGCGAAGTCGATCGCCCAGCAGGCCCGCTCGGCGACGGCTCCGGCCGCCACCTATGACGCGCTCTCCGCCACCGGCACGCTGCCCGCCGAGACGTTAGGCACCCATACGGCCGGCGGCGACCTGTCTCCCAAGGCGATCAGCCTCTCGTTCAGCAACCTGGCCGAGACGGTCACTCCCGTGTATTCCGGGTCGGCGGCGTTGGCCAATGACGCGGCCGTGGCGGCGGCGACGACCGCGGGTCCCGGTACGGTTCAGCTCAACGTCACGAAGGACGGCGCGACCACGACGTTCAACGTTTCAGTGACGGCCGCAATCACCACGCGGGCAGGCCTTCTGGCCGCGTTCAACAGCGCCAGCGACGGCAGCGGCCACACCCTGTCGGGCCAAGGCCTGACTGCCTCCTGGAACGCCAGCGATCAGCTCACCTTCACGGCTGCCTCCGCTGACACCAGTTATTCGATCAGCGCCAGCGGGGCCGGTTCGACGGCGGCCACCATGACGCAACTCGGCCTCGCCGGGGGAAATCACCAGTCGACCAGCCTGCTCGACCAGATCGTCGCCAGCGGTGGCAGCGCCGGCTCGTCCAGCCTGGTGCTGAGCGTCACCGGCCAGACCGACAAGACCGTCACATTCGGCTACTCTGGCAGCCAAGTGTCGACGATCGCCGAACTGCAGACTTGGCTGAATTCGAACCGCGGCGCCGCGACGGCCTCGATCTCCGGCACCACGTTCTCGATGAGCCTGGGTGCGGCCTCCGGCAATGCGATCGGTTTCAATGCCAGCGATGTCGGCGTCACCAAGGGGCTGGGCCTCGATTCGGCGGTCGCAAACTACAATGCGGGCGCTCGCGGTGGCATGGGTTCCAATCTATCGAAATCGTTCAACAGCGATCTGACCCTCGGCGAGATCGACACGACCCTCGCCAACGGCACCAGCCTCGCCATCACAGTTGATGCCAACGACGGGAGCGGCTCGCAGACGCAGACGGTCGGCCTCGCCGGGACCGACAACCTGACCGCGGTCGTCAACAAGCTGAAGGCCAACTCGGTGCTCGCTTCCAACCTGGATATCTCCAACCAGGCTGGCAAGCTCAAGATCGCTGCGAAGACCGCCGACGTCGACTTCTCGATCGCCGCCGGCTCAAGCACCACCGCCCTCAACCTGACGTCCGGCTCCTACAACTCGACGAGCCTGATGGATCAGATCATCTCCGGCGGCGGTGCCCTCGGCGACACCATGACGGTCGCCGTCAACGGCGGCGCGGCCCAGACGGTCACGTTCGGCAAGGGCTCCGACCAGGTCTCCACCGTCGCCGAGTTCACCAAGGCGATCGGCAACCTGTCCGGCGTTACTTCGAGCGTCACCGGCTCGGCGTTCTCGATCGGCGTGGCGTCCGGCACCAGCCAGACCAGCCTGACGATCGGCGGCTCGACCAACACGCTCGCGAAGCTCGGCACCTCGGCCCAGACCAAGACGGGCACCAAGCACGATGGTGACCCGAACACGACCCGGTCGAGCCTGCAGAAGGACTACAACGACGTCCTCGACCAGATCGATGCGCTGTCCAAGGATGCGTCCTACAACGGCATCAATCTCCTCAACGGCGACGACCTCAAGGTGGCGTTCAACGAGAAGAACACCTCCTCGCTGACCATCAAGGGCGTCACCCTGAACGCCTCCAACCTCGGCCTGAACAAGCAGAACGGCACGACGTTCCAGGACAACACGAAGATCGACGCGACCATATCGGTGATCAACGATGCCCTGACGTCGCTCCGCACCCAGGCGTCGAAGTTCGGTTCCAACCTGACGACCGTCCAGACCCGTCAGGACTTCACCAAGAGCATGATCAACACCCTGCAGACGGGTGCCGACAACCTGGTGCTGGCCGACTCGAACGAGGAAGGCGCCAACATGCTGGCGCTGCAGACCCGGCAGCAGCTCTCCACCACGGCCCTCTCGCTCGCCAACCAGGCGAACCAGGCCGTGCTGCGACTCTTCTGAGTCTCTTCGGTCTACGGACAACACGGGCGGCGGGGCATCGGCCCCGCCGTTCGTCGCAAGAGCATGATTGTAACATTATAGACGGCGAAATGTAACGTTAACAAACATGATGTAAATCATGCAGTGTGATTGCTGTTCGGAGCTAGCTCGTCGGTCGGGAGGCCGAAATGCCGCTGACGCTTGAGGTTCGGCCGAGAGAGAAGATCATTCTTGGGCGGTATGTGCTCGCAAGTGCAGAGCGGACCAAGCTCACATTTTTTTCTGATGATGTCATTATTCTGCGTGAAAAAGACTTGATGAGCCTCGACGAGGCAGTGACCGAAGTTGGGCACCTCTACTACGATATACAAATCGAGTACATCGGTGGGGGCAGTTCGGCTTCAGGGGAACTGCTTCAAGAGATCACGTCGCTGGAATCGATGTTGCCCCAGGCAAGATCGGACCTAATGCTGATTGCCGAGTACGTTCGTTCGGGGTTATGGTACAAAGCGTTGAAGGTTGCGCGTCGTTTGATCGAACAGGATCGTGAAGCGTCTCGTGTGAAGCGTCTCGTCTGTGAGTGATATGATACTCAGGCACCCGGGGGCGACGTTGTTCGAGGCGACCCATAGGAAGGACGACCAGGAGACATACGCGGTTCTCCCGGGTCGACGAAAGGGCCATCTGACCGTGCTGGATTGCCCGTCGGTCGAACGACGGGATGACGCTCGTCGAGCGCGTGATCTCGAACGCGAGAACGCTCTGCTGGAACGCGCCATAGCGGACGCCCAGATCGACATCGCGCGGTTGCGAGAGAGGCTCCGAACCCGCGAAGCTCGCTGAACACGCGGCGCGGCTCTACGTCTTTCCGGTGGGCGAGACGTGACGAGATCCGGCCGGAGCGCAGAGTGGTTGTTCGGAAACGGGAACCTGCCGACCAGTTGAGTTTCTATCGGGTGCTACAGGCCGTGGTCAGGGCGTTTACGGCCGCGCCGAGCCCGTCGACAGGGATAACTCCTTTGATCATTTGCGTCTCGGACGCAGCGATCTCGACCGTCAGGGCGGATGCGGTAGGCCAGACCGCCTTGGCGTCGCGGGCAGCGTTCGCAGAGAGGAGAATGGCCGATCCGGGGGGCGTCACCCGGGCCTCGTATGTGTTGCTGCCGGCCGGCGTGCGGATCGTCACGGCCGGGGTGGCGCGCGGGGGCAGGGGGGGGATCACCACTGTGAGCACCTCGATGTCTCCTGAACCGCAGCGGAGCATGAGGCCGACGAGCTCCGGGTCGGAGCCGGTGAGATCGGCCGGGCGCATGATCGAGATCGCATCCTTGCCGCCGGTCGGGTCGGGCGTCCGCACGAGCCGCCATGCACCGATCGCCTCGGACCGCGTCGGACCGCGCGACTGACCGCCCGGTTGCGATGACAGCCCGGATCGTCCCGCATCACCCGCGGCACTCGGTGCCGCGGATCTTTCCGGGGCCGGCGCGCGACCGGGCTCCGACGGCGTCGCGGGGGAATCGGATCGCGGCAGCGGGGCGGGTTGCTGCTCGTCGTAGCATTTGAGCCGTGCCACGGGATCCGGCAGCGATCGGCAATCGTCCCGACCGACGGTCTGGGCGAGCGCGGGCGCCACGAACGAAGCCCAGCCGATCAGGATCAGAACTGAGGCCACGACGACCGAAGCCGACGTCGCAATGAAAGCGGCCATAACGATTCGACGGGGGTCCATATTCCGCACCTGATCGCCACTCGGTCCGCTACGATGCGCCGCCGAGCGATATGCCATTGCGGGGGCGCCGGCGGAAGT
Organism: Rhodoplanes elegans; assembly: GCF_016653355.1. Lineage (GTDB taxonomy): Bacteria > Pseudomonadota > Alphaproteobacteria > Rhizobiales > Xanthobacteraceae > Rhodoplanes > Rhodoplanes elegans. The sequence continues at coordinate 13,122 of NZ_NHSK01000154.1, read as the reverse complement.
TTTCCCCGCAGGCCACACGGGTAAACGCTCGATGCGGTTTGCCATTTGGAGGTGGAAGGCCGAAGGCCGGAGCGCACGAGAAAGAGCATCGTGCCTCTCTCCGGGCGAATTCGGAGCAACAATCATTGGACACGACGATCGTCATCAGCAGGAAGAACACTCGAGCATCTCGTGAGCAATCGCGGGGAAGCTGACGCGGGTTTTGGTGCACGCCCAGAGTGATCGTCTGGATCTCGAAGTATTAGCCCACGAGCGTGATCCAGAGAAGCAGCCGGCCGCCGCGACAGCGCCGATCCTATCGAGAGGATGGCCCCGTGTGATCGGAGATTGCTCATCGTATGGGCGCCGTAATCCATACAACATAACGGCAGTGACCATTCGCAATGCATTCGTTACTTGTGTTCCGACATCATTCGTGTGTGGCGCGAGTGCAACAGCGCGCCTCTATCTATGCCTCGGCACCTGCATGTACGGATGGTTGCTGTTGTGGCGGGTTGCGGGCGGGGTTATCGAATTCATGGGGGCCAAATAACGAGTCTGTGATGTTACTGGGGCGGGGGGCGATGCGGAGATCATCTCTGGTAGCGGGTGCCGGTTGCATCCTGGCCATGGTCGGTCTCGGCGGATGCGGGTTCATCCCCATGTCCGGCCCGTCCAGCCTGGAAATCCGGACCGAGCACAGCCCGACGCTGCCCTATGCGGTCGTGCGGCTCGATGCCCGCGCCGTTCAGGTTCTCGAATCCTACGAGCCCAACGTGCTCGGCGGTGTGTTCACGGATCGGCGGCAGCCGACTGGAATTAAGTTCGGGATCGGCGACGTGGTCAACGTCACGATCTTCGAAGCGGCGGCCGGCGGCTTGTTCATCCCGATCGAGGCGGGTGTCCGGCCCGGCAATTTCGTCAACCTGCCGGCCCAGACTGTCGACAACGACGGCAACATCAGCGTTCCTTATGCCGGCACGATCCGCGCCGCGGGCCGGACGAATGTCCAGGTCCAGGCCGAGATCGTCGAGAAGATCAAGAATCGTGCGATCGAGCCGCAGGTCGTGGTGTCGCTCGGCGAGCAGCGGACCTCGCTGGTCAGCGTCGTCGGGGATGTCCGGACCCCGACCCGCTATCCGATGCCCGCAACCGGGGCGCAGGACCGCATCACCGACGCGTTGACGCGCGCCGGCGGCATCAGCGGCCAGGGTTGGGAAACCTGGGTGATGCTCGAGCGCGACGGCAAGCGCGCGACCGTGCCGTTCGCCAACCTCGTCTACATGCCGGCCAACAACATCTATGTGCAGCCCGGTGACCGGATCTACGTCTACCGCGAGCCGATGAAGTTCCTCGCGTTCGGCGCGACGGGGCAGCAGGGCGAGTTCAATTTCGACGCTTGGAAGATCAACCTCGCCCAGGCGGTCGCCAAGGCGGGAGGTCTGTTCGATCTGCAGGCCGATCCGGGCTCGATCTTCCTCTACCGTCGCGAGCCGCGCGAGGTCGCCGAGAAGCTCGGCGTCGATTGCACGAAGTTCACCTCCGGCCTGATCCCGATCGTCTTTACGGTGAGCTTCCAGGATCCGGCCGGCTACTTCCACGCCACCAAGGTCGCGATGCGGCCGTTCGATATCATCTACGTGGCGAACGCCATCCAGGTCGATACGACGAAGTTCCTCAACTTCATCGACAAGGCGGTCGGCACTGCGGACAACGGTGTGAACCTGATCAACGACATCTATATCGCCCGCTACAACAGCCGGCTTCACGGACGATAGGCTGACCCACCGCAGCGGTACGGACCGGAGCGAGCCTCGCTCCGGTCCGGGAGCTGGTGGCATGATCTCTCCCAGACTTCATCTCATCGCCAACCGTATTGCGTTCTGGGTTCTCGCGGTCGCGATCGCCGGGGCGCCACTCCCCTATGGGTCGCGCGACCCCGCCGTGGTCGCGTTTTGGTGCGGGCTTCTCGGGATCGGACTGATCGCCGCTCCGCTCCGAAACTTGCGTATCATCCATGCTTTGGTGCTTGGCGGCATCGGTGCGGTCGTCGCTGGTTACGCCATCGTTCTCCACGAACAGCTTTCGCCGACGCCTTGGATCGCCACGTTTCATCCGGTGTGGGCCGAGGCCGAAAAGCTGCTGAACCATCCGGTTCAGCCGTCGGTCTCCGTGGTCCGCAACGAGCCGTTCTTCGCCCTCGGCGCCCCCCTCGCGAACATTCTGGTTCTCGTGCTCGGGCTCCTCGTCGGGATCGATCGAGCCGATGCGCGGCGACTGTTGCAGATCGCCGCCTGGGCAGGGGTCGTCTATGCGATCTACGGCCTCTATGGGCTGATCTTCGATCCCCATACAATTCTGGGGCGCGAGAAGACGGCCTATATCGGGAACCTCACCGGGACGTTCATCAATCGGAACACGGCCGCGACGTATTTCGGGTCGGTGTCGATCCTCTGGTTCCTCTTTCTTCTGGAGGAGGTCCGAAAGCGCCTTCCGACGGGGCCGATCCCCTCGGCGGAGCTGCTCCACCAGGTCACGGAGGACCGCGATCATCAGCGCACCCTCCTGGTGCCGTTCTCGATGCTGTTCCTGTGCCTCGTCGCGACCTTCCTGACCGTGTCGCGGGCCGGATCGACGCTCACGGTCCTGCTTCTCGCCGTCACCTTCGTCATCTTCTTCCGCCGCCGCCTGGAAGGGCGCAGTACCAAGGTTATCGCGGTAGCCGCGAGCGCCGCCGTGGCTCTCGTCGTGCTGCAGCTCCTCGGGGGAAGCGTCGGCAGCCGGTTCGAGGTGCACGGGCTGTCGGATGCCGGCCGGATCGCCACGTGGCAGTCCACACTGCGGATCATCGCCGACAATCCGTGGTTCGGGACCGGGCTCGGGACCTTCGCCTGGGCCTATCCGGCCTATCGCAGCGCCGACGTCTCGATGTGGGGCGTCTGGGCGATGGCGCACAGCACGCCCCTCGAGCTCGCCTCGGAAGTCGGCGTTCCGCTCGCGTCGCTCGTCGGGCTCGCCTGGCTCGGCGCGCTGTCGCTCCTCCTGTGGGGGGCGCTTCACCGGCGACGCGACAGGATCATCCCGCTCGCCGGCTTCGGCGTGGCCTTGCTCGCGCTTCTGCACTCCACCATCGACTTTTCCCTGCAGATTTCCGGATACGCGATCGTCGCGTTCGGGATCGTCGGGATCGGTCTCGGGCAGGCCATGCGGGATCCGAACGGGGGCCACAGGGCTCAGGGTAAGGGCAGCGGAGCCGAAGCCGGCCGGTAGGGTTAATGCGAGATCGCGTGCGCGCGACCGGGTTCCGGCGGATCGTTCAAGCGATCGAAGGTCACCCTGCGAGACCGACGGAACGAGGCGATAACATAATGACGCGAAGCGCTTGCCATGTCGTTCGCCCCGGTCGCGTCGTTCGGCGCGCGACCGCGGCTGCCTGTTCCGTGATGGTTTCGCCTATGCTAACGTTGCATCAAATGTCGCCCGGATCATGCGCAAGGGACCGTACGATGAGTAATGGGTCGATTGTTCGTTGGATCGCAGCGATAATGTTCGTCGCACTGTCGACACATGCTCATGCCGCATGTTACGGCTCCGGGCGAGGGCTATCGTCCGACGCCGTCGCCAATTTTTTGGCGAATCCCGGGACGTTGCTGACGGACCATCCCGACGGCGGGGCCCGCTTGATCTCTCAAGCGCGCGATCTCGTCGCGAGCGACCCGAACACCTTGTCGGCCGTGGTTGCTCTCCTCGGCAGTGCCAATCGCGACCAGCAGCGCGCCATCGGTTCGGGCCTCGGACAGGCGTATCGAATTTGCCTGACGCCCGACCAGGCCTTCGCGACCCAGATCCAGCAGGCGATCGCGGCGTCGGCGAGTGACCTCGCCAAGGATTCTTATGCGCTCGTCAATCCCGACGTGCCGATCGGGGCTGCGGGCGGTGGCGGCGGGGGAGGCGGCGGCGGTGCAGGCGGCACTGGCGGCGGTGGACCGACGACGACGACCCCGACGACAGGGGTTGGAACCGTGGGATTCGCGCTCGGAACGACACCGGCTGCCAACACCACGGGAAACACCTTGACCGGGGGGAGGGCAGGCGGAGCGAGCGGGTTATCGGCGCCGAACGTCAATGTCAGCCCCGTTCAGTGACCCGCCGATACGACCCGCGCGCTTTCGTCCATTGCTCTGGCCGGGACCCGTGGTCGACTGCGGATCTGACGCCTGACCGTCTCGGCACCTCGAATGAACATCATGCGTCCCGTTGAGAGTTATACCGAACGCGACGTCGAGCCCGTGGAGGCGTCTCCGCGCGAACTCGCGATATCGGTGTTGAAAGGGGCGCGCCGGCAGCTCCCGGTCATCCTGACCGTGCTGGCCGTGACCGTGGTCCTCGGGCTGACCTATCTGCTCACCACGCCAGCGCGCTACACGGCGACGGCCACGATGGTGATCGACACCCGCAAGGTGCAGCTCTTCCAGCAGCAATCGGTGCTGGGTGACATCACGGTCGACGCCGGCACGGTCGAGACCCAGGTCGAGATCCTGAAATCCGAGAACATCAGCCTGTCGGTGATCAAGGACCAGCGGTTGACCGAGGACCCGGAGTTCGTGGGGGCCGGTGGCGGTCTCGTCGGGACGGTGATCGGGACGATCACGGACCTGTTTCAAGGTGCGGCAGCCCCGCCGTCGGAGTTCGATCTGATGCGCGCCGCGCTGGGGCGTTTCGAGAAGGAGCGGACGGTCAAGCGCGTCGGCCTCACCTATGTGATGGAGGTCAAGTTCCGCTCGCTCAGCCCGGACAAGGCCGCGACCATCGCCAATGGGATCGTCGACGCCTACATCGTCGACCAGCTCGAGGCCAAGTATCAGGCGACGCGGCGGGCGAGCGTCTGGCTGCAGGAGCGCATTCGCGAGCTGAGGACGCAAGCCTCTGCGGCCGAGAAGGCCGTCATCGACTACAAGGAGAAGAACAATATCGTCGACACGGGCGGGCGATTGATCGGCGAGCAGCAGCTCGCCGAGGTCAACAGCCAGCTGATCATGGCACGCGCGTCCGTGGCAGAAGCCAAGGCCCGGCTCGATCGCATCAACGACATTCTGCGGGAGGAAATCCCGAACGAGTCGGTCGCCGACGCGCTGAAGAACGACACGATCATCAAGCTGCGCGGCCAATATGTCGATCTCGCGGCGAGGGAAGCGAACTGGTCGGAGAAGTACGGCCGCAACCATCTCGCCGCCGTCAATCTGCGCAACCAGATGGAGCAGATCCGCAAAGGCATCACGTCCGAGCTTCAACGGATTCAGCAGGCGTATCAGAGCGACTACGACATCGCACGGGCCCGCGAAGAGAGCATCAAGAACAGCCTGGCGAACGTCGTCTCCGAGAACCAGCTCACGAACCAAGCCCAGATCCAGCTTCGCGAGCTCGAGAGCAATGCCCAGACCTACCGGGCCATGTACGACAATTTCCTGCAGCGCTACATGGAGTCGGTGCAGCAGCAGTCGTTTCCGATCACCGAGGCCCGGTTGATCAGCCCGGCGTCGCGTCCGCTGAACAAGAGCGATCCGAAAACCTTGCTTATTCTTGCCGTGGCGCTCGCGGGCGGCTTGGTCCTCGGCGGCGGGGTCGCCTATTTGCGCGAGATGGGGGACAACGTCTTCCGAACGAGCAGTCAGATCGAGCAAGTTCTGCAGGTGAACTGCCTCGCCGTCGTGCCGCTCGTCCAGGACGGCACCACCAAGAAAGCAAAGCCGACGCTTCTCCCGCCGCAGCTATCGCTCGGCGGCGTTGGTCTCGACACCAAAAACGATTCCGCAGTGAAGGCCGAAGCGAGACCGAAGCTCTCCTACGTGGTCGAGCAACCCTTCTCACGCTTTGCCGAGGCGATACGGGGCGTCAAGGTGGCCGTCGACCTTCATGCGATGATCAAGACCACAAAGGTGATCGGCGTCACGTCGACCATGCCGGCCGAGGGCAAGTCCACGGTGGCGTCGAACTTCGCCCAGCTGATCGCGCATGCAGGGGCACGGGTGCTGCTCATCGATGCGGACCTGCGGAACCCGTCGCTGTCACGCGCCATGGCGCCTGCTGCGGAACATGGGCTTCTCGATGCGGTCGCCGAACGCAAGCCGCTCGCCGATCTGGTGATCACCGACCAAATCACCAAGCTGAGCTTCCTGCCGTCGGGCGTGACCGCGAAGCTTCTGCATACCAACGAGATCCTCGCCTCGCCTGCGATGCGGAAGGTGATCGATGCCGCCTGCAGCGCCTACGACTACGTGGTCGTGGACCTTCCCCCGGTCGCGCCTGTGGTCGATGTCCGATCGACGATCGGTATCATCGATTCCTACGTCTATGTGGTGGAATGGGGGAAGACCAAGATTGACGTCGTCGAGCACCACCTGTCGGGGGCACGGGCGATCTACGACCGGTTGCTCGGCGTGGTCCTCAACAAGGCCGACGTCTCGGCTCTCAGCCGCTACGAGTATCATCAGGGCAAGTATTATTATCAGAAGCACTATGCCCGTTACGGCTACGCCGAGCATCACGAGTGAGAGGCATGGTCCCGCGAGCCGACCTTTCGCGCATGTCGATGCGGATAGCCCTCGCGGCGGTCGGCCTCGGCGCGATCGTGTGGGCCGGCGTCGTGCTCGCCGCGCCGACGACCCGTGGGCTCGATCGGGTCGCGGACCGGATCGTCGTCGGAGACGCGTTTAAGCCGGATGACCTGCGTCGGATCGCCGTGGATCTCGAGGAGGCCAACCGCACGCCGCAGACCCGCGCCAGCGCACTTCGCAATGCCGTGATCGTTGCCGTGCGACAGGCCGAGGAGGCCATCGCGGAAGGCCGGCGGACAGAGATCGACGAGAGGCTCGAGGCGCTCGGGCCGATGCTGGATCGCGCTCTCCTGGCGGCGCCCGGGGATGGGTTCTTGTGGCTCGTCCGATTCTGGCACGGGAACTTTCGCAACGGCTTCGACACGCGGAGCCTCGATCTGCTCGCCGCCTCGTATCGGGCGGCGCCGCGCGAGGGATGGATCGCGGTGCGTCGCACGTCGGTCGCCCTCGCAGCCTTCTCGCGAATGGAAGAGCCCCTGCGCGGGGCCGTCGTCGACGAGTTCGTCGGGCTGGTGAACTCGCATTTGGGTCCGATGGCGGACGTGTTCGTGACCTCCGGCTGGCCGGCGCGCGACACGCTTCTGCCGGCGCTCGCTGCGGCGAGCGAGGTCAGCCGGCGAAATTTTGCGCGTGCCGTTTACGGGCGTGGTTTTGACGTCGTCGTGCCCGGCATTCCCCGCGCGGATGCTCGCCCTTGGAGCCGATGATCATGCGGTCATTCCGAGAGAAAGGACGCGGCAGATCCTGGAAACGGCGCACCGCCTCGCTGGTCGGTGGGGCCGCCTTGATCATGCTCGGGATCGGACCATCGGCTGTGCCGAACGACGCACGGGCACAGTCCGCCTCGAGCAGCCGCCTGACGCTGCAGTCCGGCAGCTATGCCGGCAAGGCCCAGGTCAGCAAGGACGCCTTCGGCAAGCCCTGTGCCGATGTCGAGGCGGCCTCGAAGGCGCGGATGAGCAACCCCAACATCTTCGATCACATGATCAGCGTCGAAAATCGCTGCCTGAAGCCGCTGAAGCTGCGGTTCTGCTACTTCGGCAGCGACCGCTGCACGGATGTCGACCTGCCCGGGCTCAAGCGCAAGGACCTGGTGCTCGGGGTGTATCCCGGTCTGAAGACCTTCCGTTACAGCTGGACGGAGGTCCGATGATGACCCGGTCGGTCGGCATCGTCATTCTATTACCGGCGCCCGATATCGATTGAGTGTGTTATTTGCGCGTGCCGGATGGCACGATGATTGCTATTTTGTCACTATCGTTCGCTACTGTATCATATCGGCTCCGGGTCGTTTCACCCGGAGTGCGGTAGCGTAGCGGAGACGCGTCGGATGATGCCGCGCTGGCAGATCGTCAGGGCAGGGTAGGGCGCCGGGCCGGCCGGATTGGTGACGAGGCCGGCACCCGCACGCCACGTCCGATGAGCGGCGTTATCGAACGGTGTACGTAATCAGAAGCGGGCTGACTTCCAATTAACCGACCTAAATTGGGCATCTTCTATGTAAAGCGGTTTTAGAGAGGTTGAAATGCTTCTTTGTCCGACTTGCACATGGATCCAGGGAGCGAATCCGATCAGGCTGCATCGCACCCCTCAGCGGTGAGAAATGGGGCGTTCTGTAGGGTGCAGGTGCGGACGAGGCCGCCCTTCGCGGGACCCAGAGGCCGTCGCCGGTTCGCCTGCAGCCTTGCTGAAACCTCGAAGGCGTACGAGATGGCGTTCCGCGGCTTCATGGCGGCGTTCGGGGTATCTCTAGCGAAGCCTCCGGATGGATGTGAGGTCGTCGCCATCGACGGCAAGGCCCTGCGGGTGCCTACGTGGCCGGTAAGGCCCATTCCCCAAGATGCTAGTTTCAGCGTTTTGCGGCCGAGATTCGAATGACGCTGTCGCTGGCCGCGAAGATAGGGGGCAAGGCCTCCGCTGCCCTTGAGTTGCTCGGTCTGATGGACCTCGCCGGCCGGATCGTCATGGCCGATGCGCTGCAATCGCAGTTCCAAACTCCGGCAATACCTAAGTGCTTAAAAACAGGAACCTCACAGGAGCGACTTATTATTAAAGCTGCCTGTGTTGATCTGCACCCAGTCGCGTGACAAAGTTGGAGCTGTAACAGGTATGCTTAAAGGAAACTCCATAAATATCCTAGGCACGCGCGGTATTCCAGCTGCACACGGAGGTTTTGAAAGCTTTATTGAGCGATTTGCCCTATACATGAAAGATTCTGGTTGGAATGTCGTAGTCTATTGTCAAGGCGAGGAAGGCTTACTCAAAAGCAAGTGTCGAACTGATGAGTGGCATGGAATAACACGAGTACACATATCAACGCGCTCCCGAAACGCCCTCGCGACAATGGAATTCGACCTGCGATGTGTGCTTGATGTATTGAATCGTCCCGGTGTCGACCTTGTCCTCGGGTACAACACTGCTCTCTTTAACATACTCGAGCGCGTGTTTGGACGAACGGTTCTCATGAACATGGACGGTATCGAGTGGAAACGCGGCAAGTGGGGCCGCGCTGCTAAGCTCTGGTTTTGGCTAAATGAATGGATGGGTGCCCATTTTTGCTCGATTCCGATTGCCGACCACCCGGAGATCGCAACGCATCTCGCCTCTCGCGGTTGCCGAAGGTCCGTGGTAATACCCTATGGCGCCGACGAAATCAGCGACGCCGCACCCACCGCTCTGGCGCAATATGGACTAGAACCTAAAAGATATTTCATATCGATTGCGCGAATTGAATCCGAAAACTCTATTATTGAGATAATTAGAAGCTTTATCGCAGCGCGCCTCGATTGCTCCTTGGTCATCCTAGGGAATATCAATCCGCAAACAAGCTCCTATCACGCGAAGGTATTGGAAGCGGCGGGTGAGCATCCTTCGATTCGTTTTCTCGGGGCGATCTATAAGCGGGAAGTTGTCGCAGCGCTTCGTCACCACAGCTTAGCCTATGTGCACGGCCATCAGGTGGGCGGTACAAACCCGTCACTGGTGGAATCTTTGGGGGCGGGATGCGCCGTAATCGCTCATGACAACTGCTTTAATCGATGGACGGCGGGCGAAGATCATCTTTATTTTCGTGATGAGAATGAGTGTGCCGCGTCCATGCGAATAATCTATGAGAATCCGCAGCTGAGAGCCAAGTTAATCGAGAGTAGCCGTTGCCGTCATAGAGAGAAATTCACTTTCGAGCGTATTCACTCTGCCTACCGTGCTTTGGCGGAAAAGGTCGTGGCAAAAGATGCGCGAGCCCCCATATCTATCGTTACTGAATCGAACCGTGAATTCGATTTTCTTTAATCCGCTATGCGTGTAATACAGTTGGCGACCCTTCGCCGTCATCATCACGCGCTTCACTATCTATGCTCATGACGGCTCGATCGCGGGGGCGAGATGTTTTCGCAGGGCTATCGCGTTTGGAGGAGACGCTTAAGGAGGAAATCGTCGTTCCAACCGGCCTGCCTGACCTTTCCGGCGAGGGGGCCCTTGGTCTGATCCGCGCGGGCCACGTTGAGCGCGAGACGTCGGAGCACGGCGAGATTTTTCGGAGCGTGATCGCGACGGTTTCGAGCTGCATACTCCGCGACGACCACGTCGAGCTCCCATTGGAGCGCGTTCTCGATCGGCCAATGCGCTCGCATGACGCGCAGCAGCTCCGCCGGTGAGACGGCACGGGACAATGCGAAACGCCGGACCTCGCGCGCAGTCTTGCCGGCGAGGCGGCGGATGCGTTCGATGCGGCCGAAGGCCTTCAAGCCTCGAAACCCGTGGTAGTCGCCGAGATCGCCGGCGCCGACACCGGCGGCGCGCCGGGTCTCGGTGGGAGCGTGCCCTCGCGCGGTCGTCTCGGCGGTGGGATGGGTCTTCTTCGTCGTCAGGAAGCACGCGTCGGCATCGCTGCGGAGCGACTCCTGGTTCCCCTTCAGGGCGAGCCAGTAATCGCCGCCGCGGGCGACCACGCCGTCGGCCATGCGACGATGGCAGTGCAGTGCACCGGCCGTGACGATCTTGCCGGCGAAGTCCACCAGGCCGAGCAGCTCCAGGGCAGGGGCGACCTCGTTGTCGTCCTTTGCGGCCTGCACTACAGCGTCATTCTCATCTCGGCCGCGAACGCCGAAACCATTAACTTCGGGGCATGCGCCTTGCGGGCCTTGTAGACCCGCCGCAGGGCTTTGCCGTCTGTCGCGACGACCTCGGGCGCACCCGGAGGCTTCGCCAGAGAGGCCCCGAACGTCACCATGAAGGCGCGGAACGCCGCCTCGATGCCTTCGGGCACAGCATCCGAAACACGGTCGAGAACGTGTCGTGCCACGGGATGCCGTGGGCGAGGCCGAGCACCTTTTCGAAGTGGGTCGAATTTGCCCGGCCGAAATCGGCCATCTCGACGCAGCTCTTCGCGCCACACAGCACGGCCACGAAGGCCATGAACAGGATCTCGACGAGTTCGTGCCGTGCGTCGCTGGCCCGCGGGTCCGGAACTTGCGCGAACCACGTGATGAATAGCTCCACGGCGATCTCCCTGACAGCTCGGGAGGTCCTCCAGGAATTCAAACTCGCTGAATCGCGCGACGTTGCACAAATTGGCGACGGTCGATTCATCGATCGATCCGATAACTCTCGGCAGCAGCCGGAATTCCTGTGTCATTGGCGAGGCGTTTTACTGTCTATACTCAAGTAACCCGTTGATTGCGTTTTGCTTCATCGCTTGCCAAAAAGGGATCTGATCACGCCAGTGGGTTACATTAAAATCGCGCTCACCCTCGGCGAGTACGCGTCTTCCGGGTTAGATAAGCCGATTATGGGTTTGGTAAAGCGTGAGCGTCGAAGGTCGGCGACTTTGGCGACTTGAGGTGAGCGTAGACGCGCAACCCGCTCGCTTTCAGAGTCGCTAGCGATTGTTTATTGGTTGGGGACCCTCGCGGCAATCTTACTTCCAAAGGACTAGCCAAATGTACATGAGTATGAAGAGAATCCTGGTAACCGGAGGGGCCGGGTTTATCGGATCTCATCTTTGTGAACGTTTGATCGAGATGGGCCACGAAGTCTTGTGCGTCGATAATTTCTTTACAGGAGCACGCCAAAATGTTGAGAAACTCCTCGACAACAAGCGCTTCGAATTGCTACGTCATGATGTTACCATTCCGCTTTCTATTGAAGTCGATGAGATATACAATCTCGCGTGTCCCGCGTCGCCGATCCATTACCAATTCGACCCAGTGCAGACCACGAAGACGAGCGTTCTTGGTGCGATCAACATGCTTGATCTCGCCAACCGCCTGAAGGCAAAAATCTTGCAATCATCGACCTCCGAGGTATATGGAGACCCGACCGTACATCCGCAGCCAGAGGACTACCGAGGCAATGTCAGCATAACCGGGCCGCGCGCATGCTATGATGAAGGCAAACGTTGCGCCGAAACGCTTTTTTTCGACTACTCGCGTCAACACCGTGTTCGCACAAAGGTAGTACGCATTTTTAACACTTACGGTCCGCGAATGCACCCGCAGGATGGTCGAGTTGTTTCGACCTTTATCGTCCAGGCGTTGAAGAACGACGACATCACCATGTTCGGCGACGGGCAGCAGACCCGCTCCTTTTGCTTTGTCGACGACTTGATCGAGGGCTTAGTGCGCATGATGCACACTCCGGACAACATTCTTGGTCCGCTCAACCTAGGCAACCCGAACGAATTTTCGATGCGCCAGCTAGCCGATCTCGTTATCGAAATGACCGGATCGAAGTCGAAGATCATATCGCGGCCGCTGCCCACCGACGACCCGAAACAGCGGAGGCCGGATATCCAATTGGCTAACGAATTGCTCGACTGGAGTCCCACGATTCAGCTTAAAGAGGGGCTTGCACTAACGATCGCCTATTTCGATCGATTGCTGCGGTCCGACGCGGCGCGGTTTGGCGCGGGGGCCAGCCTCCGTTAGTTCCGCGAGCGAGCTGAGCGATGGCGGATCGCGGGCTGCCAGCGAAAGCTGGACAGATCGTCCGTCTCTTGACCAGTGCGGACGTCACCCTGCGGACCTACCGTCATGTCCTCCGAGCGCGCGTTGCGCGTCCCTGCGCCGTCTTCCGAAAAGTCACCAACGGCTTCCGATCGGAGTGGGGTGCACACCTCTACGCCGACGTTCGATCCGTGCTTGAAACCGCTCACGGCAGCGTAATCGGAGCCCTCGACGGGAGAGACCATGGCGGCGCGCCACATCCGACACGACCGCGCCCGGAGCAAACGATTCCGCCACGATCCGAGCCTTAACCTCGCCGCTCCAGCGACGGCGACGGTCCTGCCCATGTACCTCCGCAGCTCCGACTACAGCCTCGACCATCGATGTGACCCGCTCTGTGCAAAACAGCTCCCATGTTGCAGGTCAGACCGCTGGTCACAATGTGGGATCGGACGACCGCTCTGATGTCCATTGTCAACGAGCAGGGCGCAAATATTCTTTGCTCTGAAGAGCGGCCGGAAGTGATGAACGCGCACAGGTGGAGGCGGGATCTGAAGGACGTCGGTGATCAAGCTCTGATGCGC
>NZ_NHSK01000153.1 GCF_016653355.1 Rhodoplanes elegans | reverse complement strand
GTGCCGGCAAGCCGAAGATGGTCGCCTTGATCGCCGTCGCTCGGAAGCTACTGACAATCCTCAACGCCATGCTCAGGGACAATCGACCATGGCAAAACGCTTGACAGCCAAGACAGTCGCTCACCCCAGCCCTCTCCCCGCTGGGGAGAGGGAGCGGGGCCGCACCGAGCTGATCTTCAGTGCCATCCTGACATTCTCACCCGCACCCACGCATCAAACAAGAACGGCCGGGCGTGGGCCCGGCCGTTCTGATCAGGTGTCGTCTCTCTGCCGCGCGCCGTCGCGCGGAAAGATTCTCACATCAGCGCGGCGAGCTTGATGTTGGTCTGGCTCGGCGCCTCGACCAGGCACTTGCTGAGGATGTGGGCGAGCTGCGGCGCGGCGATCGGGCTGGCGGCCGGATCACAGCCTTCCGGGATGCGCGGGCGGCCGGTCGGCGCGGCGGCGGGCTTCGCCGGATCGCGCGAGGAGGCGGCCGGGCCGGGCGCCGGGCGCGGCGGGATGGCGTCAGTCGCCACCGGGCGCACCGGGCTCTGCTGGGTCTCGCGCACCGTCACCTCCGGCAGCACGACGCCCTTGGTCACCACGGTGGCGTTGGTCAGCGGGTCGCTCTTGTAGAGGACGCGCCCGTCGCGATCGCGGTAGACGATGGCGGCATCGCGCACGCCCACCACCTCGACCGTGGCGATGATCTTCGGCTCCTGGCGCGTCGTCGCGACCGTCGGCAGCCGATCACTTTTCCGTGTGCGATCGATCGGGGCTGCCAGCGCGGCGGTCCGGGCCTGCGCCTCGGCGCTGCTGCCACCGAACACCGGCTCGCCGCCGACGGCCAGAGCGGCCCAGGCGACGATGGCGGAAACACCCAAAGCAGAGAGAATCTTGGTCTTGCACATGGGTTTGCCCCATTATGCCGAGATCGCCCCGTGCGACAGACCGCCCCCGTGAACGGTCCGACGTGATAACGGCTTCTTAACCTCTTGGTTCCTTCACGGGCGCGTGAGGTTCAAGCCGACGATTCGTGATCAGGTCGGGCCGGCCTCGAACGGCGCCGCCTGCGGCGCCGGCCGGCCGCCGGGCTGATCCGAACCGGCGATGCCGCAGGCCGTCAGCGCGCCGCCAGCAGATGCGACGCCGGGATCACCATGCGGCAGCGCACACCGCCGGGGTCGAAGGCGAGCTCCACCTCGGCGTCGAGCGCCCGGGCGAGATTCTTCTCGACCACCAGGGTGCCGAAGCCGCGGCTCGCCGGCGCCGTCACGTCCGGCCCGCCGCTCTCGGCCCACAGGATCTCGACCGCCTCCTCGGCGTCGGCGGTGGCCGGCTTGATCTGCCATGCGACGTCGACCCGGCCGGCCGGCACCGAGAGCGCCCCGTAACGCTCGGCATTGCTGGCGAGCTCGTGCAGGGCGAGGCCGTAGCTCTGGGCGGCAGCGGGCTTGAGGTGGATGGCCGGCCCCTGAACCGAGACCCGGGCGGCGGCGCCGTCGAGATACTTCGACAGCTGCCGGCGGGTGAGGTCGCCGAGCGAGGCGCCGTACCAGCCCTCCTGGACGAGGAGGTCGTGCGAGGTGGCGAGCGCCTGCAGGCGCGCCCCGAAGGCCTCCAGGAAGGTCTCGACATTGCCGGCCGAGTGGCGGGCGGTCTGGCGGGCCATCGCCTGGATGACGGCGAGCAGGTTCTTCGACCGGTGGGTCAGCTCGCGCATCAGCAGGCGCAGATGGCTCTCGCCGGTCTTGCGCTCGGTGATGTCGAACAGCGCGCAGGCGACCCCGGTGATGGCGCCGTCGGCGTCGGGCAGCGGCTCGACATGCAGCTCGTACCAGCGGGTGTCCTGGCCGGCCTTGACGCTGACCTCGCCGCCCTGGGCCTTGCCGGTGGCCAGCGCGTTGCGGGCCAGCGCGCCGAACTGGGCGAGGCTCTCGGGCGGGAGGATCTCCTCGTCGGTGCGCCCGACGATCTCGGAGACGTCGCGGCCGAACAAGGGGTTGGAGATCGAGGTGAAGCGCAGCTCGCGGTCCTGAGTGAACAGCGTCATGTGCGAGCCGCGCAGCGCGATCTCGTAGCGCTGCAGCGCGGTGCGCAGCTCGTCGGCGAGGCGGCGCTGCTCGCTCTCCAGCGAGCGCAGCCGCGAGATGTCGATCGCCGCCCCGGTCAGGCCGTCGATGCGACCGTCGCGCCCGACCGTCGGCTCCAGATGGAGAGCGTAGAGGGCGCGCTCGTGCGGCGTCACCGCGGTGAGCTCGCAGGTCTCGGCCGTGCCGGTGTCGAGCACCCGCCGCTTCACGGCGACCAGCGCCTCGCGCTCGCCCGTCGGGAAAATCTCCTCGTCGCTGCGGCCGATCATGTCGTCGGCGCCGCGACCGGCCGGGTCGTAGACCCAGGTGTAGCGCAGGCCGCTGTCCTGCGAGAACGCGTGCACATAGGCGCCGCGCAGCGCCGTCTCCAGCCGCGCCTTCACGGTGGACAGCTCGCGGGTGCGGTCCTCGACCCGGGTCTCCAGCTCGCGCTGCACGGTCTCCAGCTCGCGCAGCGTCACCTCGTGGCCGGCGACCTCGCGGCGCAGGCTGTCGTTGGCCTGGGCGAGCTGGGCCGTGGACGGCGCGCGGGCGATCTGCGGCAGCAGCGGCAGCAGCAGCACGACGGTCGCCGAGGCCAGCACAGCGACCACGGCCCCGGCGACGCCGGCCGGCCAGTCGAGCGGCGTCACGGCGGCGACGGCCGCCAGGATGTGCGCCACGGCGGAGGCGAGCAGGAACAGGCTGCCGGCCCAGATCAGCGCCCGATACTCGTGCGCGAGGTCCGGGCGGCGCCGCAGGATCCACACGAGTCCGAACAGAATCCCGAGAAAGCTGAACGCGATGAACGCCTCGGACGCGAGCTGCAGGGCGCTCAGCACCGGGCTTCCGTCGGCCGCGACCGTCGACAGCCCCTCCGGCCCGGCGCCGAGCCGATCGACGATCCCGCTCATGTCCTGCACTCCATGCGCCGCTTCGGGCCGATGCGATCCTGCCCCTGCGCCGCCGCCGGTCCTTGATATCGGGCAAGCCCCGGGTGGCCGCCGGCCCTCCGGGAGAACGGCCCGTGCGGGATGAAGGTGCGTACCCGGCGTGGCTTGCGGGAGCGGAACGCCGAGGCGCCGCCGTTGGTTTCTGACACGACAGAGGGCGGTGCGGCGACCTCGCGGCGGGCGCGCCGGGCGGGATCGAAAAAGAGTTCGAAAAAAATTAGCGGGACCCCGGAACCAATCGTCGGACGGCCGGTTGTACGTGTGACCGGCCGCCATTCCCCCTCCCCCCCCGTGCTCGGCCGGCCATTTAAGGCGTGGTTGACTCCGTCAACCACGCCTTTTCTCTGTTCGGCGCGGGCCGCCCCGCCGAGCCGGTGTCGGGTGTCGCGGGCCGGTCGAACGGCATGCCGCGCCGAACCGAGCAAAAAGAGGGACGTGGGGGCTAGGCTCATTGCGGGGATGTCGGGACGTCTGTGTCTAATGAACGGGAGCGCGTCGGGTGCGGCCCTCTTCGTGATTACGGCGCTCCGCCGGGTTCATGCGACCGAGCGCCGATGACGCTCACCGCACCGGCCCAGCGACACCGGGACCAGCGCGCAGCCGAGCACGGCCGACCGGCTAGGCGCAAGCATCGCGGCGGTATCTTCCGCTCACCTGTTCGGGATCCGCGACGACGTTCGTCAGACAGCCGACTGTCCGTCTCCGGCGAGCCATCATGTCGAGCAGCGATGCGGCCGCAAAAAAGGGCGGCCCGACGGGCCGCCCCCAATTCGACGCCGTGCCGCGCGGTCACGCCGGGATGCGGCGCTCGCGGCGCGTGGCGTTGCGCTCGAAGAACAGCGCCTGGCTGACCACGGCCGAGACGGTCGCGGGCTGGAACGGCTTGGCGATCAGGAAGGCCGGCTCCGGCCGCTGGCCGGTGAGGAAGCGCTCCGGATAGGCCGTGATGAAGATCACCGGCACCTCGAAGGTGTCGAGGAGCTCGTTGACGGCGTCGAGACCGGACGAGCCGTCGGCGAGCTGGATGTCGGCGAGGATCAGCCCGGGACGCTTCTTCTGGGCGATCTGCACGGCCTCGCTGTGGGTGCGGGCGATGCCGACGACGTGGTGGCCGAGGCTCTCGACCAGCCCCTCGAGGTCGAGGGCGATGAAGGTCTCGTCCTCGATGATGAGGACGTCGGTGGCGATCTCGGCGGCGAGCTCGCGGCCGGCCTCCTCGACCAGGCCACGAACCTTGGCGAGGTCGGTGTCGAGGATCGCGGCGGCGTCCTCCTCCGAGAAGCCCTCCAGCGAGACGAGCAGGAAGGCCTGGCGCGCCTTCGGCGTGAGCTGGCCGAGGCGGCGCTCGGCCGGGCTGCCGAGATCGGCGAGATCCGAGGTGCCGTTGACCGGCAGCGAGTTCCAAATCGCGGTGAAGCAGCGGAACAACGCGACCTTGGGCGCGTCGGTGTCTCCGAGGATCGACGGCTCCCGGATCAGGGCCTCCAACGTGGCGGCGACATAGGCGTCTCCCGAGGCCTGGCTGCCGGTGAGCGCGCGCGCATACCGGCGCAGATACGGAAGATGATGAGCAACCAATTGCGCCGACGACAAAGTTCGAACTCCCGAAATCGAGGATCAGGGGGGTCCGGCCCTCCCCCGTGTGGACGGCCGGCACGACGAGATGCCAGAATGAACGCCTCGCCGATATAAAGGTTCCGTAGCCTGGAACTATGGCAGGTTTCCGGAGTTGGTTCAAAGTCGCGGGGTCCGGCGTCGGCCCGGGTGTCAGTTCACCTCGAGGTCCGGGAGATGCCGGTGTGAGGAAGTGATGAAAGAGAGAAAGTCATTGCGGCCGGAAGGAAACGTACAGGTGCGGTCGTCCTCCGCCAGGCTGGACCCGACCTTGAATCGCGAGATCCAGACCAAGATCGGTCAACAGCTCCGTGCCGTGTACGACGACATCGTCGATCAGGGCGTGCCGGACCGCTTCGCGGAGCTGCTGCGCAACCTGGACATGCAGGGCACGCACGCGAAGGTGGTCGACAAGGACTCCGGCGAATGAGCCGCGACTCCACGGCCGTGACGTCGCGTGACGACGCGTCGGTGCGCGAGGCGATGCTGGCGGCGGTGCCGAGCCTGCGCGCCTTCGCGATCTCGCTTTCGGCCAATGTCGACCGCGCCGACGATCTCGTTCAGGAGACGCTGCTGCGCGCCTGGGCCAATCTCGACTCGTTCGAGCCCGGCACCAACATGTCGGCGTGGCTGTTCACCATCCTGCGCAACCTGTTCCGCTCCGAGTACCGGAAGCGGCGCCGCGAGGTGCCGGATTCGGACGGCACTTACGCGGATTCGATGAAGACCCAGCCCGAGCAGTCCAGCAAGGTCGAGTTCGAGGAGTTTCGCGAGGCCCTCGGCAAGCTGCCGCCGGACCAGCGCGAAGCCCTGGTGCTGGTCGGCGCGTCCGGCTTCTCCTACGAGGAGGCGGCCGAGATCTGCGGCTGCGCGGTCGGCACCATCAAGAGCCGCGTCAACCGGGCCCGCACCCGCCTCGCCGAGCTGCTCGCCATCGAGAGCATCGAGGACCTCGGCCCCGACCGCGAGCTGCGCGCCGTCTTCACGGCCGGCGGCAACTGACCGGCGGCGGGCAATCGCCGCGCCTGCCGGTCCCCGGACTTACGAACGCACCCGACACGCTCTGAAGCGCAGTCCCGGACACAGCCTCGTGTCCCGGGCGCGGCGCGTTGCGCCGCGAACCGGGACCCAGGAGCGATCCGACGACGCGCATCCCGTGCCGCTCCTGGGCCCCGGCGCTGCGGAGCGTCAGGCCTCCGGCCTGACACACCTTGTCCGGGGCACGCGGAATCCGGCGCTCGTGACGGCACTGCTTTCGGCAGCCGGGCACGCGGCCGGATTCTTCGCGCGTGAAAAAGCTCACTCCGGCTGGATGCCCGCCGCCTTGACCAAGCCGGCCCACTTCGCCGTCTCGCTGGCGACCAGACCGGCGAGCGCCTCGGGCGTGCCCGACTCCGGCTCGATGCCGGCCTTGAACAGCGCCTCCTGGGCCGCCTTGCCGGCGAGCGCCGCCCCAAGCGCCCGGTTCAGCGCGGCGACGACGGCGGGCGGCGTCTTGGCCGGCACGAAGGCGCCGAACCAGGCGACGAGGTCGTAGCCCGCCATGCCGGCCTCGGCCATGGTCGGCAGGTCGGGGGCGAAGCGCGAGCGCTGCGCGCTCGACACCGCGAGGCCCTTCACCTTGCCGGCCTGGATCTGCGGCAGCGTCGTGGTGATGTCGGCGAACATCAGCGAGATCTGGCCGCCGAGCAGATCCGTCATGGCGAGCGGGTTCGACTTGTAGGGCACGTGCAGCATGTCGAAGCCGCCGAGTGACTTCATCATCTCGCCGGCCATGCGGGCCGAGGTCGAGCCGCTGCCGAACGAAAGCTTGCCCGGATTGGCCTTGGTCCAGGCGACCAGCTCGGCGACCGAGCCGGCCGGCACCGACGGGTGCAGGGCGAGCGCCAGCGGCACGGTGCCGAGCTTGGTCACCGGCTCGAAGTCGGCGACCGGATCGTAGGGCAGCTTCTTGAACAGGTTCTGGTTGGCCGCGTGGGTCGTGTTGGTGGTGATCAGCACCGTGTAGCCGTCGGCCGGGGCGCGGGCGACGTTCTGGGCGGCGAGAATCCCGCTCGCCCCGGCGATGTTCTCCACCATCACGGACCAGCCCTGGGCGGTTCCGATCTCCTGGCCGAGCACGCGGGCAAGCGTGTCGGTGGCGCTGCCGGCCGCGAACGGCACAACGAGCTTGATGGTGCGGGTCGGGTAGTCCTGGGGCGGAGCGGCGGTCTGGGCCGCCACCGGTGCCGGGGCGGCCGCGAGGGCGAGCGCGGCGGCGAACGCCAACGCCGCGGCGAAGCGGAACGTCATGTCTCTGTCTCCTTGGGTCGCTCCGGCGGGGTCGGTCGACCTCTCGTGCGGGCTCGGAGCCGGCGGCAGCGTAACATCGGCACAGGACGGGCGACTAGCCCGTCGGCGCCATCGCCCTCGCCGTGCCCCTGTCGATGCCTCTCTCCATGCTTCCGCCGCGAATCCGGTCCACCGGGACGGGCGGCTCGACACGCCTTTCCGGGTTGAGCCATAAAGGTGCGGAACCCGCCGACGCGGGCCACCGGTGGAGGACCCCCATGGCCGACCCCGTCAGGACCGACCATTCCGCCCGTCGCGAGACGCGGCTTCAGGCGCTGCTGCGGCAGCCGTTGCTGCGCCAGCCGCTGTTCAGGCTCTTGGCGATCAATCTGGCCATCGGCCTCGCCGTGGCCGTGATCGCGGTCGCCGGCCTGCTGGCGCTCGACACGCACCGGCTGCGCTCGCTGATCCTCGGCGACCAGTCGCCCGTGGTGGCGGTCGGGCTCCTGCTGTTCGGCTTCGCCATCACGCTG
Organism: Rhodoplanes elegans; assembly: GCF_016653355.1. Lineage (GTDB taxonomy): Bacteria > Pseudomonadota > Alphaproteobacteria > Rhizobiales > Xanthobacteraceae > Rhodoplanes > Rhodoplanes elegans. The sequence goes on along the minus strand of NZ_NHSK01000153.1, from coordinate 19,311 downwards.
GGGAGCTGGGTGATGGGCGCGGCGATCATGCGGCTCGGCGACGACGACGACGACACCGGGCGCGCGGCGGTGGCGCCGGTGACGGACACGGCGGAGCCGGTGCCGGTGCGGATCGGGGCACGGGCGCGGCGTCGCTGAACCAACGGGACGAACGGGGGCGGGGAATGCGATCGACGGAACGGCCGTGGCGCCGGGTTTTCGGCGGCGGCCGGGCGATGGCGGCGGTCATAATGCTGACCGCCGTGCTGATCGGCGCGCTCGCGGCCGCGCCCGACGCGGCCGCCCAGACGGCGCCGGCGCAGCAGCAGGCCCAGCCGCAGCAACAGCAGCCGCCCCGCACGCCACCCGCCGCGGCCAAGAAGCCGGCCGGCACGGCAGCGACCACGCCGGCGCAATCGCCGGCCGCCAAGCCCGAATCGAAGCCCGACACGCCGGCCGCCGCCAGCCTGGAGTCGAACCGGGCCGCGCTCGACGAGATCGAGAAGGCGCTGGCCGCCGAGAGCCATTTCGAGGACACGCTCGCCGAGATGCGCCGGCGGCTGACGCCGATGCGCTCCGACCTGCGCGAGACCGCGCAGGCGCTCGAGGACGAGCTCAACCAGGTCACGGCCCAGCTCAAGCAGCTCGGCGACGCGCCCGAGGACGACGAGCCCAAGGAGGACGCCGGGCTCGCCGCCGAGCGCGAGAAGCTGGAGAAGCGCCAGGGCGAGGTCGACGCCGGGCTCAAGCAGGCCCGCCTGCTGATCCAGCGCGCCGACGACGCCTCCACCAAGGTGACGGATCTGCGCCGCGGCCTGTTCACCAAGGAGCTGCTCGCCCGCGGTCCCGGCCTGTTCAACCGCACCTTCTGGTCGGACCTCTCGGACGGCATCCCGTCCGAGACCGGGCGCGTCGTCCAGCTCGTCCGCGCCTGGTGGCTGTACGCCGCCAACGCGGCCGGCCGCGGCAACGTGATCGGCGCGCTGCTGACGCTCGCCGGCTTCGCGCTCGCCGCCGTCCTGCTGTTCCGCTGGCTGCGCCAACGCCTGAGCCAGGAGCGGATGACGGCCCAATTCGGCCGCGCCTTCCAGGCCGTGATGGTGCTCCTCGTGCATGCCGTGGCGATGCCGGGCGCCGTGCTGGTCACCGTGCTGGTGCTGGAGAATTTCGGCCTGATGCCGGCCTGGATCAAGGCGATCGGGGTCGGCCTCGCGCTCGCCGTGCTGGCGGCCAGCACCGGCCGCGCCGTCGCGCTGGCGCTGTTCGCGCCCGGCGAGCCGGGGCGGCGCCTGTTCGCCTGGTCGGACGCCGAGGCGGCGCGTGCCACCCGCCATCTCACCTGGGCGGCCCGCATGCTCGGCCTCGCCGCCTTCCTCAATCTCCTGCACAAGACGACGACGGCGCCGATCGCCCTCACGGTCGCGACCAGCGCCCTGCTGGCGCTCGTCACCGCGGCGATCGCTTTCCATTTCATGTGGCGCACCGCCCGCAGCAGCGTCGTCGACGACGACGCGCCGCCCGGCTCCGCCCAGGGCGGCATCCGGATCCGGGTCGTGCTCGCCGTCTTCGTCGCCGGCATGCTGATTCCGCTGGCCACGGGCTACATCGCACTCGCCGCTTTCGTGGCGAGCCGGCTGGTGATCGTGCTGACGCTCACCGGTGCGCTGGTCATCCTCGACGCCTTCGTCGACGCGCTGTTCGGCCAGGTGCTGTCGAGCTCCAGCGAGCGCGGCCGCGCCGTCGCGGCGCTGCTCGGCCTGTCGCATCGCGGCCTCGATCTCATCTCGACGCTGCTCTCCGGCATCATCCGGGTCGCGCTGCTGGTCGTCGTCATCCTGGCCGTGCTCGGCCCGTGGGGCGTGTTCGCCGACGACGTGCTGAGCCGCATCGCCGAAGCGGCCTTCGGCTGGCAGGTCGGCGGCGTCACCATCTCGATCCAGACCATCCTGGGCGCCATCGCGATCCTGCTGATCGGCGTGCTGGCGGTGCGCGGCGCCCAGCGCTGGCTGCAGACGAGCTTCCTGCCCCGCACCGCGCTCGATCCCGGCCTGCAGCACTCGATCGCGGCGCTGTTCGGCTATGCCGGCCTGATCGGCGTGCTCGCCGCCGTGCTCGGCGCGATCGGCATCGACCTGCAGAAGATCGCCCTGATCGCCGGCGCGCTGTCGGTCGGCATCGGCTTCGGCCTGCAGTCGATCGTGCAGAACTTCGTCTCCGGCCTGATCCTGCTGGCCGAGCGGCCGATCCGGGTCGGCGACTGGGTGGTGGTCAAGAACGAGGAGGGCTTCGTCCGCAAGATCAGCGTGCGGTCGACCGAGATCGAGACCTTCGACCGCGCCAGCGTGATCATCCCGAACGCCGAGTTCATCACCTCCTCGGTGAAGAACTGGACGCACGCCAACACGCTCGGCCGCGTCACGCTCAAGGTGCGGGTCGCCTACGACTCCGACGTCGCGCAGGTGCGCGAGATCCTCGCCGGTTGCGCCCGCGCCCACCCGCTGGTGATGAAGGCGCCGCCGCCCGGCGTCTATCTGCTCGGCTTCGGCGAGATCGGCCTCGACTTCGAGCTGCGCTGCATCCTGTCGAACGTCGAGAACGGCCTCACCGTGAAGAGCGACCTGCACGTCGCGGTGCTGCAGAAGTTCCGCGAGGTCGGCATCAAGATTCCCTACCCGGCGCACGAGGAGCGGGTGCCGGGTCCGCCTCTGCTCGCGCACGAGGCGGCGCTCAAAGAGGCCCCGACGTGACGACCTTCGCCCCTCCCGTCCCCCCTGCCCTCGCCCGCTTTCGGGCCCGGCTCCATCGGCGCACCGCGCTTCTCGCCGTCGGGCTCGGCGTGCTGGCGCTCGCCGGTTGCGCCGGCGACCGCGAACCGCCCGCCGAGCCGAGCTTCTATCAGAACCTCGCCAAAGGCGGGCAGCTCGATCCCGCCGCCGCCGCCTCGATGATCTCGGGCTATCGCCGCAACAACGGGCTCGGCGCCGTGACGCTCGACCCGGCCCTGATGCGGATGGCCGAGGAGCAGGCGCAGGTGATGGCGCAGCGGAACAAGCTCGATCACAGTGTCGGCGGCGACTTCAAGACCCGCATCGCGCGCTCCGGCTTCGACGCCGGCGTCGCGGTCGAGAACATCTCGGCCGGCTACCACACGCTCGCCGAGGCCTTCTCGGGCTGGCGCGATTCGCCGCCGCACCGCGCCAACATGCTGTCCAAGGAGGTGACCCGCATGGGCATCGGCGCCGTCTACGCGCCCGGCACCAAGTACAAGGTCTTTTGGGCCCTGGTCCTCGCCGCCCCCGACAAGCGCGCCGACGCCGGCCCGCCGGGCACCGGCGCCCCGACCGCCGCGGGCGGCCCGCACCGCTGGGGCATGCCGATGCCGCAGCTGACGATCCGGTGAGGGGGCGGCTGCGCACCCCGAGAAACTGCCGATCTCGGTGCGCTGTCCCGGTGTACTGCCTCGTGCCCCGGACAAGGTGCGTCGGGCCGGAGGCCCGATGCGCCGCAGAGCCGGGGCCCAGGGGCCGCACGACGGGCGGCACGGCAGGCGCTTCGCACCGTCGCCCCTGGGTCCCGGTTCGCGGCGCGATGCGCCGCGCCCGGGACACGAGGCCTCTGTCGAGGCAACGCAGCGGAACCGCCAGTTTCTGGGAAGGTGACCGGATATGGCGGCCGTCGCTCAGGCCGCCGCGGCGCGGAGCGGCCGGACCTTGATGGCGCGGCCACGCTTGCGCACCTGGGCGAGATCGTAGGCCATCTGCATGGCGAGCCAGGTGTCGGCCGTGCCGCCGATCGCCTTCTCCAGCCGGAACGCCATCTCGGGCGTCACGGCGCTCGTCCCGCGGATCACCCGGTAGAGCTGCTGGCGCGTCACTCCGAGCCCCTCGGCCGCAGCGGCGACGCTCAGCCCCAGAGCCTCGATGTCGTCCTTGATGGATCGACCCGGATGGGGAGGGTTCTTCATCGGCACGCGCATCTCCGTCAGTGATAATCGAGGAAGTCGACGTCGTAGGCCGTACCGTCCCGGTAGCGAAAGACGATGCGCCAGTTGGCGCGGACCGTGACGGCCCAGAAGCCTTTCAGTTTTCCTTTCAGCGGATGCAGCCGCAGGCTCGGCCGATCCAGCCCCTCGATGGTCGTAGCCGCGTCGAGAGCTGCCAGGATGTCGCGGATGCGCTCGACCAGTTCCGGCGGAAGCCGGCTCCGGTCGTCGTCCTCGAACAGCTTCTTCAATCCCTTGTGACGGAAGCTCTCGATCATCGCCACGATTGTAGCGTGTCATGCGACATGCGTCAAAAGACCCGGGTGGGTCACCGCCGGCGCAGGCGGTCGCGCATCTGCTTCGCGATCCTGATCGCCTGCCGACGCGCCGTCTCCAGGCGGGACGCGACGGTGAACGAAACCGGCGAGAAGCCGATCAGGCGGTCGGCGAGCGGCCGGCGGGCGGACCACAGCCGGTCGATCATCGGATGGTTTTCCACCGCGCAGGAATCGACCGCGTCGATCGCAGGGTCGGCGAGCAGCGCGGCGGAGAGATCGAGCGCGAGCAGAACGCCCGGCGAGTGTTTCTTCAGCGTCTCGTCGTAGGCGATCTTCCAGAACCACGCCTCGCGGCCGCTGACCAGCACGACGCCCGCAGCGACCGGCCGTCCGTTCAACATCAGGCGCGCCACCATGGCGTCGCCGCCGACCGTCGCGGCGAGGCCCGTCACGGCGTCGATCATCAGCGCCTGCTCGGCCGGACGTGAGGCCGCCGCCGTGCCGGCACGGCCTTTCCAGCCCTGCGCCTCGAGCGCGAAGAAATCGGCGAGCGCGTCGCGTGCCGCCGCGCCGCGCACCAGCACGAAGGCGAGGCCGCCCTGCTCGGCGAGCCGCCGGCGCTGGCGGCCGTGCTCTTTTCCACGCGCATCGGAAACCGCAGGCGGGGCGCCCTGACCAACCGGCCGCCGCAGCTCGGCCCGCGCATGCGCGGCGAACCTCGTCTGCACGGCGCCGAGCCGCGCCACCGCGGCGTCGATGGCCGCCGCGACCGGGCCGTCGGCCGGACAGTACGGCAGCAGCAGCGGCGTGCCGGATTGCGTCTCTTGAAGATGTCGCAGCGCCGCCGTCGCGACGCCGGCGGGATCGGCCGGATCGATCAGCGGCGTGCCGAGCGGCGCGAAGGGATGCGTCCAGCCGACCAGCGCGGGGCGCACGCCCCAGCGCGTCCGCGACCGGCGCAGCGGAAACAGGCCGACGAGACGATCGTCGCCGTCGCGCACGACGACCGCGCCGACGCCATCCCCGTGCAGCGCCATGGCCGCTGCCGCGACGGCAGGCGTGTAAAAGACGTTCGGCACGATCGCCCGCGCGGCGAGCGCGGCCCAGGCGTCGCGGTCATCGAGCAGCGCGGGCAGCGTCCGCCATTCGGTCCGCAACGGCGTGCCGCCCGTCATCGTGATCAGCTCCGCCGGAACCGGACGATGAAGACGTGCAGGCCGAGCCGTCGCTTCACCATCACGAACAACATCATCGACTCGACCACCACGGCGGCCGCGGTCGCCCAGCCGGCGCCGAAGATGCCGAACCGTGGGATCAGCACGACGCAGAGAATCACGTTGACGGCGAGGGCCGTGGCATAGACGACCGCGCACAGCGACTGGTGGCCAGTCATGTTGAGGAGACGCTCCGCCGGGCCGACGGCACCGCGGGCCAAGAGGCCGATCATGATGATCAGGATCAGCGGGTAGCCGGCATCGAAGCCGGGACCGAACAGCCGGAGGATCGGCAGCCCGAGCGCCGCCAGCACGACGCCGAAGGCGAGGGTCGGCCAAAAGGTCCAGCGCACCGCGTCGCCGACGAAGCTCTTCAGCTTCTCGCGCTCGCCGGCGACGTGATAGGCGCTGAAGCGATGCGCCACGGCGGCGCCGACCGCGTAGGAGATGAAGTGGACGAGCGACAGCGTCTTGCTGGCCGCGTAGTAGATCGCCACGTCCTGCGGGCCGACATAGAGCTGCAGTACCAGGATGTCGACGTAGAAGAGGAGCAGGAAGAAGCCGTCGACGACGAAGATCGGCAGCGATGTCTTCAGCCAGTAGCGCATGTCGTAGCGGCGCGGGCCGGCCGGCACCGTGCCGGCGAGACGACGTCTCATCAGCACGGCCTGGACGAGCGTGACGAGCCACATGGCGCCGCCCGTGGTGGCGAGCACGGCGACCGCGTCGATGGCGCCGCCGGTGGCGTGCAGTCCACCCATCACGGCGAGGATCAGCAGCGGCTGGACGATGAACAACGGGATCAGCGCCAGATCGATCCAGTCGAAGCTGCGCGCCATGCCGTCCTGGACCATGCTCAGGGTGAACGCCGGCAGGGTCGCGGCGGCGATCAGGAACGGCACCAGGAAATGCACCGGCACGTGACGGCCGAGCGCCAGGACCACGGCGGCGAGCAGCGCGCCGGCGACGGCGCCCTGTGCGAGGCTCAGGAGGCGGGCGCCGGTGAGGAAGCCGCGCAGGCCGTCGAGGTCGCCGCGATGCCGGTATTCCGGAATGAAGCGCTGCGACCCATAGGCGAGGCCGAGCGGCGCCAGCGGGCCGAGCACGCTCGCCCAGGCCCACACCGCGACATAGATGCCGAACTCGAAGCGGCCCATCCAGCGGGCCAGCAGGATCTGGCTGACGAACAGGATGCCGGCGCTGGCCACCCGGATCAGGAAGGCGGCCCCGGCGCTGCGGCGCGCCACCGAGCGGTCGCTGTCGTCGCTGCGAAAGGCCGTGATCCGCGCGACGATCGGCCCGACGACGCGCCGGCGCAGCCGGGCGACCGGCCCGGGCTCCGGATCGGGACTGGAGCCGCCGTGGTCGGTGTCGCTCGCGGCCACGCGTCCCTCCGCATCCGGGCTGGTGAGGCGGGGAGCCTAGCCCAGGGCTGTTAACGTTCGGTTCGCCGCCGCGCCGACGCCCTCCGGGTCGCGCCGCGCCGACACACGGCGTTCGGCCTCCATGGCCATCGGAGGAGGCGCGGCCGGCCACGGGCCGTCCGCACGTCCTCCTCGGGCCGAAACGCCGCAATGAACACGACGTGCGCCGCCGGCGCCCGGACAATCGACAGGTCGCAATCCACCAAGCGAATGGTCGGCCGCAACGGCCGATCGTTTCCGGTCAGTTGTCCAGCGCGCCCTCGGCGATCCAGCGGCGGATGGTGTCCCGATCGCAGGTCGACAGCTTCTTCATGCCATGCGGCATGCGGATCTCGGGCTTCACCCGCCAGTCCAGCAGCGCCATCAGGCTGGAGGCGTCGGGATCGCCCTTCACCACCATGGGCCCGAACTTGGTGCCCTTCATCACGCCCGCATAGGTGCGCAGGTCGAGGCCCGAGGTGTCGAAGCCGGTGCCGCCCGGCTGATGGCACTCGACGCAGCGGCCCTTGAAGATCGGGACGACGTCCTCCTTGTAGCTGATCGTCGGCGGACGCTGCTTCTGCTTCGATTTCGCGCTCTGCGCGACGGCGTCGTGGGAGAACGACGCGGCCGCCAGCACGGCGACGACGGCGGTCGAGACCCGCAGCCATCTCGTCATGTTCCTCTCCTCTGTCCAACGTTGTGAAACGCCAGCGCTGTCGGTCGAGGATCCGGACGGGCGGGGGTTCTGTCGTGCCGGACACAGCGGAGGCGACCCCCGCGGTGTCGATGCTAGAACTGGAAAAAACAAAAACAATCAGGGAGAGCGCGAAGCCGGGAATTCTCCCGCGGCCGTCCCGGCGAGCGAATCGATCCTGTCGTGGCGCATCGCGGGCCGGTCGCTGCGACGATCCGGCCCCGCGCATGTGACTTGCGTTCCGCGACTTGGCGTGGTGCGCTCGGGCGACCCCCGGATCGAGAGCGGGAGCGCAGCATGAGATACTGGGTCGGTGCCGTGTTCTTCGCCGCCGCGGCGGCGTTTCTGGTCTCCGCGGTGCTCCACAAGCGCGGCGTCCTGGCGGCCCGCGCCGCGGCCGCGGCGCGCGGCATCGTGCCGGCCCGGCCGGGGATCCGCTCGGTCGCCGCGTTCGGCGAGATCCTGCGTCCCGTGCTGTTGTTCTTCCTCGCCTATGCGGCCGTGAAATCGGTGGTGCTCTATTTCATGCTGGGCGGCGAGGAGGAGCTTTCCTACTTCGATCTCGCCGGCATCGTCGCGGTGCTGGGCTGCTACGGCATGTTCCTCAGCCACCGCATCACCTACCGGACCAGCGACCTCGCCCTCGCCGAGGCCGCGGCGTCGGCGCCGGAGCCGGCCGCTGCGGGCGCGGACGACACCGCGGGGGCGGCGCGCCTCCCGGCCTATGTCGCAGCGCCCGCCAACGACCCGGGACCGCCGGCGAGCGACCGCCCGCCGGCCCGCGGCGCCGGCTGACCCGGCGGCGCGACACGGCACGGGCGGGTCACGGACCGGAGGGGATCGGCACGCATGGACGGGACGGGTGATTCGAACACGCTGGTGCTGATCGAGCTCGTGCTCGTGCTCGGGGTGGTGTTCTGGTTCGCGTGGCGCGAGCTCAGGGGGCTGAAGCGTGACACGCCGCGGCCCGGAGCATCCCCGGCGCCCGCCGAGCCCGCCCCCGAACGGCCGCGCCGCAGGTCGTGAGTCGCGACGCCGTCCGGTTCGGGTCGCTCGTCACCCCGGTCCGCCGGCGTCGAGCTTCGGGCGATGACCGAAGATCGCCGTCCCGATCCGCACATGGGTGGCGCCGAACCGGATCGCCACGTCGTAGTCGTCGCTCATCCCCATCGACAAGAGCTCGAGCCCGTTGCGGCGGGCGATCTTCTGCGTGAGGGCGAAATGCGGTGCCGGCGCCTCGTCGAACGGGGGAATGCACATCAGCCCGCCGACCGTCAGCCCGTAGACGTCGCGGCAGGCGGCGATGAAGGCGTCGGCCTCCTCGGGCAGCACCCCGGCCTTCTGCGGCTCGGCGCCGGTGTTGACCTCGACGAACAAGAGCGGCTGGCGGCCGGCGCGCTGCACCTCCTTGGCGAGCGCCGCCGCGAGGCTCGGCCGGTCGAGCGCGTGGACGGCGTCGAACAGCGCCACCGCCTCGCGCGCCTTGTTGGACTGCAGCGGCCCGATCATGTGGAGGGCGACGCCGGGATGCCGCTCGCGCAGCGCCGGCCACTTGGCCTTCGCCTCCTGGACGCGGTTCTCGCCGAACACCCGCTGGCCGGCGGCGATCACCGGCTCGATCGCCTCGACCGGGAAGGTCTTGCTGACCGCCACCAGGGTCACGGTGCCGGGGTCGCGGCCGGCCTCCCGGCAGGCGGCGGCGATCCCGGCCTGCACGGCGGCGAGCCGGTCGGTGGGGGTCGCTTCGGCCTCCGAGGGGCCGGGGGAGCGGGGTTCGGACGGAATCATGAGCAGACGACTCGAATTTTAGCGAACCGGTGAAGGCGAGTTTCACTCCGCCCGGTTAGCATTTTTTGCGGGGAACGGGGACGAGTCGCATGAGCCTTCTGAAACGGCCATCCGTCACGCGTCGCCGCAAGGCGTGGCGCCTCAGCATCCGGGCGCGGCTCATGCTGCTCGCCCTGCTGGCCGTCACCCCGCTGATCGTCGACCGCGTCCACCTCACCGAGTCGAGCCGCGCCGAGCGCATCCAGTCGGCCTATGTCGAGGTGGTGGCGGTCGCCCGACGGGCCCGCGACGCCCAGGCCGAGACCATCGAGGCCGCCCGCGCCCTGATGCAGGTGGTATCGCGCGCCTATGTGGCCAGCGCCGCGCGCCCGGCCGACTGCGCCGCCTTCCTGTGGGGCTTCGCCGGCGACGCGCCCTGGATCTCCAGCCTCTCGGTGGTGGGCGCCGACGGGCGGATCACCTGCTCGACGCGCCGCCAGGTGATCGGCCTCGACCTCTCCGACCGCGACTATGTCCGCGACGTGCAGCGCACCCGCCATTATGTCCTCAGCGACTACCTGCTCGAACGCTCCTACGAGAAGTCGACCGTGCTGATGGCGTTCCCGATCGTGCGGCCCGGGAGCGACGAGGTCGAGGTGCTGCTGGCGCCGGTCGACCTGCACTGGCTCGCACGGCTCGGCCAGGGGGTCGAGAGCCGGACCGGCATGGCCGCCTACCTGGTCGACGGCAAGGGGACGGTGCTGGCCGGGATCCAGAGCCGCGAGCGGCTCGTCGGCCGCCGCTTCGGCGACCATCCGCTGGTCCAGACCGTGCAGTCGGCGCCGGACGGCACCGCGACGCTCGAAGGCTTCGACGGGGTGCGGCGCATCTTCGGCTACACCAGCCTGCCCGGCACCGACGTTCGCATCGTGGTCGGCTACTCCGAGCGCGAGGTGCTGGGCAAGATCGAGCGCGAGTCCAGTCTCGCCTATCTGCACCTCGCTTTCTTCGGGCTGCTCACCGTGATCGCCGCCTGGCTGATCGGCGAGCACCTGATCGTCGAGCCGATCCGCTCGCTCGCCCGCACCGCGACCCGGATCGGCCAGGGCGACCTCAAGGTCCGCGCCGACCCGGGCGCCTGGGCGCCGGAATTCGTCCCACTCGCGACCGCGCTGTCCGACATGGCGGGCCGGCTCGCCGCGCGCGAGCGCGAGCTGCGCGCCGCCAATGCGCATCTCGAGGAGCTCGCCTCGATCGACCCGCTCTCCGGCCTCGCCAACCGCCGCAGCTTCGACGCGCGGCTCGCCACGGAATGGACCCGGGCCGGCGACGCCGGCCGGCCGGTCGCGCTGCTGATGATCGACGTCGACCATTTCAAGCTGTTCAACGACGGCTACGGCCACGTCCAGGGCGACGCCTGTTTGCGCCAGATCGGCCGGGTGCTGGCCGGGGTCGCCGACGCCGACACCGACTTCGTCGCCCGCTGGGGCGGCGAGGAGTTCGTGCTGCTGCTGCCGGACAGCGGGCTCGACCGCGCCGTCGACCTCGCCGAACGGCTGCGCCTCGCCGTGCTGGGCCTGCGCATCCGCAACGAGGAGGCGCCGGCCGGCCACATCACGGTCAGCATCGGAGTCGCCGCGCATGTGCCGGGCCCGGATACCCGCCCGCAGGGCCTGATCGAGGCGGCCGACACGGCCCTCTACGCCGCCAAGCGCCGCGGCCGCAACACCACCGTGATCGAAGGCGACGCCCGCCACGACGACCCCCCGCTCGCCGTGGCGGGGTGAGCGGGCCGGCGGCCCGTCCATCCCGCGCCGCCCGTCCGGCCCCGGCCCGCGTCTGCGGAACCCCCGGCGCGCGCCTGCGGCGGCCCGCCAGCGTTGACCCGGGCGCCGCAATGATGTCCAACGGGCCGGACATTTTCGCGAGAGCGAGCCGAATCTCATGACTGCAGAACGCTATAATGCCCGCGTCGCCGAGCCGCGCTGGCAGACCGTGTGGGACGAGCGCGACATCTTCGCGACCCGGAACGACGACCCGCGGCCGAAATACTACGTGCTCGAGATGTTCCCCTACCCGTCGGGGCGCATCCACATGGGCCATGTCCGCAACTACACGATGGGCGACGTGGTGGCCCGCTACAAGCGCGCCAAGGGCTTCAAGGTGCTCCACCCGATGGGCTGGGACGCCTTCGGCATGCCGGCCGAGAACGCCGCCATGGCCAACAAGGTCCACCCGCGCGAATGGACCTACGCCAACATCGCGACCATGAAGGCGCAGCTCAAGTCGATGGGCCTGTCGCTCGACTGGGACCGCGAGATCGCGACCTGCGACCCGACCTACTACAAGCACCAGCAACGCATGTTCCTCGACCTGCTGAAGGCGGGTCTGGTCGAGCGCAAGCAGTCGAAGGTGAACTGGGACCCGGTCGACATGACTGTGCTCGCCAACGAGCAGGTGATCGACGGCCGCGGCTGGCGCTCGGGCGCGCTGGTCGAGCAGCGCGAGCTGACCCAGTGGTTCTTCAAGATCACCAAGTTTTCCGAGGAGCTGCTGACCGCCCTCGACGGCCTCGACCGCTGGCCGGAAAAGGTCCGGCTGATGCAGAAGAACTGGATCGGCCGGTCCGAGGGCCTGCACGTGCGCTTCGCGCTCGATCCGGCGACGACGCCGTCCGGCGAGACCGAGCTCGAGATCTTCACGACCCGGCACGACACGCTGTTCGGCGCCAAGTTCATGGGCCTGTCGCCCGACCATCCGCTCGCCCGCGCGGCCGCCGAGAAGAACCCGGCGCTGGCAGCGTTCATCGCCGAGGCGAAGCGCATCGGCACCGCCCAGGAGGCGATCGACAAGGCGGAAAAGCTCGGCTTCGACACCGGCATAAGGGCCATCCACCCGTTCGATCCGTCGTGGAAGCTCCCCGTCTATGTCGCCAACTTCGTGCTGATGGAGTACGGCACCGGCGCCATCTTCGGCTGCCCGGCGCATGACCAGCGCGACCTCGACTTCGTCAACAAATACGGGCTCGGCAACACGCCCGTCGTCTGCCCCGAGGGCCAGGACCCGGCGACCTTCACGGTCACCGACACGGCCTATGTGGGCGACGGCCGGATGATCAACTCGCGCTTCCTCGACGGCATGACGTTCGCGCAGGCGCAGGCCGAGGTGGCGAGCCGGCTCGAGAAGGAGATCCGCGGCAACGCGCCGGTCGGCCGCCGCGAGGTGATGTACCGGCTGCGCGACTGGGGCATCTCGCGCCAGCGCTACTGGGGCTGTCCGATCCCGGTGATCCACTGCCCGAGCTGCGGCACCGTGCCGGTGCCGATCGCGGATCTCCCGGTGACGCTGCCGGACGACATCGCCTTCGACCGGCCCGGCAACCCGCTCGACCGCCATCCGACCTGGAAGCACGTCGCCTGCCCGCAGTGCGGCGGCAAGGCGGTGCGCGAGACCGACACGATGGACACGTTCGTCGACTCGTCGTGGTACTTCGCGCGCTTCACCGACCCGTGGATCACCGACGCGCCGACCGACCGCGCGGCGGTCGATTCCTGGCTGCCGGTCGACCAGTATATCGGCGGCATCGAGCACGCGATTCTGCACCTCCTCTACTCGCGCTTCTTCACCCGCGCCATGAAGGCGACGGGCCATGCCGGGCTCGACGAGCCGTTCGCCGGCCTGTTCACGCAAGGGATGGTGGTCCACGAGACCTACCGGAAACCGGATGGCACCTTTGCCGCCCCGGCCGAGGTGACGATCGTGGGCATGGGCGACGCCCGGACCGCAACTCTCATCGGGACCGACATCCCCGTGGAGATCGGGCCCATTGAAAAAATGTCGAAGTCGAAGCGCAACACGGTCGACCCGGACGAGATCATCGGATCCTACGGGGCCGACACGGCGCGCTGGTTCATGCTGTCGGACTCGCCGCCCGAGCGCGACGTCATCTGGACCGAGGAGGGCGCGCAGGGCGCCGCCCGCTTCGTCCAGCGCCTGTGGCGGCTGATCGGCGACGCCGAGGCGGTCGCGGCGCAGGGCGACCTGCCGCGCCCGGCGATGTTCGGCGAGGCCGCCGTGGCGCTGCGCAAGGCGGCGCATCTGGCGCTGTCGCGGGTGTCGGAGGATATCGAGAAGCTGCGCTTCAACCGCTGCGTGGCCCACATCTACGAGCTCGCCAACGCGTTCCAGACGTCGCTCGCAGGCGCCGGCGCGGAGCCGCCCGCCGATTACCGCTGGGCGGTGCGCGAGGCGGCCGCGATCCTGGTCCAGCTCTTCCACCCGATGATGCCGCACCTCGCCGAGGAATGCTGGGCGGCGCTCGGCCACACGGGCCTCGTCTGCGAGGCGGCGTGGCCCGAGGTCGAGCCCGATCTGCTGGTCGAGGACACCGTCACGCTGCCGGTCCAGATCAACGGCAAGAAGCGAGGTGATGTAACGGTGCCACGCACGGCCGGAAAAGCGGACGTGGAGGCTGCCGTTCTGGCCCTGGACGCGGTACAAAAGGCACTCGGGGGCGCGGCTCCCAAAAAAGTCATCGTCGTCCCGCACAGGATCGTGAATGTGGTGGCTTGATCGGACGGGACTTTTCCGCACGGCGCACGCAGACGCGGCGCCGGACCGGCGGCGCGTGATGCGGCTCGCAATGCGCAGCGCCGCCGTGCTGGCGCTCGCCGTGCCGCTCGCCGGCTGCTTCCAGCCGCTCTACGGGACCCGGACGCTCGACGGCGGGCCGTCGCTCGCCGGCTCGCTGGCCCAGATCGACATCGCCCAGATCCCGGCGCCGAACGGCACGCCGCAGGCCCGCATCGCCGTCGACCTGCGCAACCAGCTCGTCTTCATGCTGTCCGGCGGCAACCCGGCGCCGCCCACCCACCGGCTCGACATCCGGATCACGACCACCCGCGTCTCGGTCATCGTCGATGTCCAGACGGCCCGGCCGGACGTCGAGAATTTCGGCATCACGGCCAGCTATACCCTGGTCGACCTGAACACCGGCAAGCCGGTCGTCACCGACGTCGCGCTCAGCCGGGTGTCCTACGACATTCCGGGCCAGCAGCAGCGCTTCGCCCGCCAGCGCGCTTTGCGCGACGCCGAGAACCGCGCCGCCGGCGTGATCGCCGAGACCATCCGGTCCCGCATCGCGTCGTATTTCGTCGCCGGGACGTGACGCAGACTTCGTCATGACAGCCCTCAAGGGCTCCGAGATCGACGCCTATGTCGGCCGGCCGGATGCCGGGCGGCCGATCGCGCTCGTCTACGGGCCCGACGCCGGGCTGGTGCGCGAGCGGGTCGAGGCGCTGATCAAGGCGTCGGTCGACGACCCGAATGATCCCTTCGCGCTGGTGCGGCTCGACGGCGATGCCATCGAGCCCGGACGGATCGCCGAGGAGGCCCACACGGTGCCGCTGTTCGGCGGACGCCGGGCCGTCTGGATCAAGGCCGGGCGGAGCAATCTCGCGCCGACCGTGGAGGCGCTCGCTTCCGACCCGCCGCGCGACTGCCGGGTCATCGTCGAGGCCGGCGACCTGCGCAAGGACGCGGCGATCCGCCTGGTCTGCGAGAAGGCCCGCACCGCCGTGGCGCTCCCCTGCTATGTCGACGGCGACGCCGATCTGGCCCGGCTGATCGACCAGGAGATGAAGGCGGCCGGCCTGACCATCGCGGACGACGCCAAGATGCTGCTGGTCTCGCTGATCGGCGGCGACCGCCAGGCCTCGCGCGGCGAGTTGAAGAAGCTCGCTCTCTACGGCCACGGCCGCGGCCGCATCGAGGTCGACGACGTGCTCGCCGTGATCGCCGACGGGGCGGCGCTGGCCCTCGACGACGTCATCAACGCGGTCTTCGCCGGCAAGCCGGCGGCGTTCGACGCCGAGTTCGCCCGCGCCCGCGCCGCCGGCACGCATCCGGACCGTCTCGTCACCACGGCGCTGCGCCATGCCGCCCAGCTCCACCGGGCCCGCGTCGCGATCGATACCGGCCGGCCGGCCCAGGACGCTTTGCGCGAGGGCTTTCGCGGGTTGTTCTTCCGGCGCGAGCCGGCCGTGCGGGCGGCGCTCGCCGCCTGGACGACGCCGCGGCTCGCCCAGGTGATGACGGATCTTGCCGAGACGGCGACGGCGGTGCGTCGCCAGGCCGATCTCGCCGACGCGCTCTGCCATCGGGCGCTGCTGCAGACCGCGCTGCGAGCCAGGCAGAAGCGATAGATCCGAACGGCGCGGCGCCACACGGTCCGGCCTGACACGGACGCTCGCCACCCTCGGTCGTGTCGACGACACTAACCCACCCCAGGGTTAACCGGTTGGAAGGCAGATTCCCGCACTATCCGAACCCGACATCGCCGAAAGAGGATCGGGGGAATCGAATGGGGATGCCGGCCGTGGACGACGGGGTGGTGCGCACGATCGCCCGGACCGTGGGCGTCCTGTCGGTCGAGCTCGCCGACGTCGCCGGCAACATCGCCGACGTGGACGCCAAGGCGCAGGGCCTGACCGCCGAGTGCAAGACGCTCTCGGCCGCCGCGACCGAGCTGACCAGCTCGAACCGGCGGATCGGATCGGCCGCGACCGCGGCGGACCAGACGATCGAGGCGGCCTGCTCCGAGATGGACGCGTCGGCCCATTCGGTCGCCACCTCGCTCGC
This sequence comes from Rhodoplanes elegans, assembly GCF_016653355.1. Classification (GTDB taxonomy): domain Bacteria; phylum Pseudomonadota; class Alphaproteobacteria; order Rhizobiales; family Xanthobacteraceae; genus Rhodoplanes; species Rhodoplanes elegans. The sequence continues at coordinate 3,352 of NZ_NHSK01000153.1, read as the reverse complement.
CGAGATCAGCGCCCTCGCCTCCGCGACGGCCGGCTTCGAGAGCAAGCTCGACGGCCTGCGTGCGGCGCTCGAGCGGGTCGCCAAGGCGGCCGGCGGCATCGACGCGATCGCCCGACAGACCAATCTGCTGGCCCTGAATGCGACCATCGAGGCGGCACGCGCCGGCGAGGCCGGCAAGGGATTCGCGGTCGTCGCCCAGGAGGTCAAGGCGCTGGCCAAGCAGACGTCCGAAGCGACCGCCGAGATCGCCGCGACGCTCACGATGCTCGACACCCAGACGCGCGACCTGATGGCCGAATCGGCCGAGACGGTCGGCCGCGCCGCGACCGTGCAGGCCGGCACGGCGGCGATCCGCCAGGTGATCGACCATGTCGGCCCGGCGATGACGCGGATGCGCGGCGACATGCGCTCGATCGTCGAGGCCAATCACGACATCCAGGGCCGTTGCGACGCGCTGCAGACGGCGTTCGAGGCGATGAGCGACAATGTCGCGCGCTCCTCCGCGGATCTGCGCACCGCCGATCAGCGCGTCCACGGGCTCTTGAAGCGCAGCGAGGAGCTGGCGCTGCTCACCGCACAGGCCGGGGTCGAGACCGACGACACAGGCTTCGTCGCCCTCGTCACCGCGGCGGCCCGCGAGGTCGCAGCCGTGTTCGAGCGGGCGCTCGAGCAGAACCAGATCACGATGACGGAGCTGTTCGACGAGACCTACGTGCCGATGCCCGGCACCGACCCGCAGCAGGTGACGACGCGATTCACGACGCTGTGCGACCGCCTGCTGCCGCCGCTGCAGGAGCCGCTGCTGACGAAGAGCGCCCAGATCGCGTTCTGCGCCGCCGTCGATCGCAACGGCTATCTGCCGACCCACAACAAGAAGTTCTCGCAGCCGCAGCGGCCCGGCGATCCGGCGTGGAACACGGCGAACTGCCGCAACCGCCGCATGTTCGCCGATCGCACCGGGCTCGCCGCCGGGCGCAGCACCAAGCCGTTCCTCCTGCAGACCTACCGGCGCGACATGGGCGGCGGCAACTTCGTGCTGATGAAGGACTGCTCGGCGCCCATCACGGTGCGGGGCCGGCACTGGGGCGGCTTCAGGATGGGCTACACGGCCGATCGCGGGACGTGATCTCACGTCCTCGCCTCCGCCTCCGATCTCTCGCGCACGATCGGCGATCCACGGCCGGGTTCAGGCCGCTCGCGGTCCTGATGTCGTGCGGCTCCAACCTCATGGTTCGAGATCCGCTCCGGCAGAGCGCGCCTCACCCTGGACTGGAGGCGACGACGCGTGGTGCTCGTTCGAGCCCGCGGCGTCATTACTAGTACGATCAGGTAGAGTTCATCCGACAAGTCCGATCATGCCTTGGATCACCTCCATGGCCACACGGCTCTACTATTAACACGTCCGTAGGACTCGCCTTGTTATAACAACGATAGTCGGCTCGCGAACCTCAGGGTGCGGCCGCTCTCTCAAATCGACAGGCGACGAAGGCGCGCCGGTCGGGGAACGTCGCGTCCCCGAGCCGCCGCTTTTTCGCGACCCGAAACGCTCGTTCATCGGTACCGTGCCATGCTCGCGAAGCTCTCCATCCGGACCAAGATCACCATCGTCGTGTCGCTTCTGCTGGTCGGTATGACCGGCATGGGGCTGCTCGCGATCAGCAGCATGCGGGCCATCAACGCCAACGCGGTCGAGATTTCCGAGAACTGGCTGCCGAGCGTGCGGGCGCTTGCCGATCTGCGCGCCGGAGTCACCATCATCCGCAGCGTCGTACGGCTCCACATGCTCGCCGAGACGCCCGAGGCCAAGGCCGCGGTCGAGAAGACGCTGGCGCTGAACTACGACCGCAACGCCAAGTACGCCGCGACCTACGAGAAGCTGATCTCCTCGCCGGAGGAGCGCCGGACCTTCGAGGAGTGGAAGAAGCAGGCCGCGCTCTACGACGAAGGCGTCAAGAAGGTCGTCGAGATGTCGCGCGCCAATGCCGGCAAGCTGCCGACCGCGGTGTCGGAGTTCAACGAGACGAAAGTCTATCCGATCGGCAAGGCCGCGGACGATCTCCTCAACAAGAACATCGCGCTCAACAACGCCGGCGCCGACGCGGCCACCAAGGCGGCCTCCGCCACCTACGACAGCGCCTTCGATCTGATGATGATCATTCTCGGCGGCTCGGCGATCGTCGGCATCGGGCTCGCGATCTATCTGGTCGTCGACGTGTCGCGCGGCATCGCCTCGGTGATCACGCCCATGCAGGCGCTGGCGCGCGGCGATCTCGGCGCGGAGGTGCCGCACCTCGTCGAGACGACCGAGATCGGGCGCATCGCCAAGACTCTGCAGATCTTCAAGCAGGCTCTGATCGACAAGAAGGCGGCCGACGCCGCGGCCGCGGCCGACGCCGAGGCGAAGCTCGAGCGCGGCCGGCGCGTCGATCAGATCACGCGGACCTTCGAGGCGATGATCGGCGAGATCGTCGAGACGGTCACGTCCGCCTCGACCGAGCTCGAGGCCTCCGCCAACGCGCTGACCGGCACGGCCCAGCGCTCGCAGTCGCTGAGCGCGACCGTCGCGAGCGCCGCCGAGGACGCGTCGTCCAACGTCCAGTCGGTCGCCTCGGCCACCGAGGAGATGTCGTCCTCGGTGCAGGAGATCAGCCGTCAGGTGCAGGAGTCGGCGCGCGTCGCCCGCGGCGCGGTCGAGCAGGCGCACGCCACCAACAAGCAGGTCGAGGATCTGGCCGAGGCGGCGAACCGCATCGGCGACGTCGTCGAGCTGATCAACACCATCGCGGGTCAGACCAACCTGCTCGCCCTCAACGCCACGATCGAGGCGGCCCGCGCCGGCGACGCCGGCAAGGGCTTCGCCGTGGTGGCCGCCGAAGTGAAGCAGCTCGCCCAGGAGACCGCCAAGGCGACCGGCGTGATCAGCCAGCAGATCGGCGAAATCCAGGGCGCGACGCAGGGCTCGGTCGCGGCGATCCGCGAGATCGCCGGAACGATCGGCCGGCTGTCGGAGATCTCGTCGACCATCGCGGCGGCCGTCGAGGAGCAGGGCGCGGCGACCCAGGAGATCTCGCGCAACGTCCAGATGGCGGCGCACGGCACCCGCGAGGTGTCGGCCAACATCGGGGACGTGAGAGTCGGCGCGCAGGAGACCGGCTCGGCGGCGAGCCAGGTGCTCTCCGCCGCGCAGCTCCTCTCCGGCGACAGCACCAAGCTGAAGACCGAAGTCGGCAAGTTCCTGGGTGCCGTCCGCGCGGCGTGAGCGGCATCAGATCGGAAACGCAGACGCCGAGCTGTTCACCTCTCCCCGCGTGCGGGGAGAGGTCGACATTCGCGCGTCCAGCGCGGATGTCGG
>NZ_NHSK01000152.1 GCF_016653355.1 Rhodoplanes elegans | reverse complement strand
TGGATCAGCGCTTCCTTGTCGAGCGACTCAAGAGCCTCGCGAGTCATCCCATCCTTGAATCAGGACCCGCAGGCTCTGTCAAAGATCGTCTCCGGACGCGCCCGCAGCGATACCCGTGAGCAATTGCTCCGCATCACCTGGCGGGAATCCGGAGGTCCTCCGGTACGCCCGCCCACACGCAAGGGATTCGGCAGCGTCGTTCTGGAGAGAATGATGGCAGGATGGGGAGCAACCTCGGTCATCGATTATGCTCCGGCCGGTCTCGTATGGGCTCTCCGCGCAGACTCGCGCTCGGCGATGGACAGTTTTCTGACGCCCGAAAGGCCTCCTGTCGGATCAGCCCCTCAACAGGACTCCCGCACAGGACGACCTCGGAGCGATCGATGAATCCGAGTTCGGCGAGCGCCATGATGCGGTTCTTGTCGAGCGACGGCTGGAAGGTGAAGTCGAAGCCGGCGAGCGTCTTGATGGTCGAGAGGCGCGCCATGACGAGGGCGGTCTTGACGCGGCGGTTCTCACGCAACGTGAACTCCTCGGCGAGCAGTGCGTCGACGGCCTCGAGAGCCGACACCTCGCCGCGTTCGAGCCGGCGGACGGTGGCGTCGAGGATCTCGATGGCCCGCGGCATCTTGAGGCCGACCATCGACTGCTTGATGCGCTCGACCACGGATGGGACGATCTCCACACGGGTGCTCATCGCACGCCTCCCCGATCGGCGAGCCGACGACCGACCGCGTCGTAGAAGTCGAGCGAGCGACGTGCGACACGATCACCGGCGCGTCCGACGACGATCTGATCACGAGCGATGTGTCTCGCACGTGATGAGGACGTGAGCTTCCGATGTTCCGGGTCGACACGCTTCTGATTGCGTCCGTCCAACGGGACATGCCGCGCGACGACCACGCCGTCCTCGATGATGCAGATCTCGTCGGCGAAGACGTGGACGTCGAGAATGCGTCGACGGGTGGCGTCCGGCACGCTGTAGAGATTGCCGGCGACGCTCACCAAGCCTTCATGCGAGACGCGGCGCTCGAGCTTCAGCACGGTGCGATAGGGCGCGAGCGGAAGTGGCTTCAATGCGAGCCGCTCCTCGGCGAAGGCCTCGTTGACGACGCGCTGGGTGGTGGCGTGCAGGCGCGCGTTCGCGACGCCGTCGAGCCACTGCCGAAGCTGCGCGTTGAGATCGTCGAGATTGCGGAACGAGCCGGCGAGGAAGAAGTCCTCGCGGATGTAGCGGAACGGCCGCTCGACCTTGCCCTTGGTCTGTGGTCGATAAGGCCGGCAGGCGCGTGGCTGGAAGCCGTAGTGACGGGCGAGATCGAGAAGACCGCGGTTGTAGACCACCAGGCAGTCGGGATCCTCGCCGGTCACCGCGGTCTTCATGCGGTCGTAGAGGATCTCGCGCGGCACCCCACCGATCGCTGCGAGCGCCGCCATGTGACAGCGCAGCACGGTCTGCAGGTCCTGGTGGATCACGAACCGTGCCCAGATCAGTCGCGAGAAGCCCAGCACCAGCGAGAACAGCCAGACGATGCGGGTGAGGCCCGGCTCGTCCGTGAAGGTCACCTCGAAGCGCGCCAAGTCGACCTGGGCCTGCTCGCCGGGTGGCGTCTCGAAGCGGACCTCGAACGGCTTGAGCGGCGCCGGCCGCAGGTCCCGAACCGCCCGCTTCACGGCCGTGTAGCCGCCGGCGAATCCCCGTTCACGGAGCTCCCGCCACAGCCGGACGGCGGTCAGCTCAGGGAAGGCCGCCAGGCGCTCCCGCAGGTACGCCAGGAACGGATCGGTGCTGCGGGCCTGCCGCTGCCGCGGCCCATAGGCCGGCGGCTCCAGGCCCCGGGCGATGTAGCGGCGGACCGTCTTCCGGTCGAGGCCGAGCTGGCGAGCGATGGCAGTGACCGTCAGGCCCTGCCGGTGAAGGTCCAAGATCATCATGAGTTCCCCGAGTGTGACCACCGTGCCGGTCCCTCCCGCCAAGGGGACCAGCATCGGCGACGACCGCGCCGCCCGGCCTCCCGGGGCATGCCCCGGGAGGCCGGGCGAAACGACGAAACTGGGGAAAATTCGGCGCCCACAATTGGGGAGGATTCAACGCCCGGTCACAGTCTGCTCCAGATGCCGTTCGATCTTCGCGCGCAGCTCCGGATAGTGCTCCAGACGGCTGGCCGTGTTGCTCAGCATCTGCTCGGCGTGTTTCTCCATGGCGTGCGCGTCGCGCAGCCAGTCCAGAAGTGTTCCCTCCACCGATTCCGTCCTGGTCGTCATAGCCTCTCCCTTCTCGTCACGGCCATCCGACCGGTATTTGGAAACGGAAGTGGGATCGGATCAGTTCCTGGGATGGCGAAACTGCCTTGTTTAGTTTTCCACCGCACTTTCGCGGGAACGAAGCGCAAGGTATCAAGGCGCCTCCATGTGACGTACAAACAATGTATTCTGAGGCGAACCAGGGAGCCGTGGATGTGAACATGGATACGACGCGGTATCGTCTCTCCGCCGGCAGTGACGGATGGAACTGGCAGCTGTTCGACGAGGATGATCGCCTGCTGGCACAGGGAGCGGCGCCCAGCATGACCCTCGCCCGGGCGGCGGCCATGCAGCGCGGCATCCACGAACTCACAGCCGGACTGCTGTTTCCAGATTCGCAATCCGGCCCTTGCGAGGGGCCTGACCAGCATTAGGTAGGTCGTGGGGCGTAACGAACCACACCTATCCGAGAAACAATGATCACCCGAAGGATGCTGAACCGGCCCGCCGGACTTTACTGGGCGAAGATCGATCACAATGGGACAGGCCCGGCTCCCGACATTACCGTCGTGGACGTTGATGACGATGGCGACGTCCGGGCCATTGGCTATCCTGACACGATCGACCCGGCGAAAGTGACCTGGCTGGGGCTCGCCGTGCCTCCGGCGGCGCTGGAACGCCGGTGACGAAATTTCAATCGATGGGAGCGCCGGTCGCTTTGCCGAAGCGCGCAACCGCCCTCCCGGCCGCGATCTCACGCATCTTGAAGACCAGAATGATCCCGAGCAGCGCGAGCCCGACGCTGTTGGCGAGGATGATCACTGCGTCGCCCCGGAGGAGCCCGTAAAGCACCCACAATCCGATGCCTGTTGCGAGGATTGCGTATACCGACGAAGCCGGCCATGGATTCCGAGAGGAAGCCGGCCACCCGTTCCGATTTGAAGCCGGCCAGGGTTCCGAGACGAAGTCGGCCACCTGGGCAAGGGCTCCCGCGGGTCGCTGGGATGATGTTGGGGACCCGGGAGGCGGTCAAGCCCGCGCTTTTTAGGGCTATCCCTTTGTTCGACGGCGGGCGACCATCCCTTCGTCCCGACCTGTCCTCTGGAGAGCAGCGCGCGCAGGGGCGGTCAAGGATGGCCGCAGGCCACCGGAACGGCGCGCAGCGTCCCTGACGGCCCCGAGCACGGTGCTGGACTTGGTTGGTCGGGGCGGTCGCTTCCCCGCCGTCATGCGGAGCGGCTCTTGCGCAAGCTGTCGCCGGAGAGCTCGATCCTGTAGGCGGAGTGGACGAGGCGATCGAGGATGGCGTCGGCGATGGTCGGGATGCCGATCATGTCGTGCCAGCAGGGGACGGGGACCTGGCTGGTGACGAGGATGGAGCCGGCATCGGTGCGATCCTCGACGATTTCGAGGAGGTCGCGGGCCTGCTCGGGCGTCAATGTTTCGGGTCCCCAATCGTCGAGGATGAGGAGCTTGACGCGGGCCAGTGAGCGCAGGAGCTTTGCGTAACGGCCGTCGCCGCGAGCGAGCGCCAGCGTTCCGAGGAGCCGCGGCATTCGATAGTAGAGGACGGAGAAGTCCTCTCGGCATGCCTTGTGGCCGAGCGCGCAAGCCAACCAGCTCTTCCCGAGTCCGCATGCGCCGGTGATGATCAGATTGCGATGTTTGGTGATCCAGTCACAGCCCGCGAGTTCGAGGAAGAGCGCACGGTCGAGGCCGCGCGCCGTTCGATAATCGACGTCCTCGACCGAGGCCGGATGACGCAGCTTGGCGGCGCGGGCGCGAGCTTCGAAGCGTTTCTGGTGGCGCACCGTCATCTCGTGTTCGAGAAGCAAGCCGAGCCATTCCGCGTGCTCGAGAGCGCGAGCCTCGGGGTTCTGACCGAGGTCCTTGAAGGCCTTTGCCATGCCGTGCAGACCGAGGGCCTGCAGCGTGTCGAGGGTCGGATGAACGAGCATGAGAGTCTCCATCAATTGAAGTAGCGCGAGCCGCGCAGGTTTTGATGATCGAACAGCGTCGCTGGAGTTCTGGTGCCGGGAGCAGCGCTGTCGAGCTTGTGGGTGAGGATCGAGGCGACGCTCTTGTAGGTGAGTGCGCCGATGTCGAGGGCACGGGCGGAGATCGCTTCGGCGCGCGCCGGATCGATGCCGCGGTAGAGACGCAGAATGCCGAGGCAGGTGCGGAACCCCTGTTCGGGATGTGGTCGATTGGCGAGCACGGCCGTGACGAGCCCTTCCGTGTTCGGCCCGATCTTGGCGGCCCAGCGTCGGAAGCGTTCGGGTGTCCACTCGGCGTAACGCCGATGTGCGCTCGGCATGTGATCGGGATCGGTGCCGTGGCGAGCGCCGCCCCAACGACGCTGATGGGCGGCAACGCGCCGACCGCGATGGAACAGCTCGATCGTTCGCGTCGTGATTCGCACGTCGAGCTCGACGCGGATGAGCGCATGCGGGACCGAGTAGTAGAATCCGTCGACCTCGACGTGATAATCGAGGTTGGCGCGCACGCGGCGCCATTCCGCGTACTCCCAGTCGGTGTCGGGCAGCGGCGCGAGAGCGTCCCGTTCGATGCGCTCGAACAGATCACGACGGCTGATGCCGAGCTTGCGCATTGGGCGATCGTTCAGATGATCGAGCATCGTTCTGATCGCAGCATTGCACTCGGCGAGCGAGAAGAATGTATGGTGACGCAGTCGACCGAGGATCCAGGTCTGCGCCAGTCTCACGCCCGCCTCGACTTTCGCCTTGTCGCGAGGCCGCCGTGGACGCGCCGGCAGGACACCGATGCCATAGTGATCGGCCATCGCCCCGTAGCTGCGATTGATCTCGGGATCGTAGAACGACGCCTTGTGGACGCCGCTCTTCAGATTGTCCGGAACGATCAGCCGTGGCACGCCGCCGATGAAGCGGAACATCCGGACATGGGCGCCGATCCAGTCCGGCAGCGCCTGCGTCCAGGTCGCCTCCGCCCAGGTCAGGTTCGAGGCGCCGAGAACCGCCACGAACAGCTCGGCCTCGCGGACCTCCCCGGTCGCCGCGTCGACGATCGCGACCTTCTTGCCCGAGTAGTCGACGAACACCTTGTCGCCGGCCACATGGTGCTGCCGCATCACCGGCGACAGGCGCCGCTCGAAGGCGCGGAACAGCTCACAGAACCGGCTGTAGCCGTAGCCGTCCGGACAGCTCTCCCGGTATTCCTCCCACAGCACCATCAGGGTGACGCCGGGGCGCTTCAGCTCGCGCGCCAGCGCCGCCCAGTCCGGCTCCGCACGCCGCCGCTGGCCCAGCCCGACGCCAGGCCGCTGGAACAGCCGTCGTTCGAGCTCGTCGTCGCCGAGGTCGGCCGGCAGCGGCCAGCCGAGCCCGGCCGCCGTCGCCCGTTTGAGGTTGTCCTGGATCGTGCTGCGCGCCACCCCCAGGGTCCGCGCGATCTCCCGCGTCCGCACCCCGTCGTGGTGCAGCCGCAGCATTTGCCGCAGTTGTCGCATGGTCAGCTCTCTCCGTGCCGGCATCCGCTCTCCTCCGTGTCGGGAAGAGTCGAATGCGCCGAGTCGCTGACCCGCAGGACACCCCTGCCGGACCTTCCAGCCCCGTCAGGGGGCCGGCTTCAAATCGGAATGATGGCCGGCTTCATTTCGGTACGGTGGCCGGCTTGAAATCGGAATACCCGGCCGGCTTCGCTCGGATTTCGCACGAGGATCACGAGCATCCTGAGTGACAGGTCCCCGGCCTTGCCTGTCCGCCAGCATTTTCTCACCTGCGGAATGTAAGACAGCGTCGTGCACAGGGCGGCGACGAGACCCACGACCGTGGTGAAGTCCTGCTGCAGGAGACTGGCCATATCCGCCAATGACGTTGCGCCTGCGAGGTTCCTCCACGGGTCGAACGCTCGGCAAACTGTACCGAGCAGTGCCGCTTGACCTTGTCGGGCCGGATCTTCCAGCTTTCACGAGCGGGCAGACCCGCCGAAGTCCCATTTCGCGCTTCTGCCCGCCTCGCCCCGGATCAGCGATCCGGGGCGAGCTTTCAAGAACCGGCAGCGCTCCGGTTAACAATTCTTGTCAAAAACGGACAATCCACCTACGGTGGATTCATGAGAGCGTCTGCAACCCGTATGCGCACATTGACGATCTCGCTTTCTCACCGCCAGGTGAAGAGGATTCAAGAAGCTGTGGATTCAGGAACTTACGCTTCGAACAGCGAGGTCGTCCGCGATGCCCTGCGCTTGTGGGAACAGCGCGAGGAGCAGCGCACCGTGGATCTGGATCGGCTGAAACGCGCCGACGACGAGGCCGAGCGGAACCCAGCGAAGGGGCGCTCGACCCCGGACTGAGGTCGCGTCGAGGCAGGCAGCCCGTTCTCCCCGGCATGCGCAACGAGACGGCAGCCGGCGAGCAAAAGCCACTCAGCCTACACTGCGATTGCGGCCAGCCCCCTTGGCGGACAGGAGACACGCATCAGCCGCACGGACCAGCCCCTCGGGCGTGACGGCATCCGCGAGTTCGGCAGCCCCGATGGACAACGAGACGCGGCCGAGATGCTCCTGCGTCGAGCGTCGGAGCAGGACCTTTCTCGAAACCGCCGCACGGATGGTCTCGCTGACCGCCAGCGCTTCGGAGAGCGTCGTGCGCGGCAACAGCACCGCGAACTCGTCGCCTCCGAAGCGCAACACCAGGTCGCCCTCACGAACGTTCTGCTTGAGCGAGGTCGCGACCAGCCGCAGCACCTCGTCCCCGATCTGGTGGCCATACTGGTCGTTGAATTCCTTGAAATGATCCACGTCGGCGATGATCAGGGCGAGCGCCGTCCCGGCCGTGCGGGCCTCGGCCACCATCCGGACCAGCATGAAGTCGAACAGTTTCCGGTTGCCGACCGCCGTGACCGGATCCGTCACGCTCTCCAGCTGGAGCAGCTCGATATTGCGCTGGAGCTGCAGCACCTGGTTCTCCGACTTGCGAAGGTGGGCCTGCATGCGTGCATTGGTCCGCTTGATGTCCTTGGTGGACTTCAGAAGCGCCGTCAGAACCGCGTTCAGCGCCTTGTTTTCCTCCATCAGGTCGAGCTGCTCCACGGCGTGCCGAAGCCCCACGTCGTAGACATCGACGGCCTCGCTCGCCGTGCCGAGGAGGGTTCCCACGGTGTGCGCCTCGTCGCGCAGGCGCTCTCCGGCCGAGACCAGCTGCTGGAGTGCCCGCAGGGGTGAACAGTGCCGGTCATAGACCGATTTCACGCTGTTTGGGGACACCTGACCCGAGGCTTCGAGCGCGTCGATGTCTTTCGCAAGCTCCTGGTTAGTCCCGCAGAAGTAGGTGAACCAGACCTCGAATGTCTTCGGATCGAGCAGCAAGTCGGCCGAGGTGATGCGGGCGAGTGCCTTTGCCGCGATCGACGCGACATGAAGGCGCTCGTCGGCAGTTGCTGCGGGTTCCGATCGCTGTGCCAATGGATCCATCCTTTCCGGGGCGCCTGGCCCGGCTGACATTCCTCCGTCAGCTACACAGGGCGGGCGGGAGCTGCATCGACGGATCGAATCCGGCTGTGGACTTCGTCCAGACGCTGCCGGGTCTGCGTGATCTGCCCTCGGATGCCCTCGATCTTGTCCCGGGTGCTCTCGCGATCGGCATCGTTGCCGGTCATGACCAGAACTGCTCCAAGCAGTCGTTCCAGATGCTGCGTCAGCAGGATGAACAGCTCCAAAAGCTCGTACAGGCCGTTCTGGATCAGCTCCCGGTCGGCCGCATTGGCTGCCGAGGAGTCCTTTCCGCCGTGAACAAGAACGAGTGTCCGTGCCATCGACAAGTCCCTCATTTCCGCTCGGGGAGCGTGGCTACCATTCTCCCCGGCGGCCACGCCGTTCGAGGAGGATCCGACGGGCGGGAGCGGCGGGCAGAGCCGCCCCGCCGCGTCAGACGTCAGGGTGTATTCATCACCGCCGAGTGGTCGATCCGCTGGAGTTGGTCATAAGCACGTGCGACCGCGTCCCGCGCGGTGTCGATCTGCCCGATATACTCGGCCCCTCCCGGCGTCGTCGCCATGATCTCGGAGACACAGGCCAGCATCCCGTCGATCTGGTGGGAGACCTGAACCAGAAGGGTCATCAACCCGTGGAACTGGCATTGCACAGCGTGCAGGTCGACGTGCTCTTCCGGACGACGTTCCGGGTCCGGCCGAGAATTCCGATCAAAGTCCAGGATGACCGACATGGTGCTCTCCCGTCGGGCTCAGGCGGACCGCACCGTGGTCAGGAACCGCCCGACCTCGAGCTTCAGCCGGTTGCTCTCGTTGGCGAGCGACCGGGCCGACGACAGGACCTGGGCCGAGGCGGAGCCGGTTTCACCCGCTCCCCGGTTGACCTCGGTGATGCTGCCGGCCACCTGAGTGGTCCCGGAGGCCGCCTGCTGGACATTGCGGGCAATCTCGTGCGTCGCGGCCCCCTGCTCCTCGACGGCCGCCGCGATCGTTGCGGAAATCTCCGCGATCCGGCCGATCGTCCCGCCGATGGTCTTGATGGCGGCAACCGAGCCTTGCGTCGCCGTCTGCATCCCGGCGATCTGAGACGAGATATCGCCGGTCGCCTTGGCGGTCTGCGCCGCCAGCGCCTTCACCTCTTGGGCCACGACGGCGAAGCCCTTGCCCGCCTCGCCGGCCCGGGCCGCCTCGATGGTGGCATTGAGGGCCAGCAAGTTGGTCTGCTCGGCAATCGCCGTGATCAACTTCACCACGTCGCCGATCCGGTTCGCCGCCTGAGACAGCTCGGTGATCTGCGCATCGGTGGTTTCCGCCTGCCGGACCGCCTCTGCGGCGATCCGCGAGGACTCCTGCACCTGACGGCTGATCTCGCTCACTGACGAGGCCATCTCGTTGGTCGCCGAGGCCACCGACTGCACGTTGCTGGACGCCTGCTCGGACGCCGCGGCGACCGTCCCGGACAGCGATTGGGTCGTCTCGGCGGTCTTGGTCAGGGTTCCCGCAGCGGCTTCCAGCTCGGTCGAGGCGGAGGACACGGTTTCGATGATGTTGCCGACCGCCCCTTCGAACGCATCGGCCAGCTTCACCATGGCCTCCTTCCGGTCCGCCGACGCCTTGCGGTCGCTCTCGGCCTTCTCCTCCGCCTCCCGCCGCGCCTTGTCCTCGGACATGACCTTGAAGGCCTCGACGGCCTCCGCCATCTGGCCGACCTCGTCCTTGCGGCCGAGACCCGGCAGCACCACGGTGAAATCGCCGGCACCGAGCCGACGCATGGCATCGACCAGGCCCACCAGCGGCTTGGTGATCGCGCGCCCGATCAGCCATGCCAGAGCCACACCGAGAACGAGGCCGCAGGCTGCAAGTATCAGCACGAGTGTTCCGGTGCTGGCGATCAGGCTCGCGGTCTCGTCCTGGATCCTGCGTTCGTCGGCGATACCAGACGTTTTGATCGCAGCCGCATCGGCGGCGAGAGCATCCGACTGTTTCGACATGTTCCCGGTGATCAGGGCTTCGATGTCGCGCGTGATCTCGTTCGCCCGCCGGAAGCCTTGTTCGTAGCGGCCAACCAGCATCCGGGACTGCTCCAAGCGGCGTCGCAGGTCCGGACCGAGCGGTTGCCGCTCCAAGTCGCCGACGATCCGCTTCAGCTCGGCGACGTCCTTCTCGGCAGCCTGCTCGGTGGCGGGATCGTGACGCAGCAACAGCTTGTTGACGTTCAGGCGCACCTGCATGACGGCCTGCAGGCCCTCGCTGAACAGGCCAGCGGCGTCCGGCTGCCCGGCCCGCGCGGCGTCTGCCCGCAAGCCGTCGAAATCGAGCCGCAGCTGACGTCCACCGGAATCCAGAACATCCTCGGTCAGCTTCACTTGCTCGCGCCGCAACGGGATCAGCTGCTCGAACCCCTTCGCATAGACCGCGACCTGGTCTCGGATGCCCTCCATCTTGGCGTGTCGCTCGGGGTTTTGAATGATCCGGAGCCCCTCCGAGATGGTGCTTTCCAGCCGCTTGCGGCGCTCCCCGGCCATTTGAACATTCTGTTCCACGCCGGTCATCCAGTACTCGCGGACGTAACGGCGGAACGCGAGAAAATCGCGGTCGACGTCGCTGACGATCCTCACCACTTCGACCCGCTGGGCATAATTGTCGAAGCCATTCTCGGCCTTCTAGAAGGCGACATACGAAGCCCCCGAGGCGAGCGCCAGGATGCCCAGGACGCACGCGAACCCAAATGTGATCTTGGTGCCGATCTTGCGATCGGCGAAGATACCCATAAGTCCCGAACGGCCTGCTGACGGTTCCGTGGTCATGTTTGGAATCCTCTGAAAGGGCGGCGCAATCGGCGCACCTTGTGGCAGACGACCGGAAGCGGCTTGCACCATGGCGAGGGGCCTCGCACACTACACGGCGCTGCAAGCTCGCTTCCAAGATGAGGAGGTGGATAGTTTGACTCGGATACGTGTTGGCTCAGGAAAGCCAAATTCGATTAAGCAAATGCTAAAATACGCTTTATACGTAACATTACCACGCGGAGCAGCGAATGGTCGTGTGAAAACGAAGGCTATTCCAAACGATTAGCCTGTCAAGAGAGGCTGTCACCGGTCAGACAATCACCTGATACACATATTTTTTAGCGCGACATCTCGACACTGCTGATTGGCTCCGGTACCATGTTGATGGTTTTATATATAGGAAGCGAAAGAATAACAAAAAAACGAAGCAGCGCCCGATAGAGGCGGTCCGCATGGGAAGACGCCTGCATTGGCTCAGCTCTTCGTCGTTCGACGAAGTCAGACACAGCATCATCAGCAAAGGGCCGGAAATCGAGCGCCTGGACCTCATTGAAAACACCTTCTACTACGGGACCGTCAGCACGCTGGTATTCCAAGGTCGCGACGATGGGCCTCTGGTGCAGACGATCGATCACGGCGCCGGGGTGTCGTTCAGGCTCGAATCGACGTCCACAGTTCGCGTTCTTGTGCCCACCGCGCCGCTCGAACTCGTGCAGGCCGGGCAGCAGACCGAGCTTCAGCAGGATCGGGCGGTCTTTCTGCCGAGTGACGAGTTCTCTGGCATGGCTCGAAAAGGCCGTTTCGTCGTGTTGCGATTACAGGATGCGGCAGTTGCGGAGGCCATGCGCACCTTCGAGACCGAGGAGAATTTCCTGACCTCCCTGTCGATGGCGGGAGGCGATCAGGCGCTGCCCGGTCTCGCCCAGCTCACGCGCCACCTACAGGTCATGGTCGCCATGGCGGACAAGGAGCCGGGGCAGATTCTGGACTCGGAACAGTTCTGGCTCGCGCAGGAGCAACTCCTTACACTGAGAGCCGCCCAGATCCTCGCCGCACGATCCCGGTCTGATCGTAGACCCAAGGTGAGCCGGAACGCGGAGACGCTGCGCCGGACCGTGGACTTCATCCATGCGCATTCCGATGGACACATCGACCTGATGGCTCTAGCCGAGCAGGCCGGGCTGTCGCTCCGCTCCCTGCAGATCATGTTCCGGCGGGAGTTCGACTCCACCATCATGCAATATATACAACGACATCGTCTCACCGTGGCGCGGACCTTGCTGGAGCAGGCCCGGCCCGATCAGACCATCACATCCATCGCCAGGGCGGCGGGTTTTCCTCACCTGAGCGATTTCGGCCGGGTCTACCGGGAAATGTATGGCGAGACCCCGAGTGAAACTCTCCGGCGTTACCGGCCCTATGGACGTCCCTACAGGTGAAGCTGTTGCCGCGCGGAGCCACCCGAGCTGGTGTGCTTCGGGTGACGCCACTGCATTATGATTCGATGCAGGATCAGGCCCTCAGATCGTCAGGCACCCGGCCGCCGTTCTCGGCCAGCTTCTTCATCACCTGCCCGTGCAGCCATACATTCATGGTGGCGCTGTCGTTCGTATCGCCCGAGTAGTGGAGCTCTCTGGCGAGTTCTTTGCGGGCCGCCAGGCTGCTGTCGAGATCGAGAAGCTTCATCAGATCCACGATGGAACGGCGCCAGTCCAGATTTTCCGTCCGCTTGGCCGCCTTCTCCGTCAGTACGGCTGCGACATCCACGTCTCCCCCGGAGGGGCGGTCGGAGGGCGGTGCGGATGCCGGAGGAGCGCTGGGCAGCGGGGTAGAGCGATCGCTGGGCGCCGGCGATGCCGAGCCGGGAGCTGCGGAAGGCGGGGGGCTGGACGTGGAGGCGGGAGCGGGGCCGTCTTCCGCTCGTGCATGCCCGAAGATCCGCGACATGATGGTGCCGAGAACGCTCATCGATCATCCTCTCAAAGTGGTGCCGGAACTTAAAACCTCCTTTAGGGCTGTTTGATCCACGGTCTTCCGAGGGATTGCGGACGCAGGGCTTGGCACATGGAACAAAACAAGAATATAGTTCCACCCACAGCCGTCGCTTCTTCTATGGCCAGCCGCCGGTCGTCTGTTCATCAACCAGGAGATCGATAATGTCCGTGGGAGCCCTTCTTGCCCCGCCTCTCGATCCTGAACTGATGAAGCAGCTGCTCTCGTACTTTGGTGAACTCGGCGAGACCGACAACCGGAAGAGCAGCACCATCAGGCTGCTCGTCGAAGTCATGGCTGACCAGAAGCTGGGAGAGCGGGCCGCTTTGCTGACCTCGTTCGAGCTTCGGATCGAGGCGCTCTCCGGCCTCTACGGCCATCCGTGGTTCCGCGCCTGGACGCTGGCCCCCGAAGAGCCGGGAGGCGCCCGGCTGATCCATGAGGCCGTCATCGTGGCGGCCGCAATCCAGCCGCTGATCGAAGTCGACCATCGCCCGGCATTCGACCCGGTGAGTTTTTTCGCCCGTGTTCTCGACCGGACTCGATCTCAGGGAGCGGCATGAGCTGCTCTACTCCGGCCCTGATGCGCCGGAGCCAGCGTGCCGATGCGTTCAGCGTCCGAAAAGCGAGAAAAACTCCCGGTCGGTCCCCAGCATGTGCTCGACGACCGTCGTCCGGCACAGAAACAGTCGAAAGTCATCGAGAACATCCTGACCGTCGGCAAGAGATTGCCGCAACCGCCGGGCTTCCCCGAGAAGCTGCGCATGAATCATTCGGTGCTCCTCGGTCCCCGCGTAGCCTCGTGCCTGGAGGACCGACTCCTCGTATCTGAAATGTTCGGCGATATGGGCCATGAGCTTGTCGATCGTCGCCATGATCCGTCGGTCTCGATCTTCCGCGACCGGCAGAGGGAAGAGCTCGTTCACCAGGTCGAACATCTGGCGGTGCTGTCTGTCGATGAGGACTTCACCGCATTCGTAGGCCGGTTGCCAGACCAGCCTCGGAGACCGGATCGAGCGCTTTTGCCGAGGCGCGTCCCCGGCCGGCGACGGCTCCTCCGCACTGCCACGCCCTGCTTCCTTGGCCAGATACATCCATTGATCGGCGCGATCGATCAGGGCCTCGGCGAGTTCGCCCGTTTTATGCTGAGCGGCGCCGATCGAAACAGACAGACGGCCGAGGCTCTCGTTGGTGGAGCGCTTGCGCAGCTCACGGGCCGAGATGGCGGAACGCACCTTGTTCCCCGCAAGCACTGCGCCCTCGAGAGAGGTGCGCGGCAGCAATACGACAAACTCGTCTCCGCCGTACCGGCAGACCAGATCGTCCTGCCGGGAGTTCTGCTTCAAAGCGCTGGCGGCCAGCCGCAGGATGTCGTCCCCGATCACATGGCCGTGTCGGTCGTTGAACTCCTTGAAACTGTCGAGATCGATGAGCAGAAGCGACAGAGGCTCACCGGACTGTTCCGCCTTGGCGATCATCCGGGGCAGGCACGTCTCCAGCAAGCGGCGGTTCCCGACGCCCGTCACCGAGTCGATCATGTTGTCGAGCTGGACCCGATCGAGGCGCTCCTGCAGCCGGCTGATCTGCTCCGAGGCGCCCGCGAGCCGCGTTTTCAAAGTTGCATTCAACGCCTGCAGGTGTTCGGTCGTCTGGAGCAGACCACCCATGGTGGCCTGAAACTCGGCCACCACATCCGACCTCTTCATGTCGGCGACGAAGCTGGCCAGATGGTCGCGATAGCTCTCAGTCGCGCCGGCAGCCTCAGCGTGGCGCGGATGGCGTCGAGGGCGCCGATGGCGCGGCGGCGAGCGGTTTCGAGCACGGATCGAACGTCCGCGTAGAGGTGGGCGCCCCACTCGGACCGGAAGCCGTTGGTCACCTTGCGGA
>NZ_NHSK01000151.1 GCF_016653355.1 Rhodoplanes elegans | reverse complement strand
ACTTGATCAGCTCGGCGGTGCCGCGCGCCGTGAACATCAGCGGCGCCTGGTTGAGATACAGCGGCCGGTAGAGCTCGGTCATCACCTTGCGGGCGCGCTCGTCCGTGGTGCCGACGACGATGCGGTCGGGATGCTTGAAGTCGCGGATCGCCGCGCCCTCGCGCAGGAACTCGGGGTTCGACACCACGGCGAACTGCGCGTCCGGCCGGGTCTCGCGGATGATCCGCTCGACCTCGTCGCCGGTGCCGACCGGCACGGTCGACTTGGTCACCACCACGGTGAACCCGTCGAGCGCCGCCGCGATCTCGCGGGCGCAGGCGTAGACATAGGAGAGGTCGGCGTGGCCGTCGCCGCGCCGCGAGGGAGTGCCGACCGCGATGAACACGGCGTCGGCGGCCGCCACCGGGCCGGCCAGCGCCGTGGTGAAGTCGAGCCGCTTCTCCCGCACGTTCGAGGCGACCAGGGCGTCGAGGCCCGGCTCGTAGATCGGGATCTCGCCCGCCTGCAGGGCCGCGATCTTGCCGGCGTCCTTGTCGACGCAGGTCACCTCGTGGCCGAAATCGGCGAAACAGGCGCCCGACACGAGCCCCACATAGCCGGTGCCGATCATTGCGACGCGCATCGACAGCCTCTCCAATGTCACTTGCGATACGGTGCCGACATAACACGAAACCGTGATGATGTTCGTCCGTCGAACAGAAGAGCGCGGCGCCAAGGTCGATTTGTGCGGAGTGGTCGCGGCTACCGTCTTCGTTTATGTTTTGTTCCCGAGACCCGGCGCCGTTTCGACCGCCCGATCCGGCGCCGCGCCCGGGCCTGCTGCGTGCTCGACACGGAATGTCCGTCGCCTTCGTCCGTCACCGGCGGATAGACGCGCTCCCGCCACGGCCCGAGCCGGGCCGCGTCACGATAGGCGTAGACCCGCAGGTGAGGCGTGCGGCCCTGAACCAGCCGGAGGATTTCGGCGACGTCGAGCACCTTCCACCGACGCGCCAAGCGTGCGACGGCGTGGTGCTCTGCGGCCAGATCCAGCTTCATCTGGCGCGCGCGTTCTGGCCTCAGAGCGAGGCGGATCCCGATATCGACCACGGTCACCTCCTCCTCGGCCCAGCACCAGCTCCCGATCACATGGGCCTCGACGATGCGATGCATGAAGCCGGGGCGGCCGTTCACGTCCGCGATTCGCGCCGTAACCTTGGCGATGACGGCCGCGGCCTGCCGGCGCGGGATCGACTGCAGCCGGCGCTCCCGGGTCAGACGTCGGCCGAGCGGCGTCAGCGCAAGACCCGGGAGCCGGCCCTTGTCGGCGCGCCACCCGGCGACGCCCGCGACATACCCCTGGGCCAGGAGGGCGTTCGCGAGATCGAAGCCGGCCCGCGGGGGAATGCGAAGCCGCAAGGTGAAGTCGATCGGGTGCCAGATCTGATCGCCGATCCGGCGCAGGAGGGACCGGATCTCGTCACTGGAGAAGCCACACAGGGGGGCCGGCGCGTCGTTCATGTCGTCGGACATAAGGCGTTCCGTGGTCCGTTCGGTTGTCTCGCTCGTCTCACCGGCTCTATCGGCATCGGGATGAAGCAATCGATCCGAGAACCCGCAGGGGCGCCCCTCCTCGCCCCGCGGCACGGGTCGCCGTGCGGCTCGATCGTGCGCTCAGGCGGCGGGCCTGAGTGGCACCGGCCGGTTCGGTGCAGCCGGTCGCCGCGGGTCCTGCGGTTCTGACGGGACGCGGTTCGGCAGGCTGCGCCGGGACGGAGCACCAGGGCGCGGCCTGGGTCCGGGCGTCGGGTCGGATCCGCTGACCTCGCCCTGCCCCGTGCCGGTGCCGCTTTCGGCGTCTCCTTCGGACAGCGGCGGATAGATGCGCCGGCTCGGCACGCCGAGCTCCTCGAAGACGTCCCACGGCGTGACATGGAGGTGGCGGGCGCCACTACGCAGCAGCTTGAGGACCTCGTTCGAGCCGAACGTCAGCATGCGCAGGAAGGTGAGACTCACCTGACCGCTCGCGCGAACCCGGTTCATGTTCTCCTCGGACAACTTCGATCCGGGCCGCCGGCGCGCGAGGCGGACGGCGAGGTCGACGTCCGAGACTTCGGCCTCCCCGCGAAAGTAGCTGCCGAAGACGTGCGCCTCCGCGATCCGGTAGACGAGCTCGTCGCGGGCATTGATGGCCTCGATCCGCACCAGCGTGTCGGCGATGATCGCATCGGCCCGGCTCCTCGCGATGGGTTTGAGGAAGCGGGCCGCACACAGGCGCTGGCCGAGATCCGTCACCACGAGGTCGCGCTCGTTCCCCTCGGCGTCCGGCTTCAGCGTGAGCAAGCCGCGCCGGATGAGGGCGTCGGCGAGCTGCTCGGCCCGCGCGAGCGGGATGTGGAAATGCGCGGCGATGTCCTCGTCGGTCCAGATGCGGCTGCTGATCCGGCGCAACAGGTCACGGATCAGGGTCATCTTGTAGCCCAGGATGGTCTCGTTCTTGTCGATGCGCATGCGGCAGCCTCCGGTGGTCCGGTTGTTGGTGGTCTTGGGGGGCGAGAGAGGGAGTGAGAGGCAGGCAGAGAGAAAGCGAGAGCGGACGCGACCCCGAGCACGCGTGAGCGCGAGCCGGGACGCCCTCCCCCGCTTCAGGCCGCCGAGGCGGGATCGGGACCCGTCTTCGACGACAGCTGCCGGCGTCTCGGTTCGGAGCGGCGCGAGGTGCTCCAGAGCGACTGCGCGACCGCGATCGGTTCGATTGCGACCGCGCTCCACCAGCGCCGTTCGTCGCCGGAGCGGTGGAGCGCCCGGTGATGGGTCCGGCAGAGCGGGACCGTGTACTCGTCCGAGACCTTGCGGCCCAGCGCACGGGGCTGAGCGAAGCGCAGGTGATGGGGGTCGGACGGCCGCCGGCCGCAGACGAGACACGGCCGCCGCGCGACGAAGCCGAGATGGGCCTTGTCGCGGCGGCGCTTCGGCGTCGCGATCGACAGCACGCTCTTGTCGATGGTGCCGGTCGGCACCGGTCCGCCCTCCTCCTCCACCCCGTCCGGGCCGGGCTTTCCGGCCGGCGCCTCCTCATCGGGCTCGGGGGCGTCGCTGGACGCCGGGAAGTCCACCCAGCCGTCCACCGCCCGTCCGGGCTCGTCGCGAAACCGGTCGACCACCCGGAACGCGGGCGCCCGCCTCGCGCCGAACCTCGGCGCAGCCTCCTCGACCGGGGCCCCTGAACCCACCGCACCACCGCGCAAAACATCCTGCGGCCGGGCCCTGCCGTGATCGGTCAGGTTGATCGTCACCCGGCCGGCTTCGGTGCGCACCACGCGGACGCCATGCCCAGACGCCTCGCTGGCATTCCACGGCAGGAGCGCGCGCAGCTCGGCCTGGGCCCGCTGGTGCGCGAGCGAGGTCGGGTGCGTGCCCCGCAGGAGCGTCGCGTACTCGGCCCAGGCGTTCGATGTCGCCATGTCGACCACCCGCATCGCCTGCAGCCGTGGCTCCGGGAGCTCGTCGTCCCACAGCCGGGGTGCCTCCCCGGTCTGCACGGCCCGCCAGAACGCCTTCTCCACGGCGCGGAGAATCGTCTGGTAGAGTGGGTCGGCCTGGACCTCGACCAGCACCCACTTGCCGCCTCCGGTGATGATCGACAGAACCGCCGATCGGGCCTGGACGACGAGCATGTTGTGCTGGAGCTGGGCCATGTGCTTCCTGACCGCAGCCGATTCCGAGAACGACCACGGCAACATGAACTTGGCTTCGAACACCGCCCCGGTCTCCTCGACCAGCCCGTCGAGCGTCGCGGCCATCCACGGCAGCGCGACATGCGCGACGCGCCGCTGGACGTGGCCGACCCGGTATCCGGTCCTCTTCTCGTACCAGCGCCGGTTGAGCGGCTCGGTCGCGTGCCCGAGCTGGACGACGAGCTCGTTCGAGAGGTCGCGCGGCGCCACCTCGCCCCGCTTCTCCCGCCACAGGCGCGTCAGCGCACGCTCGTCCCGCCCCATGACGATCCGAGCGTCGGAGCCGCCGAGGAAGGTGCGGCGGCAGAGTTCCTGCTTTGCGAAGCTAAACTTCATTCGGGGGCCCTCTGATTGCGGTGCGCCTAAAGAACGCATCGGCTGCTTCAACATTTTTTATTGATATGGGGACGGAACGCCCAACGTCAACAGAAAATGTTGATGCGCTATTGCCCGCACAATGCCGTGCAGCAAGAGCGCTTCTCGACATCAATCAGCAGGAGCTTGCTCGCTTGGCAGACCTCGGGTTGTCCACGGTCGTCGACTTCGAACGATCGCGGCGGGTCGTGTCCAACGACGCGATCAGGTCGATGCGGGCCGCATTAGAGGGATGCGGAATAGAATTTCTGGACGAGAACGGCGGGGGTCCCGGCCTTCGATTGAGGCAAGGCCCTCACGAAAAGGAAAAGTGATTAGATACCAGAACCTAGCGAGAGAAATTATTCCAAAATTCAACGCTACTTCTTTGAACACGTCATCTGCGCCAAATGCCCACTCGGATAGATGATGAAGAGTTGCCCTGTGTAATGAAAGTACTCGCCGACCAGATCTCCCGCCTCGAACTTGAGCTGAATGGTGTTGTTGCTGACGACCCGGGCGTCGGTCGTCTTGCCGCCGGCGTCCACGGACACGTTGCCGGACTTGACCGTCACCTGGATGGTCTGGGGGGTCTTGGCCAAGGCCGTCGGCTCGATCATCGCGCCCGTGCACGACAGGCGCTGGCCCTCCTGGGCGCCGGCGGCCACCACAAGCGAGATCACGATCGCGGAGGCGGTGATGTACAACCGAACCATTCTCGAACTCCCCGAGGCAGACCTGCTGAGAAACAAACCGTTATGATCGATGGTGATCACTAGCCGTCTAACGATGCATTTTAATTCGAGAAGCCGGTTCGGCAACCGCATCGAAGCGATGTCACGACCGGTCGGCCCGGGCCACCTCATGCCGATCGAAGCTGATCGGCCGTCAGATGCGTCTTCACGGTCCTGTTCAACAGATCCAACAAGACGACGACTCTGTCCTTCTCGTTCATCGCGATGACTTTCGCAGCCAGGCCGTCGAATGCACCACCGGCGATCTTGACGTTCTGGCCGATCACATAGGGCTGCGTCGGCTTGACGATCGCCCCGTCCACCTCGCGAGCTCTGAGACTGGCGATAAAGCGGCCGTCCATACGGCTGGGCACCTCGCCGTTCCGGACGATCGTGCGGATGCCCAGTGTCGACAGGATGGGCCGCCAGCGCTCTCGCAGCGGATCGAGCGCTACGAACAGGTAGCCTGGGAACAAGGGCCGCCGCACCTCCGTCGTCTTGCGGGCATGGCGGACCTGAGCCCGAATGACCGGGCAATAGGTGGTGTAGGACTGATTCAGAAGATTTTCTGCGGCGATCCGCTCTTTATGAGGATGAGTGTTAACAACGATCCAGGTCGAACATTCGTAGTGAGTTGAAGATTCTGCGAACACATTCGACGTTCTATCGAGCATCGCGCCGTAGACCCGATTGATCCTCACACCAATGCGTTATTAACACAACCTTCGCCAGACACAATCGGTCATAAGACTGATATTTCGCTTCCCGCACCATTCACGTTAATAAGCGGCACTCCGAAGCTACTCATAACGCTACATGATGGATGAGACGGGAAAATTATACCTCCGACCGGCACACGCTTCCAAGACACGGCAATCCCAGCACATGCGCACGACGGCAGGCGCGTCATCGTGCCCCCGGTGCGAAAGTTCGCGATCGCGCTCCATCTCGAGCCCGGCCTCTGCCCGGGCCCCGCCGGCCGATTGTCTTGGTGCGCGCAGACCTCCGGCTTCGGGCGCATTAACATAACAATATCGTATAGATCGCAATATCCTGCCGAATTGCTATTTTGCCGCCGATCGTAATCGGTGTGGCTCAACAATGGCTCGTCCAAAAATCGTCCCCCTGCTGCTCGCCGGCGGATCCGGCACGCGGCTCTGGCCGGTGTCGCGCGACGCGATGCCCAAGCAATTCCTGCCGCTGGTCGGTGAGCGCTCGACCTATCAGCAGGCGCTGGCGCGGGTCTCCAATCCGGACCTGTTCGCGCCGCCGATCGTCATGACGGCGAACGACTTCCGCTTCTTCGCCAAGACCCAGGCGGAGTCGCTCGGGATCGACGCGATGGTCGTGCTGGAGCCGCTGCGGCGCGACTCGGGACCGGCCATCGCGGCCGGCGCGGCGCTCGCCCGCAGCCGCGATCCTGGTGCCGTGGTGCTGGCGATCGCGGCCGATCACGTGATTCTCGATCAGGACGTGTTCGAGGCGACCTGCGCGGCCGGGCTCGAGGCCGCCGTCGCGGGGAACATCGTCACCTTCGGCATCCTGCCCGCGTCGCCGAAGACCAGCTACGGCTACATCCGCCGCGGCGAGAGCCTCGGCATCGCGGGCGTCGCCAAGGTCGCCGCCTTCGTCGAGAAGCCGGACGTCGCCACGGCCGCCCGCTACGTCGCCGACGGCTATCTGTGGAACTCGGGCAACTTCCTGTTCGGCGCCGAGACGCTGCTGTCCGAGCTCGCCCGCTTCGAGCCCGAGATGGCGCGCGCCGTCGTCGCCGCGGTCGACGAGGCCTCGCTCGATCTCGGCTTCGTGCGGCTCGATGCCGAGGCGTTCGCAGCCGCGCCGCAGAAGTCGATCGACTACGCCGTGATGGAGCGCACCGACCGCACCGCCGTGATCGAGGGCCGCTTCCGCTGGTCCGACATCGGCTCGTGGGACGCCGTGTTCGACATCGCCGAGCGCGACGCCGCCGGCAACGTGGTGTCGGGGCCGGCCGCGACCTTCGAGACGCAGGACTGCGTGATCCATGCCGAGGACCGGCTGACCGTGGCGCTCGGCGTCAAGGACCTCGTCATCGTCACCACGCCGGACGCCGTGCTGGTGCTGCCGCGCTCGCGCGCCGAGGACGTGAAAGGCGCGGTCGCGGCGCTGAAGCAGCAGGGCCGCGGCGAGGCGACGGCGCACCGGCTGTGCCATCGCCCGTGGGGTCATTACGACTCGCTCGACCGCGGCGAACGTTATCAGGTGAAGCGCATCGTCGTGTCGCCGGGCGCCCAGCTCTCGCTGCAGCGGCACTATCACCGGGCCGAGCACTGGGTGGTCGTTCGCGGCGCCGCCGAGGTGACGACCGGCGACACGCGCAGGATCGTGCACGAGAACGAGTCGATCTATATCCCGATCGGCACGGTCCACCGCCTCGCCAACCCGGGCAAGATCCCGCTCGAGCTGATCGAGGTGCAGACCGGCAGCTATCTGGGCGAGGACGACATTGTCCGGCTCGAGGACGATTATAAACGAACGGCCGAATCGACGAGGTGAGCGGAATTCAATCCCGCGCCCAAGCATGTCGGGCGAGCGGCGAGACGTCGCCGCAGACCTCCGGAGTGCATTGACATCGCAGTCAGTCGTTCTTAGCTGGATTCCGGAGCCAGGACATGCCGACCGTCGATATTCTCGAAGCCAAGTCGAGCTTGTCTCGTCTTATCGAGGCGGTGGAGGCCGGAGCAGAAACGGAAATCATCATTGCGCGGAACGGTCGCCCGGTCGCGCGTCTCGTGCCTCCATCAATCGTCGCACGGCCTCCAGGCCGTCGACGCAGGCGGCGATCTGGCGACCGGCCCAGTGCCTGACCGCGGCACCGAGCCAGCGCTCGGGCGACCGCAGATCGAGCTTGGCGCGCGTCCTGCCGTCATGGCAGCGTCGCCGATCGAGGGGCCGCTCCGCCGCGAACTCGGCCGCCGACTACGGCCTCGACCTCCAAAGCGCAGCAGGGGCCTCCGACACCGGCGGCACCGACCTGTCCGCGTCGGAGCTGATCAAGGCGCTGGTCCGCTCCGCCACGTGATCCCCCCCGGGGAGACGAGCCTGCCGCCTGCGCCGCCGATCCGGCCGATCCGACCGTTCCGCCCCTTGCAAAGACACAGGGATGCGATACAAATATGACTATCGGTGGTCATATATAGGTACAGTGCGATGAAGGAACTCCAACTCAAGGACGCGAAGGCGACGCTCTCTGCCGTAGTCGATCGGGCCGTTGCCGGCGAGCCGACCGTCATCACCCGCCACGGCCGCAAGGAAGCCGTTCTCGTCTCCTTCGAGGAGTGGGAGCGGGTTTCCAAGGTGCCGAGCTTCGCCGATCTGCTGCTTGCCTTCCCCGGCGAGCCGGGCGACATCCCGGAGCGGTCGCGCAAGCCCGCGCGCACCCTGCGTGAGACCGGTCTCTGACCTTGTATCTGCTCGACACCAACATCGTTTCTGCCGATGCTCCAGCCAAGCGCCAGGTCGGCCCCGAGGCCTTCGCGACCTGGGTGCGTGAACATGACGACCTGCTCTACATCTCGACCGTCACCATCGCCGAGATCGAGGCTGGCATTGCCCGCGCCGATCGGATCGGCGCCAGCACCAAGGCCGAGCGCCTGCGTCGCTGGCTCGCGGCTGTCGAGCATTTCTACGCCGGACGCATCCTGCCATTCGATGTGGATGCTGCTCGCCACGCCGGCGCCATTTTCGACCGAGCGCGCGCGCATGATCCCGGTTTCCAGGACATCGCCATCGCCGCCACGGCCGCCGCGCGCGGATTCACGGTGCTCACGGCGAATGAGCGGCACTTCACATCGCTCGGCGTGCCGCTTGCCAATCCACTGAAGCAGTTGCCTTCGGCCCGCGCCTGACAGGCGAGCTGCCGCGACAGGTGGGTATGTGGCGCGTCGCCTGCTTGCTGCGCTCGGTCGGCACCAACCCGCCCGAACCGGGGGCAGGTCCCGCGTTATAGGCAGGTGTGAACGGCTGTCAGGATCCGTCAAAGGAAGCCGCGCGCCATAGACCCGTGGAGCGCAGAGCAGAAGCGACTCAGGATCGGCGCATCGGGCGAACTCTTGTGCACGGTTTGTTCACATCACCGGCCGGGACCGAAAGACATGGAAGCGGTAGGACACAGGATATGATCGCGTCCTTGCGGCCGTCATCGGCCGCCGCGCGATAACGCGGATCATCGCACGCGCGATAACGGCAAGGGCTGTCGGCGGGTTTACGGGTGATCAGCCGGGATTTGCCGGGAACAGGCGGGATCTGCCGGGAACCGGGAACGGCGGCTGGGATCCAGGGCGGCAGGGCGGCTTTAACGGGCGCCTGCCAGCCCCCCTCCCCGGGCGCTCGCCGCCGCAGAGAGAGTTCGCCTGTGCGAAAGGCGGCCGCGCGAACTATCTCAGTCCAGCGCCAAGACCGCGCGCGGCACGCGTGACGAACGGGCCGGAGCAAGCGTCTCCGCAGCCATCGGCGCCAGCGAGAAGATGGGGCTCGCGCCCGGCGAAACGCTCCTGCAGGCGCCCTTAATCGGCATCACCTGGCACCCGGCCGGGATCGGACTTTCGGGCTGTGGAACTGGCCAGCCGGATGCCGGGCCGATCGGCCGGGGTGCCGATGAACTCGATGCCGGCGGATTCGAGAGCGGCCTTTACATCCATGAGAGTCGACGTACGGCTCTGCGGAACGTCATCAACGGTCTCCAGGCGTTGAATCGTCGGGAGACTTACACCCGAACGCTGCGACAGCTCACGAGCTGTGATGTTCAGGGCAGCCCGAGCTGCGCGGATCTGGAGACCAGTGAGCATTCGCTTGACACTTCAATTGATGCTTCCTATATCATTTTTGATGCACGGAAGCTCAGAACGTCAATTATGCCACAGAGCAGCGCCGAACCGCACGCCACTCGATCCAAAAACGGTCGGAACTGGGAAGAGGCGTTGCGTCGCCTCGATGGCGCCTACTCGGAAAACACGCTCCGCAGCTATCGGGCCGACTTCCGGCTGTTCGACAAGTGGTGCAGCAAGCAGGGCCTTTGCCCCCTGCCCGCCTCGCCGGAGACGGTCGCCGCGTTTCTGGCGGCCGACGCGGCTTCGGCCTCCGCCAGCACACTCCGCCGACGCTTGGCCTCGATCCGAAAAGTTCATCGTTTGTTCCATCTACGCGATCCCGCCGAAGACGAGGATGTTCTGATCGCCATGCGGCGCGCGCTGCGAACGAAGCCGCGCCGCCCGGCTCAGGCGCTCGGGCTCACGGCCGTCCTCCGCGACCGCCTGATCGCCGCCTGCCCCAAAAACCTCGCCGGCCTGCGGGACCGCGCCGTCATCGCGGTCGGCTACGACACGCTCTGCCGCCGTTCGGAGCTCGTCGCGCTCCGCGTTGAGGACCTGAGCCCCCTCCCCGACGGCGGCATGCTCGCCCTCATCCGCCGCGCCAAGAACGACCCGTTCGGCGACGGCCGCGAAGGCTACATCTCCGCCGCAGCGGCCGGGATGCTCCGAAAATGGCTGGCGGCCGCCGAGATCACCGAGGGCGATCTGTTCCGCCGCATCGTCGCCGGAGTCGTCGGGCCATTGTCACTACATCCCCACTCGATCGGCCGCATCCTTAAGCAGCGCGCCCGGGCTGCCGGCCTCTCGGAGGTTGAGCAGGCAAGAATATCGGGTCACTCCATGCGGGTCGGCGCCGCCCAGGACATGATGACCGCCGGCCTCGGCATCCTGCCGATCATGCGGTCCGGCGGCTGGAAATCAGTCAACGTCGTCGCCCGCTACGTCCAGAGCGCAGAACTCCTCAAGACAGCAACGCTTCGGAAATGACCTTCTTGATGCCGCGCTTACTCGGCTGAACTTCATCCTTGGCATCTTCGACGATCTGCTTGAGGTAGACGCCGTAGTTGGTCTTCTCGTATCGCTTGGCGAGGCGCAGGACAGCATCTGCATCGATGAAGCCTTGCAAATAAGCCACCTCCTCCAGACAGCCGACCAGAAGACCCTGGCGGGCCTGGATTGAGCGGACGAACTCGGACGCTTCCAGGAGTGCGTCGTGCGTGCCGGTGTCGAGCCAAGCATAGCCGCGGCCGAGCTTCACCACCTCGAGCGCACCCATCTCCAGATAACAGCGGTTGACGTCGGTGATCTCCAGCTCGCCGCGCGCCGACGGCTTGAGGTCGGCCGCGATGTCGAGCACGCGATTGTCGTAGAAGTACAGGCCGGTGACGGCCCAGGGCGACCTGAAGGTATTCGGCTTCTCGATCAGCTCAACGGGCTTACCGGCAGGATCGAACACGACGACGCCGTATTGGCTGGGCTCGCGCACGTTATATCCGAACACGGTCGCGCCGGCGTCGGACTCCGCGGCCCGCGCCAGCTCGGCCGAGAGGCCGTGGCCGTAGAAGATGTTGTCGCCGAGGATCAGGCATACCTTGTCGGTGCCGACGAAGTCGCGTCCCAGCACGAAGGCGTGAGCGAGCCCGATCGGCTTGTCCTGCACGACGTAGTCGATTCGGATGCCCCAGGTCGCGCCGTCGCCGAGCAGCTGCCGGTAGAAGCCGAGATGCTCCGGGGTCGAGATCAGGAGGATCTCGCGGATGCCCGCCAGCATCAGCACCGACAGTGGATAGTAGATCATCGGCTTGTCGTAGACGGGCAGAAGCTGCTTGTTGACGGCAAGCGTCGCCGGATAGAGCCGCGTGCCGCTGCCGCCGGCAAGAATAATGCCCTTCATGTCAAATCGTCCTTTCGAGAATTCGGTCGAGCGTTGAGGCCAAGGCAGTACGCCAATCGGGCTGCGAAATGTGATAACGAGCAATCGTCGCGTCGCAATCGAGCCGCGAGTCGGCCGGGCGCCGCGCCGGTGTCGGATACTCGGCCGTGGTGATCGCGAGCACGTCGGGTCGTCGCGCGAGCCGCGACCCCGCCAGATCGAAGATGGCGCGGGCGAAACCGCACCAGGTGGTCTCGCCTGCATTCGTGAAGTGGAACGTGCCGCCGTGGTCGCCCGGATCGTTCACGAGCCGGACCGCGATCGCGAGGCTGGCAGCCGCGAGATCCGCCGAGGCGGTCGGCGTGCCGCGCTGGTCGTCGACGACGCGCAGCACGTCGCGCTCGCGGCCGAGCCGCAGCATGGTCTTCATGAAGTTGCCACCGAACGGACCGTAGACCCAGGCGGTGCGCAGGATCACTGCACGCCCCGACGTGGCGCGAACGGCCTTCTCGCCCGCCTCCTTGCTGGCGCCGTAGACGCCGAGCGGCGCCACCGGGTCGGTCGGGCGATAGGGCGCGCCCTTAATGCCGTCGAACACGTAGTCGGTCGAGACATGGACGAGCGGGATGCCCTTCGCGGCGGCCGCGGCGGCGAGCCGGCCCGGCACCTCGGCATTGAGCACGAAGGCGAGATCGCGCTCGCTCTCGGCCTTGTCGACGGCCGTGTAGGCGGCAGCATTGACGATCACGTCGACGTCCTGCGCGGCGACATAGGAGTCGATCGTCTCCGGCCGTACGAGATCGAGATCGCGACGCGTCGGCGCGACGATGCTCAATCCCGGACCGGCGTGGAGGAAGATCTCGCGGCCGAGCTGGCCGGTTCCGCCGAGGAGCAGGAGCTTCATGACGGGGGCATGGTCAGCGGACTGCGGCGAGGCCACGCCGCGCTGCCGCGTCCGTGGTCTTCAGCAGCGGCTCCCACCAGGCGCGGTTGTCCAGATACCACTGCACGGTGCGGCGCAGCCCGGTCTCGAACGATTCCGCGGGCCGCCAGCCGAGCTCGGATTCGAGCTTCGAGAAGTCGATGGCGTAGCGGAAGTCGTGACCCGGCCGGTCGCGCACAAAGGTGATCAGATCACGATGCGGGCCCGCAGCGCGCGGCGACAGCTCGTCGAGCACGGCGCACAGCGTCGTCACCACGTCGATGTTCCGCCGCTCCGCGTCGCCGCCGACATTGTAGGTCTCGCCGACCCGTCCCTGCGCCAGGATCGTCGCTAGGGCACGCGCGTGGTCCTCGACGAACAGCCAGTCGCGGACGTTCTTGCCTTCGCCGTAGACCGGCATCGGCTCGCCGGCCAGGCCCTTGATCAGGTTGAGCGGGATCAGCTTCTCGGGGAACTGGCGCGGCCCGTAGTTGTTCGAGCAGTTGCTGATCACGACCGGCAGCCCGTAGGTGTGCCCCCAGGCGCTGACCAGATGATCGGACGCGGCCTTGGAGGCCGAGTAGGGCGAGCGCGGGTCGTAGGGCGTCGTCTCGGTGAACTGCCCGGTCGCCCCGAGCGCCCCGAATACCTCGTCGGTCGAGACGTGATGGAAGCGGAAGGCTCGCGCCCGCTCGGGCGACAATCCGCGCCAGTGTGCCAGCGCCGCCT
Source organism: Rhodoplanes elegans (assembly GCF_016653355.1). Taxonomy (GTDB): domain Bacteria; phylum Pseudomonadota; class Alphaproteobacteria; order Rhizobiales; family Xanthobacteraceae; genus Rhodoplanes; species Rhodoplanes elegans. The sequence continues at coordinate 19,736 of NZ_NHSK01000151.1, read as the reverse complement.
GCAGAAGCGTGCAGGTGCCGACCACGTTGGTCCGGATGAAATCCATCGGGCCGTCGATCGAGCGGTCGACATGGCTCTCGGCCGCGAGATGCATCACGGCGTCCGGCTCGTGCTCGGCGAGCAGCGCCGCTATGCGGGGCGCGTCGCAGATGTCGGCCCGCACGAAGCGATAGCTCGCTCGGCCTTCGAGCCCGGCCAGCGAGGCGAGATGGCCCGCATAGGTGAGCTTGTCGACCACCAGCACGCTGGCGCCGAGATCGCTCACGAGATGATGCGCCACCGCCGAGCCGATGAAGCCCGCCCCGCCCGTGACCAGAATTTGACGGCCCTTCAGCATGACTTTCGTCCTTAAGCCATTAGCGGCGCGAATAGCGCGCCGTCATATGTGAACGGGCTCTCGAAAGAGGCGAGAGGTAGATATTTGGCGTCATTGTCGGACAGGCTGATGGCCCCGCGCTCGACCGGCTAGGGTCAGGACTCAATTGAGGCACCAGGCGACGGTGGTTAGCGGTTGCGATCTCAGCGAGTTATGGATTCTTGGGGGTATTTGCTGTACCCACCCGGCGAGGCTTCCGATTACCCACATCTCACCCCGACAATTTGCACCTGTTGAATCGTTCGTGATTCTGTCTGTGACGCCGATTCGCGGAGGCGTCACAAATGAGCGGGGACACAGGTGCCGGCGCCGCCGGCTGGCATGACGACGAAGTCGTGGCGGCGGGGCTGCCGGACAAACGCCTGGCGCGCAGGATGCGCTGCCTGCTTGAGCAGATGTCGGCCGCGCCTGGCCAGCCGATCCCGGCGGCGTGTGGCGACTGGGCGGCGACGAAAGCGGCCTATCGTTTCTTCGACAACCCGCGCGTGACCGAGCATGGGGTGCTCGCCGGTCATTTCGCCGCGACCGCCGAGCGCTGCGCCGCGAGCGAGGGCCCGATCCTCATCCTGCAAGACACCACCGAGTTCATATACAGCCGCGCACAGCCGGCAAGATCGGCTTTATCAAGACCATCAACGCCGGGCGTTACAAGGCGGGCCAGCCCAACGCGTTGACCTTGTGCGGAGTGCTGATGCATTCGAGCTTGGCGGTGACCTTGAGCGGCACGCCGCTCGGGTCCGCGTGACGCCTCGGGCCAGATCAGTCGCACGTCGATAGGGTACACCTTCTGATGCCGTGGAATGCCGACCGCCCAGTTCAGCTTGCGCCCCGTCAGCCCATGGCGGAACGGGGCACTGAGTCCATATCCGGCATCGGCCAGCACGCAGCCGAAGCGAGTGCCGGCAGCGATCATTCGATCGATCTCCGCAAGCGCGATCTCCGGCTTGGTCCGAGCCGTGCGGAATTGCACCGGAACGCCGGCCTTTTCCATGCGAGCCGGGTCGCTCGTCCAGCTCTCGGGGAGGAACAGCCGCAGTGCGACCGTCACCGGCACCTCGTCGCGGGCGAGCGTCAGCGACACCAAAGTCTGGCAGTTCGCCGTCTTTCCCAGCGCCGTCGCATATTGGGGTGCTACCCCCACCGAATGATCGCCATTCTTGGGCAGCGCCGTGTCGTCGATCACCAGGACGGCGTCCCTGCCGCCGACCAGCCTGTCGGCCTGTCGGACGCGTTCGTCCTCCAACGGCGCGGCATCCCAAACCCCGCCGGCGACGAAGTGGTGCAACTGGTCGTAGTCCCCCGGCGCAAACCGTTCCGTCATAGGCTGGATGCTCTTACGGTCTCCCGGCCCGATCAGGCCTGCCACGTACCGGGGACACATCCGCCGTCGCGCCTTGTGGCCCAGCCGGTCCAGAAACTGATCGAGCCAACGTCCGAGCTCGCCTTCCCAATCTGATCGCGCGTCGACCGTATTCGGCCCTCCACAAGCCGACCTCCCATGAATCACCGATGACGCGATTCGGGAATCCAGGACCGGACCGAGAGTTCAGATTTCAGCCAAAGTAGTGCTAGGGTCAGGACTCAATTGAGCCACCAAGCGACGGTGGCGGCCAGCATGGCGCCGGCGAGGAAGTTTCTGCCGAGCTTGTCGTAGCGCGTTGCGACGCGTCGGAAGTCCTTGAGCCGCGAGAACATCCGCTCGATGCGGTTGCGGCGTCTGTAGGCGATGCGATCGTAGGGGATCGGCTGCTTGCGGCTGGTGGTCGACGGGATCACGGCCTTGGCGCCGCCCTCGGCGAGCAGGCGGCGGAGGTTGTTGGCGTCGTAGGCCTTGTCCGCGATCAACCCGGTGATCGGCGCCACTCTGGCGATCAGCGTCGGTGCGAAGGCGATGTCGTTGATGTTGCCGGGCGAGAGCAACAGAACGAGCGGCCGGCCGCAGTGATCGGTCAGGGCGTGGATTTTCGTCGTCCGTCCGCCGCGCGAGCGGCCGATCGCCTGTTTGAAGGCCCCCGTTCTCCGCCCGCCGCCGAGCGGTGGGCCTTGATGTGGGTACCCGCAATGATACCGCGCCGGCAATAGCGACCAGACCCTTGAGAGACTAATCGCGCACATGTGGGTGCGCTCGGCGTAGCTCTGCGATGTCGGGACTACAGGCGCTCTGACTTGCCTGCGCGAAAATACGTTCCAAGGAGGTTGCGGAGCAACCAGATCGGCGACGAAAGCAGCGTCAGTTGTAGCAACGAGAGACCCCGATATTTTGGCGTCGATAATCCTCCGAGACGCATGCCCAAAAGCCGAACAAAGACCGCTCGTTTGCGGTTATACTGATATGGCTGCATTTTGCGTACTTCGTCTTTTGGCAGCGGCTTGCAGTTCAGGGCCCCTGCCTCTCGGATGGTGTCCAGTAGTGCCCGTCCCGCGGATGTTCGGGCGACAATCAAGCTGCGACCATCGCGCTCCGTGAAATCCGGATAGCCGTCCCTGCTGTACCAGGCATCACCGCATGCGATGTCAGAGAACTCGCCCGTGCCGTCCGGACATATCTTGCAGCGGAATTGCACACGCGGACTCAGAATGTAGCCCCAAGAGGAATTATAATCCATTTTCTCTTCTGACCCGTCCCGTCGAGTGGCGCGAGTCCAACCCGGCCAGCCTCGTCCACGGTAGGAAAATTTGGCGAGATCGCTCTCTTTGACGCCCAGCTTTTCGACGACGGCCAGAGCTCCCTTACGGCTTGGCACACCGGCGCAAAAAAAAGATATCTTAAAGGGGATGAGGCGATCTATGCGTGGGTCTGATCGCGCCATGCGCCGCAATGCTGCCACGTCGCATGGTTTCCCGATAAAGGCGAAGCGACGCCCCTTCAACAGGTATCCCCCAATGTCGGCCAACGGCGAAGATGGCGCGTAGCGAGAGCCGGCGGCCTCAATGATCTCCGCGCGCGTCGTGCTGGGCCGAGTGATATTGCCCACAGGATCGCTCGGGTCGGCAGATGTGTGGAGGATGAAGTCCACGGTCCGCGTTTCGACGAGATGAATCGCGATCGCAGAAATCACGCCGCCGGAAGAGCCGAGGTAACGGACGTCGGTATCCGTAGAAAACCCGGTCTCGACCGAAACGACAGGTCCCCAAGACCGATCGTAGCCTCCGTCAGTCACCGCGAAGTGCTGCAGTTCCGCTCCGGAGCAGACCCTTCGTATAGTTTCCTCGTCGAACGTCGTCAACGGCTGATGTTCCTTAGGTCGCAAAAAACCTGCCGCAGTCATCGACATTTTGATCTTATCGCCGCCGACCGCCGCCGCACAGGCGCCGCAACCGTGGCACAACCCGTTGCGCTTGATAAAGGCTAGCTTACCCATGCGAATTCGCCTTCATCGACCTGCTTACGAAAACCTGCTCTGCAATATTTCCCGACGATGGATCCCCACCTTGTCCCAGGTGAAATCCAGCGATCGGCTTTTCGCCGAGGCGGCGAACGCACGACGCTCTTCCTCTCTGGAAGGCAAGGATGCAATTTGCTCAGCCCATTCCTCGGAACTGATGCTGTCAAGAACAATTCCATCCACCTTGTCGCGCGTAAATGCGCCGGCCCCCATCGGGGATGTCAATGCGGGTACCCCGCAGCCGGCTGCCTCATAGGTCACGAGCGGACCGCCCTCTTCAAGCGACGGAAACACAAACCAATCGGAGGACCGATAGAGCGCGGGAACATCGTCTGTATATGGCATGTACATCACGTCTGGACGATGCAGTACATCGGAAAATCGTTGCTGGATGACCGGCTCGATAGCTCCGGCAATGATCAGCCGGCCCTTGATATTGGCCTTTCGCCAAGCATCTAGCAAAATGTGAGCGCCCTTTCGCACGCATAGATATCCCACAAACACCAGGGTGACGCCTTCTTCCGCGGGGAACAATTTATGGCTGCCCGAAAAACGAGCCGGTTCCCAGCCGTAGCTAGTCGCGAGAAGCCGATCGTCGGGAATGCCTAGCGCGCGCAGCGATTTGGTGACTTGAGGACTCGGACAAAACACCGCATCGGCAATCGCGAGGCCTTCATTCTCATACTTGATCGAAGCATCATCCAGGCCGTGCGCGGGCTCCACTCCCAGCGAAATATAGGCCTGATCGAGGATAGCGCGGGCGGTCGCCCGGGCGCAGTTGAATTTTTCGCGAATCACAGTAACGCCGAGCGCATGCAGTTCTTGCGCCAGACGTAGCGATACATCGCCAAATGTAAAGACGACCTGCATCCCCTTTGAGTTCTGGACCTTGTTCAAAAGCTTTCGTTCCGCGAACCGCATCACCAGATTCCTGGCGACCCGAGTGGGGATCTTCGCGAGCGGGCCGGGTGTCGGCAGACCGGTCAAGACTTCGACGTTGAGGGGGGCGCCCGTCCATTTATTGACGGATGTAAAAATGCGGCAGGGCGCCTCGGGACAATTCATGGCTTCGGCGAGCCGGGCGGCGATGTAGGTCGGGCCATGCCGGCTCAAGAGTGGATCGAGAATGAGATTTACTTCCACGATTAATCCCCCCATGCTTTACCTGGAGATACTCTGCGTCTATTATTGACGGTTTGGCGTTGTTGTATATACCACTTTGACTGATCACCTGGAATTCTCGTTTGAATTAGCAGGAGATCGCGAGATCGAGGCTGTGATTTAACGAGTTATACCAACGGCCTCGGCTCCTGACTCGCCGGGGATTCCGGGGAGTGGCCGGATGTGATTCGCTTGGCGCGGGAGGATTCGCGCCATGGCGACAGCGGTTGCTCTGCGGACAGATTTCTCGGTGGCCGATTTACGGCGGCTGGCGGCGGCGTCGAAGAATGCCAACCAGAGCCGGCGGCAGTTGTCGCTGGCGGCGGCCGGGGACGGCATGAACCGGACCGAGGCGGCGCGGATCGGCGGCATGGAGCGCCAGACGCTGCGCGACTGGGTGCACCGGTTCAACACGCACGGCCCGGACGGGCTTATGGACATCCCGTCGCCAGGTCCGAGCTCGCGGCTGACCACCGCGCAGCTCGTGGAGCTGGCGGAGATCGTCGGTGTCCCTCCGCTGAGTGTCAACGGGCCTCGGAATCTCCCCACTTTGGGGCGCGCAAAATTCCCCACTTTGGCGGGTGTGGTGATCAGCCGATGGGGTGATCGGAGCCTCCGTTCTTGGGCGGCCGAGCGCCTCGCTCTGCGCCGTGAGCGAGCCGCTCCTCTCGTCGCCGACCTCGAGATCTGGATGCGGGCCGAGCGGGCCCGCCTGTCGCGCCACTCCGACGTCGCCAAGGCGATGGACTACATGCTCAAGCGCTGGATTGCCTTCACGCGCTTCCTCGACGACGGGCAAATCTGCCTGACGAACAACGCGACGGAACGCGCCCTGCGTGGCATCGCGCTCGGCCGGAAGTCGTGGCTGTTCGCCGGCTCCGACCGCGGCTGCGAACGCGCCGCGCTGATGTACACCCTGATCCAGGCCGCCCGCCTCAACGAAGTCGATCCACAAGCCTGGCTCGCCGACGTCCTCGCGCGCATCAACGATCAAGCCATCCGAGATCTGGCCGCGCTGCTTCCCTGGAACTATACGCCGGCCCCGACATCGCTCGCGGCCTGACCCTCCATCCCGGACAACGCAAGCAGAAATCCCGCGGTCCTCGGCGGTTGGGTACGATCGTCGAGACTGGTCCGGACCCGGCCGTGCACGGCGTGGTGCGCTGGCGGCGGGTCGACCTCCAGCGGCTCGTCGCCGAGCGCTTCGGGGTCGCGTATCACGAGCGGACGATCGGCAAGATCCTCGACGCCCGCGGCTCCTCCCATATCAGCGCGCGGCCGCGTCATCCGGCGCAGGACGCCGGAACGATCGCGGCGTTCAAAAATACTTCGCGACGACGCTGAGCGCCCATCCGCCCATCTCGAAGGCGTCGCCGATCGCAAGCTGGTCGAGATCTGGTTCCAGGACGAGGCGCGCATCGGCCAGAAGAACGGCATCGGGCGCATGTCGGCGCGGCGTGGAACGCGGCCGCGGCAAACCGAGACCGCCAAGCTGAACAAATCGATCCTCAAGCCTGGCTCGCCGAAGTCCTTGCCGTTCGTCCCGATGTCCCGATCATCCCGCCAGACGCATTCACGACCTCCTGCCGCGGAATCGGAAAACGCCAGCCCACCGCTGCAGAAGCCTGACTGCCCCGGACCTTAACCGGACCGCACTTTCCTGCGGGCTTCACTTAATGGGTACTTTAGAATATGGACAAGCCGATCCACATATCGCTCAAGGCGAGTGTTTGCGATCGTCAATCCTCTGTCCACGTCGACCGCCAAACTGTCTCGGGCATCAAAGGCCGCCATGATCTTGCCAAGCGCGGCTTCCGCGTTGTCGACCTTACCGTCGACATAGTGCGCATATTTCAGTGTGCTGAACAGTCCGTTGAACTTCCGGGAGTAGGCGATCGGTACAACCGGGACCCCTGCGGAGAATGCGCCAATGCAGGCGTGCATGCGACCCGCGACGACGAAATCCATTCCAGACATGTAGGACTTAGCCTGCCCGGCCGTTTTAAACATCGGTGCGGTGACTGCGGAAGGATAGCGTCGCTTGAGCTCCAGCATAATCGCGGTATCATCATCGTCGCCTCCCGAACCGCTCACATGGGCCAATAGATGAACCTCGACACCCGGTCGCTTGCCCATCTCCTCGATCAGCGCATGCGTTAGGGACGCATAATCAAGCCTCATGCCGAGCTCGTTCTTGCCCGTATAACTCTGATTGTAAAGCAGCCCCGAAATGTTCAAGCAAACACGCTGCCGGTCGCCGGCCTTAGCTTGCTTGATGACTGGAACGGCGAAAGCAACGTCGATGAACTCCTCGGCATTCGCAATGCCACACTCGTTGAGAAATGCCGTGGAAAGTTCGTCGCGTGTGAATACCCCCCCGGCGCGTCGCATCACGGCGATCGCAACCCGACGGCAAACGGGCAGGTTGAACGGCCCAATCGTTTGTGGGGCTATAATCAAGGGCTTGCCCAATGCCAGCACAGCCAACTTCGTCCCGACCAACCGTGCAAACCGTCGCACTCCATAGATGTCGGTAAAGCTGTCACCTTCCCCGATGTCGAAGACGACGTCACAGTTTCGTATGGCAGTGAGGAATCCGAAGTTTCCCTTCAGCAGCTGCTTAAGTTGCGGTTCAGGGCCATTCGTGACGTCACCGGGCAGCTCAGCCAAACGGTTTTGTCCTGCGCCGAGGGAGGTGTAGTGCGCCGTGACACCAACTCTCTGAACTGCGCGGCGCAGCAGAATTGCGTGCCCACAAGCCAGCGCGTCGACGCCCAAGTTGCCATGGCTGAACGTATGCCAGAGAAGGCCTATTCTTAGAGCTTTTCTATGTTCTTCCATGACCACTTATATCTTCCGCTGATTGGGGTTAGCCGGTCCCATCCGCGCGCGACCTGTGCGCCAGGACCATCAGCCCGGATCATGCATCAGAAAACGGATTCTAGAACTAAAGCGCGAGAGAGCATCAACCTCGACACCGTCGCCAACGCCCGCCTGCATTCCAGCACGCAACGCGTCGTCGACGAGGCCTTCGCGGAGGAACGGCTCGGCTGAAGCCGCTCTCACTCGCACTATCGCACAGTGCTAAAAGTTCAAGCGCCGCGTCTCCACGAGGGCGCGGTGAGCGTCGCCGTCTGCAAGCGCGAACTCACCGAGCTTCATTCCCGGGGGCCGAGCGACCCAGGGTGGTGCTCGACAACTTGTCTGAGGCCTCTATCAGACCTTCCCCACCGACGAGGCACTGCGCGTGCTGCGACAGACGGATTTCGACTACGTTCCGAAGCACGCAAGTGGGCTCAATATAATCGAGATCGCGCGCTCGCAAGCTAATGCCTCGACCGCCGCATCGAAAAGCTCCTCGCGCCTGCGCATAGAGGTCGCCGTCTGGGAGAAGCAACGCAACAGCGCCCGGCACGCATCACCTGGAGTTTCACGAACGAAAAGGCCTACACCAAAATGGGCTGCGCATGACCTCGGCCTACGACTCATAAATTTTGCGCGACCTCAAACAATCAACACCTCAGTGCCGATGTGGCCAAGAACGACGCAATTGCTCGGCGCCATGCCCTACACCTTGCTAGCAAGGAACCTAGTGATCGGGCGCTCTACATACTGGTATATCAGGCTTGTAGCAGAAAGAGCAAAAAGGATCGAACACAACACCGCCAGCCAGGGATTTTCCAGTCCAAGCTTTTTGAAAAGAACCGGAACAATTGGAGCAAGCAACGGGTGGAACAAGTAGGTCGAGTACGAAGCCGCCCCGAGAAAGACAAATATCACCGGAATTGTCAACCTACGACTTTGCTCTATCGATGCGCAGCCCCAAAGTACAAAAAAGGAGGCCAATCCGATCGAGATGATCGACGGAACTGGGCCGCCCGCTATACTGAAGACATCAAAAACGATCGACAGCATGCCCAACACGACAGCAAATAATGCCGTGGTCGGACCAAGGAGTCTTTTCCTTTGATAAAGCTCGCCTAGCACCATGCCGAAAAGGAAATTCAGCATGACCGTGTCCAGCAAAAAATAGAATACTGGGAACCTTTCCATCGAGAGCATGGCTTCCCGGAATACCGAACCGGCGCTTACAAACAGAATAATGATTCCTATGAACTTTATTGGTCGCAGTTTCCAAAAGAGCGCCAGTGTAAACAAAATATAGAAGAACATCTCGAAGACTAGAGTCCAACCTACGCCGAGAATCGGCTGGATGGTTCGATCCAAGGGATTGTAGCTCGGAACAAAGAAATATGACCTTATAATAAAAGGAAGATCGAATTCCGCATGTAACACGTGATGGGCGGCGACGAGCATCGCAATGACTTTGGCGGTTGTAGCCATCCAGTAGATCGGCACAATACGTGAAAGCCTTCTTAGCGCAAAAGTTTTCCAGCCGTTGGCACAAAGTAACAGTTTTTGCGATGAAAGGATCATCACAAAGCCACTTATGACAAAAAAGAGCCCGACGCCCGAAGACCCTCGTCGCCAGTACTCGAAATCGCTGTCAAGACGTTCGTGAACGTAGAAACCACAGTGCGTGATGAGTACTAGAAATGCCGCTAGGAACCGCATGAACTCGACAGATTCGAGACGGCCGGTAACGGCCTCAGACTTCTCGAAAGAACTTTGAACCGTTCCCTTCAACGGCGAACTGCCTTGCGCATCACACCGACCTCCGTTCGACTATCCATCCAAACCGGTGACCTGACCGCACAACAGATCGCCGCCAAACGCACGGCGGACCATGTACGTCACCAACCCCAACGGAGGCACTAATGGTCCGTTCGTCGCATATCGGATCTACCCCTATAGCGCGGGGTTTTGTCTTTCTTTATTAACGCTTTTGTTATATTTCGATCGTTAACATAATAGCCAATGCAACACCCAAAAAGAATTCCGATAATTTGACCTGATCCTCCGGGGTTGTAGACGCTCGCGATCGTCGGAATGTTAACGATGGACACCAAGAGCAAACCCGACGCGAAACCGCGAATCTCATGAGCCGACGAATCGAAATCCGACCGAAGCCGTCTTCGAAATAAGGAACTCCACAGCCAGAACTGGACAAAGATCGCCGCAAGACCAGCACACCCCGATCGCAAGAAAATGAAAGCCCATGCATTGTGGAGAACAGGGATGTCTGTGAGAATTTCCGCCCCCAGCTTAATGCGCCAGAGAATGGGAACGACGCCGTGCCACCCGGTGCCGAACAATGCAGCAAGTGCGCCCTCATCCCATACGTGTGAGAAGGCTCGGAACGTTTCGAATCCTCGCCAGCCGACATTCACCTCCGATTCCGAGTAGCGCTGAATGGATATGATTTCGACCACGGCAGCGGGAAGCTTGTAAAACATCTGCCTGAGCGTATCAGGATCAACGATCAGCTGGATGAAAGGCGTCGTCAGAACGAACAGAATCGCCGCTAATGAAACCGCTGCAAATGGGACCAGAATGAAGGGCGCGTAATAGCTAATTATCATTATGCCTATCGTAATGAAACTGGACCTCGATCCCGACAGGACGACTGCCGCCATCAAGATGGACAACACGGCGACCTCCATCGGTCTGATCCGCACCGTCATCACGAAGCCCACGATGATCGCGGCGGCGATCGCGACAGTGATGTATCCGACGCCGATCGCGTCTCTCAGGGCATATCTGCTCGCTTCCGAAGCTGCTCCGGTAGTCAGATATTTGTAGATGTACACGAAAGATAAAATCACGGCCGCAACGATGAGCCCTCTTCGTAGCATTTTAAACGGTATGCTCATTCGAAGCTGAAGGCACATTCCGGCCCCGATGAACACGACTGGCCTTGAGGTGTAGTACGCGCCCTTCACCGCATCTACGTTCATTTCACCAGAACCGATCGATACGATCCCTCCAAGCAGAAAGATCACAATTAGAGGCCAGCAGGTTGCGATCAATCGCTCCGAACTTCGCACAGATGTGGCGACTAGAAGAACAACAAGCGGTAGGCATGCGAGATAAACCGCGATCCGGGGCGCCAATTCGACGAAGACAAACAATACAACCAGAAAAGCGGTCTTTAATGAGTCGTTAAGGGACATCGCGTCACTGGCTGGCACCCAGGGTTTGAATGTTGTTCGACTGCGCAACGCGCCCCGCGGGAGAAACCCGAATTGAAGCCATGGTGCGCGAACCCGCGAAAACGTTGGACGAGACCGTGCCCTGAGCGTCGTCCACGAATTCGATGGCCGGCCGAACACTTGCAGCGTTTGCGAAGCGACAGCCTGAAATCAAAGTGCCGACGCTGTTCTTTCCCGCGAGAATGCCGCCTTGCAATTGTTCGAACCAGCATGACTCGAATGCGATGTTCTGGCTTCCGGCCATCACCACGCCCTGGCGCGCACTCTGGAAAGTGCATACGCTGAACCGGAGCAACGAGGGTTCCGGACCCTTCGCAGTTTTGCTTTCTCCGACACGCCCAATCTCGACGAGCGTTAGTTCGCCTATTCCACCGTTGTGATCGAAATGGCATTGTTCGAACGTGATCTGAGCGACCTGCCCCGTAAGTTTCAGCGCGGGACCAGTTGCATCCTTGGAGAGGAATACGACCAGATCACGGACACTGATAAACTGGTGAGGTAGTTGATAGTTCCCCGGGACCGCGCCGCCTTGAACTCGGATCCCCCTGGAAAAACCGATAATCGCAACATCTTGAATATACGACCACCACAGTCCACCATTGGCGGGGGTCGATCCGGCAATTGGCTTGGCCTCCAGATTAATCGCGTATTGTCCTGGATTGATCGCAGCCGATGGCGTCCCGCCGACTAGCGTCACTCCCTCGATGGCGGTATAGATGATCGGCCCGTTGCCCAGAACAATGAGCGGTCCAGATGATTCTGGGACAACCTTCAATCTTGTCGATCCCCGTCCGAGTCCCTTCAGCTTCACTTTGCTGATCATTTTGATGGACTTCACGAGGTATTCTCCGGCTGGAAGCAGGACTTCTCCGATGTTTTGCAACTGGGCTAGCGCTAACGCTTTCTCTAACGGTTCTGTTATATCCGCGCCAGGTTTTATTCCTTCCGCGACGTCCTGCAATGCTAAAGGTCGCGAGGAAGCAATCTCGCTTTTGGCGACCAATGGCGCAATTGCAGCCGCGACCAGCCCCGACACAAAACCGCGGCGGCCAATGAAGGTCGGGCTTACGTGATGCCGCGTAAAGAGCAACTCAGTTCGCTTACCGACTTTAGAGCCCGTTTGGAAACTGAAGTGGCGGTGCGGCTGCGGCCGTGATTCAGCTGTCCACGTGGACAGCAGCGAATCGGGCCCGGATGGCCGACATCGAGAAGAAGGCAAAGCGCTACTCGACGGATCTGACGGGTGAGGAGTGGTCGCAGGTCGCGCCGCTCCTCCCGAAGCCGGGCCGAACCGGCCGTCGGCGGCGCATCGACCTTCGCGAAATCCTCAATGCAGTTCGATATTTGGCTCGGACCGGGTGCGGCTGGCGCATGCTGCCGATGGACTTCCCGCCCTGGCCGACCGTCTACTGTTGGTTCCGACGCATGGTGCGGCTGTTCCTGTTCCGCACCATCCACGACTTCGCCGTGATGATCGACCGTGAGCGGGCGGGCCGCGAGGCGAGCCCGTCGGCCGGCATCCTCGACAGCCCCACCGTCAAGGCGCCGGCGCCCGGTGCGGACCGCAGCTTCGACGGCGGCAAGAAGATCTTCGGCCGCAAGCGCCATGTCGCGGTCGACATCGACGGTCGGCTTCTGATGGTGAACCTCACGCCCGCCGGCATCTCAGACAGTGCCGGCGCCCAGATGATCCTGACGACGACCCGACGGCCCCCCTCACACCCCGCGCCACACTGGTCGCGATCCCTCGGTACAGGTGGTCGCGATCGTCGGAATGCGGATACGAGGCCAGGATCGACGTCTCCGAGGCCATGCTCCACGTCGCCATGGGAAGCCTCCTCCTGCGCCGCATCACCCTCTGAGCCGAGTTTCCAAACGGACTCAAAGAGCCTGAGAATCTGTCGACTGGGCTCGATCTTGAAGAATGGACTGTAGTCGCGTGCCAAGAATCGTCGAATTTGATTCTCGAAGCACGCGGCACTGGGATCGGGTGATCGGGACCGGCTGTTCGGAGCATTGCAGAAGCAACGGGCCCCTGCCGCAGGTGGCGCTCCGCGGCTTCGATTTGCGGACGGCGGTACGTTGAATGGCGGCGGCTGAGCCTCGGCGAACTGGTGCCAAAGGTTCATCGCGAACGGGATGAGCTGCAGAAGATCGAGGCGCTGTTTTACGGAGCCGCCACGACGGTGATGGGTTCGGTGCGGCACGACCGAAACAGAGGTCGCGATGCAGAAAAATACACTCGCTTTCATTTAGTTAATTGCGTCACTGCAACTAAACTTGATTGAAGTAGGTATCGGGAGACAATACCATATCTATATTGTGCTTCGCCTCGTACTGAAGCCTTTCCAGATCCCACTCCCACCATCTCAAGCGCTCGATTTCCACGATCGTCTCCGGCAGAAACCGTTTGCGTATGTTTCGCGCCGGATTGCCACCGACGATCGTGTAGGGGTCGACAGACTTGGTGACGACGGATCCCGCACCAATAATCGCACCGCGCCCGATAAATGTGCACCCCGGCAGGACGATGGCGCCATGCCCCATCCAGACGTCGTCTTCGAGCACGCATTTAACATAATCAATCTTTCCTGGCGCCTCAAAACTCAGGTTATCGACAAAAAGATATGGAGTAGTTGACAAGAAATTCGTCCCGTGGTTTCGAGTCAGTATCCGAGCCGTACTAGAAAATGAACAATATCTCCCTATTGTAGTGTTTCGTCCAATTCTTCCCAAATCGAAACAGCCGTACGAATACATGCCGATATCAATGCCTAACGCTTTATATTTTTTTCGCAACTTAGTGCTCGTCAATTCCTCAACGACCGTCCGATGAAGACCCAGCCGCCCAAGGATCAGCTTGATAATCTCTTTCATTGATTGCGGCCTTTTCTGCGTGTTTCGCTTTTATCATCTTGAATTTACGAAACGGTACTGATCGTCAATACGGCGATCAATCCGATCGAGAGGCCGAACAGAATGAAAAACCGCAAACCAAAACCCCAGAGGGCATGCCCGTAGAGCGGAAACCCAACTAGTGTCGAAACTGCAAGCAGCCACGGCGCAGCGGACAAACCATAGTGCGTAAGCACTGGGACAGCGCCCAGACCCATCACAGCGAGGCTAACGATCTGGGCAATTACGCGCATATAGATCTTGTTTGAGGCGAATAGCTGGACGCCAAGGCCAGCAAGCCACACGCGGCCTAGGGCAAAGGCGGCAAAGCCTGGCCAGAGGGAAGCAAGTCCTGCGTAGCGCTCGCCGAATACGGCTACAGATAGGACAGGCGCTGCAAAAAGAAAAAACGCGCCCGCCCCGAAGGCAAGAAGCGCAAATTCGATATTGACTAAATTCTGTAAATGTAAGTAGAGGCCAGCATCGTTGCGTGCCCGTGCTAGGCGCGGCAAATATACGGTCGCCAGAACCGCCGCAAACGGTGCGATACCCTGAACTAACCTTGCGCCAACCTGATAAAGCCCAATCGATACCGGATCGAGCACCAGCGAGACCGCGACAATATCAATTTGAACCGACAAATTTGTCAGGATGCCATCGGCGGCGAAGCCCGAAGCTTCCCGCACCATCCGACGGAGCCCCCGCCAGTCGGATGGCCAAGCTCCCGGTCCCAGCAACCATTTGCGCAGCATGACCGCCGCGACCGCAAGGTAGAATAGGCGTGACAAGGCGAAGGCTAGCGCTGAAGCGAAAACGTCGCTGGTCGCTGCTGCAACGCCAACCACGAAGGGCAGCATAAAAAAGTTTGAGAGCACAACGCTGCGTGCTTCGACGTCAAAACGACCTTTTGCCCTGACGACGACGAAGCCCAGGTCAGCGAACGCAGCCGAAAAGACGCCGATCAAAACGGCGCAGTTGACTAGCGCTGTTTCGCTCGCGGGGCGAAGCACGACGAAGACCAGCGCTGCGATAAGAACTGAAAGGGCCGTAGTCCAGACCTTAAGGACAAGACCGCGGCGAACGATGTTCACGGCATCTTTAGGGCGGGCTCCCGCCTCGCGAAGCAGAAAATTTCCAAGTCCATAATCGGAGGCCATGCTTAGCAGCATGGAACAAGCGATCGCTGTGCCTATAACACCGTATGAAGCCGGCCCAAGATACCTAGCGAGGAAGACAAACGTGGCAAGGCTTGCCCCTAACCTTGTGAAAGTGGAGATCGCCATCGCGATTTTCTCGGCCCTTAGGCCGGGTAGATCGCTCACCGTCTCGCCTCTGGTGCAACAAAGTGGCTGGGTTGCAGCGAGTGAAGGCCGCAGAAAAACGCTTTCGTCAGACGCGCCGGCTCTGATCTCGCTCCGCTATCCAGAGAATCCCAAAGGTAAGACGGACACAGATGGTACCGCCACCGTCTGGGCCAAGCGCTTCGGAGAGGCACGCATGCATTGTATGTCATTACACCTCCGCACCGAACGCGTTTTCGACATGCAACGGTTGCGCCAGGGTCAGGACTCAATTGAGCCACCAGGCGACGATGGCAGCCAGGATTGCGCCGGCGAGGAAGTTTCGGGCGAGCTTGTCGTAGCGGGTCGCGACGCGACGGAAGTCCTTGAGCCGCGAGAACATTCATTCGATGCGATTGCGCCGTCGATAGGCGATGCGGTCGTAAGGGATGGGCCGCTTGCGGCTGGAGGTCGACGGAATAACGGCCTTGGCGCCGCCCTCGGCGAGCAGACGCCGCAGGCTGTTGGCGTCGTAGGCCTTGTCCGCGATGTGGCCGGTGATCGGCCCGACCCGGGCGATCAGCGTCGGTGCGAACGCGATGTCGTTGATGTTGCCCGGCGAGAGCCGCAGAACGAGCGGCCGGCTGATCGGTCAGGGCGTGGATTTTCGTCGTCCGCCCGCCGCGCGAACGGCCGATCGCCTGCTTGAAGGCCCCCCTTTTCCGCCCGCCGCCGAGCGGTGGGACTTGATGTGGGTACTCCCGTGAAGAACGTCTGCCATAGCGAATCCTCCACTTCTCGGGTCAAGATACGCCACGACTCTCCGGGACTGAACACCTAAGGACCGCTGAGCGTGAATACGGCTCACTTCTTCACCGCGTAGGACAGGCCGATGACGAAGCGCGCGTATTTCAGCATGTGAGCGGCACGTACCGATCGCTTGTCGGCCCGTCCCAACGCCGCAAGGAGCAGAAGTGTCCAACGTAATAGCAAACCCGTCGTGGCAACCGCTTTGAAGACGAAAAAGCCGACGGCACTGGTGCTACGCCGAATCTCGGCGGCCAGCGCGTCGAGCCATTTCGTCGAGGAGTAAGCAGCGTCAATGTCGATTTTCTGCGTTGCGCCCTGAAGATGGTGGACCCTGACCGACGGAACATAAACGACGCGAAGCCCCGCGTTGCGGATCCGCACGCACCATTCAACATCCTCGCCATACATAAAGATGTCGTCGTTTAAGCCGCCGATCTGTTCAATGACCTTTCGGCTTACGAGTGTGCAGCCGCCGGACACCCAATCGAGATCAATACTTTCGCGTTCCAGGAACCGCGCGCTTGTCAGGTATATACTTTCAAAGCCGAACAGCTTGTGCAGGAACAGGAAATGAGCCACGGCTCGTGGGAGGTCATGGCGCCAGCCGGCATCGCCGACTTGATGGCTGCCGTCAGCGTTGATCAGCATTGGACCAACCGCTCCGACACCCGTATCGGCCTCAAGCACATGCAGTAGGCACTCGATCTGCCCGAGGTCGTGAAGGAACGCATCCGGGTTCAACAGAAGGACGTAGTCGCCGCGGCATTCTTTGAATGCCGCGTTGTTGCCACGAGCGAAGCCGAGATTGCCGCGTTCGCCGAACAACCTGACGGTGTCGTAGCGGCATTTGAGATAGTTGTAGGTCCCATCCGAACTGGCATTATCCCAGACAAGAACCTCTAATTGTTCACCAATGTGCGGCAGCAAAGGCTCAAGACAGCGGTCGATAAACGGCTTGCAGTTGTACGTAACGATAACAATCGATAGCTTCATCTCTTCATAGTCCGGTAGCATAGAAGAAGGCGTTACGAGCACTGCGCAAGCGGAACAGATAAATGGCGCGCAGGACTACTTGGGTAGATAATTAAGTATTCGGTCCAATACTCCGCATCGCATCATTGTTCGCTCATTCGCGGTGTCGTCCTGTAGGCGCCGTCGGCGAAGACCTCCACCGGATAGTCCAGAACGACATGAATCCTATGTGGAAACGGACATACCTTGGAACTCCGAGGCAACGGCCTCAAGAAAGGACGCCTTAAATGCGTCAATGGTAAAAAAAGAGGCATAACGTGCTCGTCCCGCTTCGCCGAGATCGCTAAGCGAACCGCGTCGGAATATCACTTTCTTGAGCACCCGCGCCAAGTCCGCGGCGTCGTTCGGTTGATGAAGAAAGCCCGTGCGTTCGTTCTCGACGATTTCGACAAGGCCGCCGTGAGCCGCCGCCACTACTGGCCGACCATGCGCCATCGCCTCTATGGCGACGAGCCCGAAGGGCTCGGGCATGCGCGAGGGAACGACTACGACATCGCTCCAATAATAGCTTACAGACGGATCGTTCTGAAATCCCAATACCTCAACAAGATCTGCTAACTGCCGCGAGGCGATGTGAGCGAGGAGCGCGTTGCGGAAGGGCGCTCCCTCGAAGGCATCACCGACGATCCTGACCCGGAACTGTTTCCGCGCCGCTTCGGGCAACAGCGCGAGCGCCTCAATCAATAAATCCTGCCCCTTCCACGAATTAATCCGGCCAATCAACAAAAGTCGGATCGGCGCGTCCCCAGCCGAACCGGTGTGCGGCAGACCGCGGTCCTCCAAAGCAGCAATCTCGACCCCATTATGAACGACAGTTTGCGGAATTGCTTTCGGAAGCTGTATGCTGTTGCGTGTTGCGTGCGAGTTGAACAGCACCTTGACCCGTGGCATCGCGATTAAGAAGCGGATCAGCCAACGCGTAGCACGCCCGGGAATCTCGTGAACATGAATCACACTACGCCGATGGAAGCACGCGGCCAGCATATGATCGACAATCACACAGGTGTTTATGTATAGGAAATCGTGGTCTTTCAGCGCATGAAGACTGCGATACACAAAAATCGGCAGCAACAAGCCACGTAACGCAAGACGGAAGTACCCGTAGCCTTTGCGCAAGACCCACAGATCGCGAATAATGATCTTGAATCCGCTATTGCGCAATACATCTGAAAGCGGGCCCTCCTTAGGGAGAACGACTTCTACATTCCAATCCGGGTAGCGATCACGAAGGAACGTAACGCAACTTATGAAAGTCCGGTCCGACCCGTAGAGTTCATAACCCTGATGGACGCAGCGGATCCGTTTCATTTCAATCGCCTATATTTAATAGCGGCTTATGGTACAAAGGCACTGAATGACCGGTGTGAGCCCATGCTCGAATTCCGATCGAGTGTAAGACCGTATGTCCGTCTCTGGTGGGTGTGGCTCGTCCTACACTACGTGCCCGAGGGTTGCTCGGGCGAACCGAGCCGATCCTCACCGTAGGAGGACGAGCCATGGACGATAATAGCGAAGCTTTTGTGGGAATCGACGTTTCGAAGACCCGGAATGCAATCGCGATTGCCGAGGGTGGCCGGGACGGAGAGGTGCGCTTTCAGGGGGAGGTGGACGCCTCCGACGAGAGCATGCGTCGCGTGATCAAAAAGCTCGCACCGAAATACAAGCGGGCTCACTTCTGTTATGAGGCCGGTCCAACCGGGTACGGGCTGCACCGGTTGATCGTGTCGCTCGGCCATGAATGCATGGTGGTCGCGCCTTCGCTGATACCGCGGAAGCCGGGCGATCGGGTGAAGACGAATCGGCGTGATGCATTGACGCTGGCGAAGCTATTGCGGGCCGGAGAGTTGACCGCCGTGTGGGTTCCCGATGAAGGACACGAAGCGATGCGGGACCTTGTTCGCGCGCGGGCGGCGGCAGTCGAGACGCTTCGAGTGCACCGCCAGCAGGTGAGTTCCTTTTTGCTGAAGCACGGACGAGCCTATCCAAGGAAGACGGGCTGGACTATGCGGTATCTTCGGTGGCTTCAGGAGCAGACGTTTGATCATCCTGCTCATCAGATTGCCCTGCAGGAAATGGTCGACTCGGTTCGCGTCTCGAAGGAACGGGTCGGCCGATTGGAGCGCGCGATCGAGGAGTTTGTTCCGACCTGGTCGCTGTCCCCTGTCGTTCGCGCGCTCCAGGCTTTGCGCGGCGTCGATTTGATCGTGGCGGTGACGTTCGTGACCGAGGTCGGCGACCTGCGGCGGTTCGAAAGTCCGCGTCAACTCATGGGCTATCTCGGGCTTGTTCCCAGCGAGCGATCGACCGGTGCAACGGTCAAACGAGGCGGCATCACCAAAGCCGGGAACGGACGCGTTCGCCACATGCTGGTCGAGAGCGCTTGGACGTACCGTCATCCACCGAAGGTTGGAACCAAGAAATTATATTTGTTGGAGCAGGTCCCGCCGAAGATACGAGAGATCGCCTGGAAAGCGCAGTCTCGATTGACTGCGCGGTATCGCACGCTCAGCGCCCGCGGCAAGAAGACGACCGTCGTCTGCACGGCGATTGCGCGGGAGCTCGTCGGCTTCATGTGGGCGGTCGGTCGGGAGGCACAGCCCAGTTAATCGGTCGCCCACGCCGGCATTCACACGTGCACCGGCGGGGGCGGGATCACGGCAGGGGAATTCCCGTCGACCGCTTT
>NZ_NHSK01000150.1 GCF_016653355.1 Rhodoplanes elegans | reverse complement strand
CACGGCCCCTCCGGAGCCGGCCGAGGTCCCGACGGCGTCAACGACCCCGCCGGACCCGACCGTCGCCCGCGACGTGCCGCCGGCGGCCGAGCCGGTCCTCGCCACCCCGGCGCCGGCCGTCGACACCGTCGCGAGCCCGGAGCCCGTGGTCCGTCCGCCCGATCCTCCGGCCCCGAAGCCGGCGGCCCGCCGCGCCGAAGCGCCGCGCAAGCCGGCCGAGCGGGCGACGAAACCTCGCCGCCAGGACGCCCCGGCGGCCAGGGAGAGCCGCGTCGCGGCCGTCGCCGCGTCGGCCGGGTCGAGCGGCATCGGGGTCGGCCGCTCCGATGCGCAGTCGAACTATCCGGGCCTCGTCCTCGCCCATCTCGCCCGCTTCAAGCAGTATCCGGGCGAGGCGCGGGCGCAGGCGCGCGGCGGCATCGCCCGGGTACGCTTCACCCTCGACGGCGGCGGCCGGGTGACCGGCGTGGCGCTCGCCCAGGGCAGCGGCCATGCCGATCTCGACCAGGAGAGCGTCGCGGTGGTGCGGCGCGCCTCGCCGTTCCCGCCGCCGCCCGGCGGACGGCCGCAGTCCTTCACGCTGCCGGTCCGATTCGGCCTGCGCTGAGCCGACCCGCGTCGACCGGTCGGCGCGCGACCTGTTGGACCGGACAGAGCCCGCCTCCGAGACAATCGTTCGAAAGGAGCCTGCATGGTCTCGATCGTTCCGGTGGCGAGCTGGCTCGCCGCGCTCGTGGTCGCCGCCGTGGTACTGCTGCGCCGACCGCGGCCGCTGCACGCCGACGTCGCCGCCGATGTCCTCCTGCGGTGGATTCTCGTGTTTCCGGTCGGCCTGATGGGGCTGTGGGCGGCGCTCGGCCACATCGCGTTCCCGGCCCAGGCGGCGGCGTCGATCGGCTGGACGCCGAGCCCGTTCCAGTACGAGGTCGGCGTCGCCAATCTCGGCATCGGGCTCGCCGGGCTTTATGCGGCGTTCCGAGGATACGAGGCGCGGCTCGCCGTCGCCCTCATGATGACGGCCTTCCTGGGCGGGGCGGCGGTCGGCCATGTCCGCGACATCGTGACGGCCGGCAACCTGGCGCCGGGCAATGCCGGGCCGATCCTCGTCACCGACATCGCCACCCCGCTGGCGCTCCTGCTGCTCCTCGCGGTGGCTCGGCGCCGTGCGTAAAAATCCTTGCTGCGACAGCGGTTACGTATTCGACCGGAGCGTCGCGGCGGCGCCGGCGGCGCGTCCGCTTCAAGACAACCATCAGACGAAATTGCGACGCGTTTGCAGGATTCGGCCGGGCGCGGGGCTCCCGGACGTCTCGCAACAGTTTTCGTTTGGCGAGTTCCTGACAATCTCATGTGAAAGCGCCAACCGCGGGGGCGGTTAGACGTGTAGATTGGAGTCTTTCTCGGCAGAAAAATTGAGTAGGGATGGTTCGAAATCGGCTCTGTAGACTGGAATATTTCTGGACAACACATGAATTAGAACGATTTCAAAGAGTCTTTTTCTTTTGCAATCAAGTCCTAGTTGCCCTATTTCAATGAGCGAGCCCGCGTTCGCTGAACCATCCGTACCGGAAGCCGCGTCCGCCATGATCGTCTGCTCCTGCAATGTCCTGTCGGACCACCAGATCCGCGACGTCGTCGCGGAGCGCGGCACGCGGCTCACCAGCCAGGTCTATGGCTGTCTCGGCTGCAGCGCCCAATGCGGCCGCTGCGCGCGCACGATCCGCAAGATCATGGACCAGGCGCTGCTGTCCTGCGGCAACCAGTGCGCCTGCTGCCCGGCCCACGAGGCCCACACTCACCCGCATGGTGAGGAGGGGCACGATCACGGGCCTCATCACCACGGGCATCATCACCACGACCACGACCACGGGCACGATCACCACCACGACCATGCGCACCCGCATGCGCATGCTCCGGTCGAGGCGGCGCACGAGCACGATCACCCGGTCCGGCGCGCCGAGCCCGCGTCGCACGGGACCGCCGATCGTCTCCCGGCCGCACGGTCGGGCCATGCCCAGCTCGCCCATCCCCACCCGGTCCACGGGGCGGCTGACTGACCGTTCGGCGGCTTTTCGGGCGACCTACTCCCGGTATTAAGATGGTGATTTTCAAGCCGTTCGCGCCCTTGCTTTGAGGGCCCGGTTCCACCAGTTTAGAACCGCGCAAAGGAGCGCGACGCGCGGCATGGCGCCGGTCCGCCAGGCAGCGGTTCGGCCGCCACGAATGGAGCACGCAGGATGAAGGGCGACGCCAAAGTCATCGAATACCTGAACAAGGGATTACGCAGCGAGCTGACGGCGATCAATCAGTATTGGCTCCATTATCGGATGCTCGACAACTGGGGCTTCAAGGATCTCGCCAAGAAGTGGCGCAAGGAATCCATCGAGGAGATGGAGCACGCCGACAAGTTCGTCGACCGTATTCTCTTCCTCGAGGGCTTCCCGAACCTCCAGGTGCTCGATCCCCTGCAGATCGGCCAGTCCGTGAAGGAGATTCTCGAAGCCGACCTCGCCGCCGAGCAGGGCGCTCGCGCGCTGTATCAGGAGGCCGCCGCCTACTGCAACACGGTCAAGGACTTCCCGTCGCGCGACCTGTTCGAGGAACTGATGGCGGACGAGGAAGGCCACATTGACTTCCTGGAGACCCAGCTCGATCTCGTCGCCAAGATCGGCGTCGAACTCTACTCGCAGCATCACATCGGCGAGCTCGACGAGGACTGAGCGCCCGCTCGCGGCTCCGGGTCGTCTGCGCGCCCCCGAGTCGTTTGCGCGATCGACACGCCGTCTCGCGATATGGCCGGGCCTCGCTCGGCCATATTGCGTTGCGGCCGGCGCGCATCGGTCCGGTCGTGCGGTCCGGCACATTCGGGCGGCGGCGCGGCGGCGAAACACACGCGACACAGTCTTCGCGTTCGACGCGCGACCCAACCGGGCCGCGTGTCGCCCGCCGGCAACGCCGGACGGGCAAATCGCCGCCCTCCGAAGGACGGCCGCGCCCCTGTCGTAATTGTAATGACGGTCTTGCCGGCCATCGGCTCTAGTATCGCCCGGAACGGAGCCGACCCGGACAGTCGACACGGGCAGCAGTTCAATGGGCGCCGGAGCCGATCTCCTCGGCCGGGCCGCTCCACGATAACGATGCGTAACATGGACCTCAGCGACGAGATCGACACCGGACGGCCCGGCTCCGGACGGGCCGGGCGTGCCGTCGCGCTCGCCCGCACCTTCGCCGGTGCACTCGCCCTCGCGCCGCTGCTCGGCGGCTGCTTCGTCGACACCGAGAAGCCCGAGCTCGCCCTCGACATCCCGCACCAGTACAAGGAGGGTCGCGGCGCCGCCGAGATCGGCCCGGCGCTCGACTGGTGGCGCGGCTTCAAGTCGGGCGAGCTGACCGTGCTGATGGAGGAGGCGCAGACCTCCAACCTCGACATCGCGGCCGCCGTCGCCCGCATCCTACAAGCCGACGCGCAGGCCCGGATCAGCGGCTCGGCCCTGCTGCCGAACCTCTCCGGCAACGGGCAGGCGACCCGCACCCGCACCTCGGCCGCCTCGTCCTCGGCGGGCATCGCCAGCGAGCGCTCGTCCTACTCGACCTATCTGACGGCGAGCTACGAGCTCGACTTCTGGGGCAAGAACAAAGCGACCCTGCTCGCCGCGCAGGAGAACGCGGTGGCGACGCGGTTCAACCGCGACACCGTCGCCCTCACCGCGATGGCGAATGTCGGGTCCAACTACTTCCAGCTCCTCGCCGCGCAGGATCGGCTGCGCATCGCCAAGAACAACCTCGCCGCTGCCACCAGGATCCTCGGCCTGATCAAGGAGCGCTTCGCCGCCGGCACGGCCAACAGCCTCGACGTCTCGCAGCAGGAGTCGCTCGCCGCGACGGTCAGGGCCAACCTGCCGGCCTACGAGATCACCATAAGGCAGAACGCCGCGACGCTCGCCGTGCTGGTCGGCCGTACGCCCGAGCACTTCGCCGTCAAGGGCGGCTCGCTCGACACGGTCGCGGTGCCGCGCATCCCGCCCGGCCTGCCGTCCGACCTGATCAACCAGCGCCCCGACATCCGCGCCGCCGAGGCGAGCCTCGTCTCCGCCAATCATTCGGTCGAGGCGGCACGGGCGAGCTTCTTCCCGTCGATCGGCCTCACGGCGCAGAACGGCGTGCAGAGCGCCGCGCTCGCGAGCCTGTTCGGTCCCGGCGCCTGGTTCTACACGGCGACCGCGTCGATCACGCAGCCGATCTTCGACGGCGGCAACCTGCAGGGTCAGCTCGAGCAGACCCAGGGGCGCCAGCTCGAGCTGTTGCAGACCTATCGGCAGTCGGTGATCAACGGCTTCGCCGACGTCGAGCGCGCCCTGATCGCGCTGCGCCAGCAGACCGAGCGCGAGCGCCTGCAGGCGCAGGCCGTGCGGGCCGCGCGCGAGGCGTTCGACATCTCGGAATCGCGGCTGCGCGAGGGCATCGTCGACTACGTGACGGTGCTCAACACGCAGCAGACCCTGTTCACGGCACAGGACACGCTCGTCCAGGTGCGCCTGGCCCGGATGCTGGCCGCCGTGAGCCTGTACCAAGCGCTGGGCGGCGGCTGGCCGCCGCGCATCGGAGGCAACCGCGCGTGAAGAGCGCAACCGACGAGAGGACCGACGGCGCGGCATCGTCACCGCCGCCGCCGCGACCGCGCCGCCGCGGTCGCACGGTTCTCGGCTATCTGATCACGCTCGCCGTGATGGCGGGCGTCACCTGGCTGATCGTGACGCAGTCCGGCTTCAAGCCCGGCGGCGGCGAAGGCGCGCCGCCCGGCCCGCCCGGCATGATGCGGGGCGGCGGCCCGGGCGGCCGCATGGGCCGCGACATGGCCGTGCCGGTGCTGGCGGCGACCGCCAAGACGGCGGACGTGCCGGTCTACTACGACGGGGTCGGCACGACGCGCGCCCTCAACATCGTCACGGTGCGCAGCCAGGTCGACGGCAAGCTCCTGAAGCTCAACTTCAAGGAGGGCCAGGACGTCGAGCGCGGCTTCGTGCTCGCCGAGATCGACCCGACCATCTATCAGGCGCAGCATGATCAGGCGGTCGCCAAGAAGGCGCAGGACGAGGCGCAGCTCGCCAATGCGCGGCTCGACCTCGAGCGCTACATCCGGCTCGCCCAGTCGAACGCCGCGACCAAGCAGCAGGCCGACACCCAGCGCGCCACCGTGGCCCAGCTCGAGGCGCAGGTGAACGCCGACCAGGCCGCGATCGACAACACCAAGGCCTATCTCGACTACACCAAGGTGGTGGCGCCGATCTCGGGCCGCACCGGCATCCGGCTCGTCGACGTCGGTAATCTGGTGAAGGCGACCGACACCACCGGCATCGTCGTGATCACCCAGGTGCGACCGATCTCGGTGATCTTCACGCTGCCGCAGCAGCAGCTCGCCGCCGTCAACAAGGCGTTCGCCGGCGGCCGGCTGGAGACGCTCGCCCTCGGCACCGACAATCGCACCGTGCTCGACCGCGGCTTTCTCCAGGTGATCGACAACCAGGTGGATTCCACCACCGGCACCGTCAAGCTGCGCGCCGAGTTCCCGAACGCCGACCTGCAGCTCTGGCCGGGCCAGTTCGTCAACATCAAGCTGCTGGTCGACACCCTGAAGCAGGTCGTGACGGTGCCGACCGCCGCGGTCCAACGCGGCCCGAACGGCACCTTCGCCTATGTGGTGAAGCCCGGCGACACGGTGGCCGTGACGCCCGTCACGGTGACGCAGCAGGACGACACGACCGCGGTGATCGCCAGCGGTGTCGCGGCCGGCGATCGCGTCGTGACGACGGGCTTCTCGCAGCTCGCCGACGGCAAGCGCGTCACCGTGACGCCGGCCGAGGGCGGTGCGGCGCCGGCTGCTGGTGCGCCTGCTGGCGGGCCGCCCGCAGGGGGACCGCCCGGCGGACGCCGTCGCCCCGAGGGTGCGGCACCGCAGGCCGGTGGTCCCGGCGCGGGCCAGGGTGCCGAGACCCGGCCGGAGGAGCGGCCGCGGCGGACCGAGGGAGCCGGCGGGAGCACGGTGCGATGAGCGTCTCCGCGCCGTTCATCCGGCGGCCGATCGCCACCTCGCTGCTCGGCTTCGCCGTGATGCTCGGCGGCCTGCTCGGCTACTGGCTGTTGCCGGTCGCCTCGTTGCCGCAGGTCGACTTTCCGACCGTGCAGGTGACGACGCGGCTGCCCGGCGCTTCGGCCGACACCATGGCGGCTCTGGTGACGGCGCCGCTGGAGCGCCAGTTCGGCCAGATCCCGGCGCTCGACCAGATGGTGTCGTCGAGCTCCTACGGGGTCAGCCAGATCACCCTGCAGTTCGACCTGAACCGCGACATCGACGCCGCCGCCCAGGACGTGCAGTCGGCCATCAACGCGGCCGGCTCGACGCTGCCGCGCAACCTGCCTTACCCGCCGGCCTATTCGAAGGTGAACCCGGCCGACGCGCCGATCGTCACCATCGCGCTCACCTCGCCGACCATCCCGCTGCGGCAGATGAGCGACCTCGCCGACACCATGATCGCCCAGCGGCTCTCCGAGGTGAGCGGCGTCGGCCGCGTCTCGGTGCAGGGCAATCTCAAGCCCGCGGTGCGCATCCAGGCCGATCTCGCGCGGCTCGCCGCCTACGGCATCGCGCTGGAGGACCTGCGCGCGACCATCATCAACGCCAACGTGGCGGGGCCGAAGGGTTCGCTCGACGGGGCGCACCAGTCCTACACGATCGCGGCGAACGACCAGCTCGAGGCGGCCGAAGCCTACCGGGCCCAGATCATCGCCTGGCGCAACGGCGCGCCGGTGCTGCTGCGCGACGTCGCCGACGTCGTCGACGGGCTTGAGAACAGCAAGGTCGGCGGCTGGTACGACGGCAAGCCCGCCGTCGTCATCGACATCCAGCGTCAGCCCGGCGCCAACGTGATCGAGACGGTCCGCCGCATCATGGCCGAGCTGCCGCGGCTGCGCACCGCCATGCCGGTCGGCGTCGACCTCCAGGTGGTGTCGGACCGCACCGACACGATCCGCGCCTCGGTGCGCGACGTGCAGTTCACGCTGGTGCTCGCCATCGGGCTCGTCGTGCTGGTGGTGCTCCTGTTCCTGCGCAGCGTGCGGGCGACCGTGATCGCCGGCGTCGCGCTGCCCTTGTCGCTGGTCGCCACCTTCGGGGTGATGTGGTTCTGCGGCTTCAGCCTCAACAATCTCTCGCTGATGGCCCTGACCATCGGCACCGGCTTCGTCATCGACGACGCCATCGTGATGATCGAGAACATCGTCCGCCACGTCGAGGACGGCGAGGACCCGTTGCAGGCGGCGCTCGACGGCGCGCGCGAAATCGGCTTCACCGTGATCTCGCTGACCGTGTCGCTGATCGCCGTGTTCATCCCGCTGTTGTTCATGACCGGGATCGTCGGGCGCATGTTCCGCGAGTTCGCGCTGACGCTCACCATCGCCGTGGTGGTCTCGGCCGTGGTGTCGCTGACGCTCACCCCGATGATGTGCGCGCGGCTCCTGCGCCGCAGCGACACCGGCACGGGCGGGGGCGTGGTCGGGCGGGCCTTCAATCGCGTCGTCGAGGCGAGCATCGAGGGCTACCGCAGGAGCCTCGACTGGGTGCTGGAGAGGCAGGTGGCGACGCTCGTCGTCACGGCGATCACGCTCGCCGCCACGGTGTGGCTCTACATCGTGATCCCCAAGGGCTTCCTGCCGCTGCAGGACACCAGCATGATCACGGCCGTCGTCGAGGCCGGGCCCGAGGTGTCGTTCGCCGAGATGCAGCGCCTGCAAAATCAGGTCGTGACGGCGATCCGCCGCGACGGCGACGTCACCGGCGTCGTCTCGGTGGTCGGCGTCTCGACCATGAACCCGACCCCGAACGCCGGACGGGTCGCCGTGATGCTGAAGCCGCGCGGCGAGCGGAGCGATTTCGTCGACACCATCGTCGACCGGCTGAAGCGCGAGGTCGCGCCGATCCCCGGCGTCGTCGTCTACTTCCAGCCCGTGCAGGACATCCAGATCGGCACGCGGGCGAGCCGCGCCCAGTACCAGTACACACTGACCGGCGTCGACTCGGCCGACGTGTCGAGCTGGGCCGACAAGCTGGTCGCGCAGCTCCGCCAGGACCACCGCGTGCAGGACGTCGCCTCCGAGGCGCAGGACGGCGGCCTGCGGCTGTTCGTGCGCATCGATCGCGAGGCGGCCGGCCGGCTCGGCGTGCCGATGCAGTCGATCAACGACACGCTCTACGACGCCTTCGGCCAGCGCCAGATCTCGACCATCTACGGTCAGGCCAACCAGTACCGGGTGATCCTCGAGGCCAAGCCCGAGTACCAGACCGACCCGTCGACGCTCTCCAAGCTTTTCCTGCCCGTCGGTTCGTCCGCGGCGACGACGTCGGTCACGAGCTCGACCTCGGCGACCTCGACGGCGCCGTCGATCTCCACGAACCTGGTGCCGCTCTCGGCGGTGGCGACGCTGGAACGCACCACGGCGCCGCTCGCCATCATGCACGAGGCGCAGTTCCCGGCCGCCACCATCAGCTTCAACCTCGCCGCCGGCGCCTCGCTGTCGGATGCGGTCGCCGCCGTCACGGTGGCCGAGCAGGCGATCGGCATGCCGGCCTCGATCACCGGCAGCTATTCGGGCGACGCGGCGGAGTTCTCCAAGTCGCTCGCCGGCGAGCCGTGGCTGATCCTCGCGGCGGTCGTGGCGATCTACATCGTGCTGGGCGTGCTCTACGAGAGCTACATCCACCCGCTGACCATCCTCTCGACGCTGCCCTCGGCCGGCGTCGGCGCGCTGCTGGCGCTGATGCTGTTCGGGCAGGATCTCTCGGTCATCGCGCTGATCGGCATCATCCTGCTGATGGGCATCGTCAAGAAGAACGCCATCATGATGATCGACTTCGCCCTCGAGGCCGAGCGCGGCGAGGGCTTGTCGCCGCGCGATGCCATCGTGAAGGCGTGCCTCTTGCGTTTCCGCCCGATCATGATGACGACGCTCGCGGCGCTGTTCGGCGCGCTGCCGCTGGCGGTGGAGAGCGGCACCGGCTCGGAGCTGCGCTTCCCGCTCGGCATCACCATCATCGGCGGCTTGCTGCTGAGCCAGGTCCTGACGCTCTACACGACGCCCGTGATCTACCTCTGGATGGAACGCCTGCGCGCCCGCATCGCCGGCCCCGCGCTCCCCCGGCCGGCGGAGTAGGGTGATGACGCAGCGGCACGCGGGCGCGGCCCTTGGTTCACCTCTCCCCAGCGGGGAGAGGTCGGATCTCGCGCGGTCGCGCGAGATCCGGGTGAGGGGGTGCGGAGGCCTCCATCGGCGCCGTAAACCCTCACCCCGGTGCGCGCCTGGGGCGCGCCCCGACCCTCTCCCTCAGGGAGAGGGTAAGAGGGCCCCGCCATGAACTTCTCCGGCCCGTTCATCGCACGACCGATCGCGACGACGCTGCTCGCCATCGGGCTGTTCCTCGTCGGTCTCGTCGCCTACGACAACTTGCCGGTGGCGAGCCTGCCGGCCGTCGATCTGCCGACCATCCGGGTGTCGGCGAGCCGGCCCGGCGCCGACCCGGCGATCATGGCGGCGACCGTCGCGGCGCCACTGGAGCGGCGCATCGGCGAGATCCCCGGCGTCACCGAGCTGACCTCGACCTCGTCGCTCGGCTCGACCTCGATCGTCGCCCAGTTCGACCTGTCGCGGAACGTCGACGGGGCGGCGCGCGACGTCCAGGCCGCCATCAACGCGGCGCTCTCGGATCTGCCCGGCGACCTGCCGGCGCGGCCGACCTTCCGCAAGATGAACCCGGCGGCGGCGCCCGCCCTCATCCTGGCGCTCACCTCCAAGACGATGCGGCCGAGCGCCGTCTACGACGTCGCCGACACGGTGATCGCCCAGCGCATCGCCCAGGTCGACGGCGTCGCCGAGGTGTCGGTCTCGGGCGCCGAGCAGCCGGCGATAAGGGTGCGGGTCGATCCCGGCGCGATCGCCGCCATGGGGCTGGCCCTGGAGGACGTGCGCAAGGCGATCGTCGACGCCAACGCGACCGGCCCGCTCGGCACCTTCGACGGCGACCGGCTCGGCGAAACGATCGGCACCAACGGCCAGCTCCGCGCGGTGCGTGACTACGAGAACATCGTGGTCCGGGCGAGGGACGGCGCCGTGGTGCGGCTCGGCGCGATCGCCACCGTCGACGAGAGCACCCGCAACAGCCGCTCGGCCGCCTGGTTCAACCGCGACCCCTCGGTGCTGCTGATCATCACCAAGCAGGCCGACGCCAACGTGATCACGATGGTGGACCGCATCCGGGCGCTGATCCCCGAGCTGCAGCGCTGGATCCCGGCCGATCTCGAGATCTCGGTCCTGACCGATCGCACCGAGACGATCCGGGCGAGCGTGCAGCACATGAAGTTCACGCTCGCGGCGACCATCGTGCTGGTGATGCTGGTCGTCTACGTGTTCCTGCGCCAAGGCGCCGCGACGGTCGCGGCCGGCATCACGGTGCCGCTGTCGCTCGCCGGAACCTGCGCCGTGATGTGGGCGCTCGGCTACTCGATCAACAATCTCTCGCTGATGGCCCTGATCGTCTCGGTCGGCTTCGTCGTCGACGACGCCATCGTGATGATCGAGAACGCCTTCCGCAACCTGGAGAAGGGGCTGACGCCGCTGCAGGCGGCGCGCGAGGGCGCCCGCCAGATCGGCTTCACGGTGATCTCGATCAGCCTGTCGCTGATCGCCGCCTTCATCCCGATCCTGTTCATGGGCGGCATCGTCGGGCGGTTCCTGCGCGAGTTCTCGATGACGCTCGCCGCCGCCATCGTGGTGTCGACCGTCGTGTCGCTGTCGGTCACTCCGATGATCTGCGCGCATTTCGTCAAGCGCGCGCCGGGACACAGCGGGCGGTTCGACCGGATCGTCGACGGCGTCCTCGGCGCCCTGGTGCGGGCCTATGCCAAGAGCCTCGACGTGGTGCTGCGCCATCGCTTCATGGCGGTGCTGTCGCTCCTCCTCACCATCGGGCTGACCGTCTATCTCTACGTCGTCACGCCGAAGGGCTTCATCCCGCAGGACGACACCAACCTGATCTTCGGCGGCGTGGTCGCGGCGACCGACGTCTCGTATCAGGAGATGCTGCAGCTCCAGCAGCGGGCGACCGAGATCGTGCTGTCTGACCCGGCCGTGTCGGGCGTCGGCTCGTCGGTCGGCGGCTCCGGCTGGAGCGGTTCGGTCAACAACGGCCGGCTGTTCATCAGCCTGAAGCCGCTCGCCGAGCGCGGCGTGACGGCGCAGCGCGTCGTCGATCGCCTGCGCGGCAAGCTGATGGGCATCCCGGGCGTGCGCGTCTTCATGTTCCCGGCGTCCGACGTGCGGGTCGGCGGGCGCTCCAGCCGCTCGCAGTATCAGTTCACGTTGTGGAGCCCGAACTTCGACGAGCTGCAGGCCTGGGTGCCGAAGGTGCAGGAGCGCATCGGCAAGGTGCCGGGCGTCATCGACGTGTCGACCGACCGCGAGCAGGGCGGCCTGCAGGCCGACGTGGTGATCGACCGCGTCGCCGCGGCGCGCCTCGGCGTCGACGTGCAGGAGATCAGCGACGCGCTCAACAACGCCTTCTCGCAGCGTCAGGTCTCGACCATCTTCACCCAGCGCAACCAGTACCGGGTGGTGCTGGAGATCGATCCGCGCTGGCAGCGCGACCCGTCCGACCTCGACCGCGTCTACGTGCAGGCCAGCAAGGGCACGCAGGTGCCGCTCTCGGCGGTGGCGCGCTTCGAGCGCGGGCTCGCACCGCTCGTCATCAATCACCAGGGGCCGTTCCCGGCCGTCACCATCACGTACAACCTGACCGGAGACATGCCGCTCGCCACCGCCACGGCGGAGATCCGCAAGGCGGTCGACGAGATGCACCTGCCCGACTCGATCCGCACCGACTTCGCCGGCGACGCCAAGAACTTCGCCCAGAGCGCCGGCGCCCAGCCGCTCCTGCTGCTCGCCGCGCTGCTCGCCGTCTACATCGTGCTCGGCGTGCTCTACGAGAGCCTCGCCCACCCGCTGACCATCATCTCGACGCTGCCCTCGGCCGGGCTCGGCGCGCTCCTGGCCCTCAACATGTTCAAGGCCGAGCTGACCGTGATCGCCTTCATCGGGATCATCCTCTTGATCGGCATCGTCAAGAAGAACGGCATCATGCTGGTCGACTTCGCCCTGGAGGCCGAGCGCTCGCGCGGGCTCACCCCGGCGCAGGCCGTGCACGAGGCCTGCGTGGTGCGGTTCCGGCCGATCCTGATGACCACGTTCGCGGCGCTGCTCGGCGCGCTGCCGCTGGTGCTCGCCACCGGCCCCGGCTCGGAGCTGCGCCGCCCGCTCGGCATCACCATCATGGGCGGGCTCGTCGTGTCGCAGGTGCTCACCCTCTACACGACGCCGGTGATCTATCTGCTGCTCGACCGCCTGCACCGCCGCTGGTGGGGCAAGGGCCAGGCGGGACGCGACGGCGGCCGGGCGGCCGGCCCGGGCGACGCGGCGCGGCCGGTGCCGGCCGAGTAGGCCCGCCCACCCGAGCGCGTGCCCCACACTCCGCTCATCCCCGCGAAGGCGGGGATCCAGAGCCACACGTCGTGACGCCCCTGGGCTCCCGCCTGCGCGGGAACGAGCGGAAGCCGTGACCAGAACATCAGAGCCGAGCTTCTCTGAATCGCCTTGGGCCCAGGCTCGCGGTGAGATGCCCCGCGTCCGGGACACGCCGCGGCGCGCGTTATCCGGCGACTTCCCCGCGACACCCTGCCGCTGCCCTACCTGCAAACCGTTTGCAACGCGTGTTGACAGCCGCGCTCGACGGCCCCATCTTGTTTTGCAAATAATTCGCAATTGCGGACTGGCGGCGGGGAATGCCGCGGGAGGACAAGCAGGATGACGACCGGCCGCCGGCTGGCGCACCGTCTTTGGCTCGCGGCCCTGGTCGCGATGACGTTTTCCGTCGGCTCGGCCGCGGCGCAAGTCCAGCCGCGCATGGCCGGGCCGGATCGCCCGGCCGGCACGCCCCTGAAGGTCGTCACCACCTTCACGGTGATCGCCGACATCGCCAAGAACGTCGCCGGCGACCGCGCCGTGGTCGAGTCGATCACCAAGCCGGGCGCCGAGATCCACGACTATCAGCCCACCCCGCAGGACATCGTGCGGGCGCAGGGCGCCGACCTCGTCCTGTGGAACGGCTTCAACCTCGAGCGCTGGTTCGAGAAGTTCCTCGCGAATGTGCGCGAGGTGCCGAGCGTCGTCGTCACCGAGGGCATAACCCCGCTCGGCATCCGCGAGGGGCCCTACACGGGCAAGCCCAACCCGCATGCCTGGATGTCGCCGACCAATGCGCTCGTCTATGTCGAGAACATCCGCAAGGCGCTCGCGGCGCGCGATCCGGCCAATGCCGAGGCCTATGCCCGCAATGCTACGGCCTATGCGGAGCAGATCAAGGCGCTCGACGCCCCGCTGCGGGCGCGGCTCGCCGCGATACCCGAGCAGCAGCGCTGGCTGGTGACGAGCGAGGGCGCGTTCTCGTATCTGGCGCGCGACTATGGGCTGCGCGAGGCCTATCTGTGGCCCATCAACGCCGACGAGCAGGGCACGCCGCGCCAGGTCCGCAAGGTCATCGACCTCGTGCGTGCCGACAAGATCCCGGTCGTCTTCTCGGAGAGCACCATCTCGGACAAGCCGGCCAGGCAGGTCGCCCGCGAGACCGGGGCGCGCTACGGCGGCGTCCTCTATGTCGACTCGCTGAGCGCCGCCGGCGGGCCGGTGCCGACCTATCTGGATCTCCTGAAGGTCACGGTCGAAACCATCGCCAAGGGGTTCGGGCAATGATCGGGGTCCGCACATGCATGCCCCGATGACGGCTCCGCGCACGATCGTGGCGGCGTCAGAGATGCCGACCACGGTGGCGGGCCGGGACGGCATCCTGGTCGACCGCGTCTCGGTCACCTATCCGAACGGGCTGACGGCGGTGCGCGACGCCTCCTTCGCGCTCGATCCCGGCACCATCTGCGCGCTGGTCGGTGTCAACGGCTCCGGCAAGTCGACGCTGTTCAAGGCGATCATGGGCTTCGTGCGGCCCTCCGTCGGCCGGGTGCGGCTCGCCGGCCTGCCGGTCGAGACGGCGCTGAAGCGGAACATCGTCGCCTATGTGCCGCAGAGCGAGGACGTCGACTGGAATTTTCCGGTCCTGGTCGAGGACGTGGTGATGATGGGCCGCTACGGCCACATGAACCTGTTCCGCATCGCCTCGCGCGAGGACCGCCGCAAGGTCGACGAAGCGCTGGAGCGGGTCGGCATGACGGCGTTCCGCAAGCGCCAGATCGGCGAGCTCTCGGGCGGGCAGAAGAAGCGCGTCTTCCTCGCCCGTGCGCTCGCCCAGGAGGGCCGCATCATCCTGCTCGACGAGCCGTTCACGGGAGTCGACGTGACCACCGAGGCGGCGATCGTCGCGCTCCTGCGCGAGCTGCGCGACGCCGGCCAGGTGATGCTGGTGTCGACCCACGATCTCGGCAGCGTCCCGGACTATTGTGATCAGGTCGTGCTGCTCGACCGCACCGTGCTGGCCGCCGGACCGACCGCGGCCGTGTTCACCCGCGCGAATCTCGAGCGCACGTTCGGGGGCGCGCTGCGGAACTTCAGCCTGGGCGGCCCTGCCCTGCACGAGGACGCCGAGCGCCGCAGCCTGACTGTGCTGACCGACGACGAGCGGCCGCTGGTGTTCTACGGCGACAGCGCCCGCGACGACTCCGAGACCCGGGGCTGACATGGACACGCTTGTCGCCGAGCTGCTCGTCCCGTTCGGCTACGAGTACATGCGCAAGGCCATGTGGGTCAGCGCACTCGTCGGCGGCACCTGCGCGGTCCTCTCCAGCTATCTGATGCTCAAGGGCTGGTCGCTGATGGGCGACGCGCTGGGGCACTCGATCGTCCCGGGCGTCGCGGTCGCGGCGATCGTCGGGGCGCCCTTCGCGGCCGGCGCCTTCGCGGCCGGCCTCCTCGCCTCGCTCGCCATGGTGGTGGTGCGGCAGAAGTCGCGGCTGCGCGAGGATGCCGTCATCGGCCTCGTCTTCACCACGCTGTTCGCGGCAGGCCTCCTGATCGCCTCGCTGCGGCCGACCGCGGTGAGCATCCAGACCATCGTGCTCGGCAACATCCTCGCCATCGCCGACGAGGACGTGGTGCAGATCGTGATCATCGCCGGCGTTTCGCTTCTCGTGATGGCGGTCGTCTGGAAGGACATGATGGTGACGTTCTTCGACGAGGCGCATGCCCGCTCGATCGGCATCCGGGTCGGCGCGCTGAAGATCGTGTTCTTCACCCTGCTCAGCGCCTGCACGGTGGCGGCCCTGCAGGCGGTCGGCGCCTGCCTGGTCATCGCCATGGTGGTGACGCCGGGCGCCACCGCCTATCTGCTCACCGACCGGTTCGGCCGGCTGATCGCGATCAGCGTCGCGCTCGGCGTGACGACCAGCGCGGTCGGCGCCTATCTCAGCTACTTCCTCGACGGGGCGACGGGCGGCGTCATCGTCACGCTGCAGACGCTCGTCTTCCTCGCCGCCTTCGTGCTCGCGCCGAAGCACGGCCTCTTGGCCGCGCGCCGCCGCCGCGCCGCGACCCTGGAGGCGGTGTCGTGAGCATGCTCCTCGACTGGATCTCCGGCCCGCTCGCCTACCCGTTCATGCAACGGGCGCTCGTTGTCGCCGTGCTGGTCGGTGCGGTCTGCGCGGTGCTGTCGTGCTTCCTGGTGCTCAAGGGCTGGTCGCTGATGGGCGACGCGATCTCCCACGCCGTGCTGCCCGGCATCGTGCTCGCCCACGTCGCCGGCCTGCCGCTCGCGCTCGGCGCCTTCGCGGCCGGGCTCGGTTGCGCGCTCCTCACCGGCTACCTGAAGGAGAACAGCCGGGTGAAGGAGGACACCGTGATGGGCATCGTGTTCTCCGGCATGTTCGGCCTCGGGCTGGTGCTGTTCACCTGGGTCGACACCGACCAGCATCTCGATCACATCCTGTTCGGCAACGTGCTCGGCGTGACGGCGCAAGACGTGATCGAGACCGCCGTGGTGGCCGGCGGCACGCTTCTCGTCGTGCTGGCGTTCCGCCGCGACCTCCTCCTCTACTGCTTCGATCCGGGCCACGCCCGGACCATCGGACTGCCGGTGCGCCTCTTGCACTACGGCCTCCTGGTGCTGCTCGCCCTCACCATCGTCGCGGCGCTGAAGGCGGTCGGCATCATCCTGGTGATCGCCATGCTGATCGCGCCGGGCGCCACCGCCTATCTGCTCACCGACCGGTTCGGCCGCATGCTCGCGATCGCCACCGCGAGCGCCGTGACCTCGGCCGTGGTCGGCACGCTGGCGAGCTTCCACATCGACGGCGCCCCCGGTGCCTGCATCGTGCTGACGCAGGCCGCCCTGTTCGGGCTCGCCTTCCTGTTCGCGCCCCGCCACGGCGTGCTGGCGCGCCGCGCCCGCCCGGTCGAGGCGGGCTGATGCGCCGCGGCCAAACATTCAGGCGGCGTTGCGGTTCGGCAACAATGCCTCGCAAGGGCTTGCGAGAGAGCGTGAAGTGCAGTTTCGAACTGTTCTAACATATTGAATTCGTTGTCAAACTTACTTGACGCGAACGACTTGCAACTGCACGGTGCGGCCATTGCGGCCGCGGGGGTGGCCAAAGGGGGTTTGTCATGACACCGGATCGTCGCGCGGTCGCGCGTTTCTCGTCGCCTCGGCGCAGCCTGCTCGCTGCCGTCCTGTTCGGAGCGACCGTCGCGCTCGGCGGTCCGGCCGGCGCCTCCGAGCCGTCTCACGGCGACGGCCTCGATACCGAGCACATCTTCGGCATCACGATGGGCTCCGACATCGGCGAGAAGGGTGACTTCGAGATGGAGCTCGAGACCTTCTCGGGCATCGCCAAGCGCTACGGGACCTATTTCTCGACCGCCACCCACACCCACTTCAAGTACACGGTGACGGACAACTTCCGGGTGGCGCCGGGCTTCACGTTCGGCTCGCACCGAATCCGCGGCGTCGAGGGTCTCGACAATCTGAGCGAGGCGAATCTCCACGAGGCGTCCGTCGAGATGCGCTACAAGGTGCTCGACCGGCACAGGGACCCGTTCGGCCTCACGGTCAACCTCGAGCCCGGCTGGGCCGGCGTCGATCCGACCTCGGGACGGCGCACCGAGGCGTGGGGCACGGTGCTCTCGCTCCTGATGGACAAGGAGATCGTCAAGGACAAACTATTCGGGGCCGTCAATGTCGGCTGGTCGGGCGGCACCTCGCGCGAGCTCGGCACCCGCGACTGGGAGCGTGATTCCGAGTGGGCGATCCACGGCGCGCTGTCGTATCAGTTCCGGCCGCTCACCCTGATCGGCATCGAGACCCGGTATCTGCGCTCCTACGGGACGCTCGGCCTCTCCGACTTCAAAGGCGAGGCGCTCTATGTCGGCCCGACCTTCCACATGATGCTGTCCAAGACGATCGGCCTGTCCGGCACCTGGAACTATCAGGTCGCCGGCAAGGCGGTCGGCGATCCGCGATCGCTCGATCTCACCAATTACGAGAAGAACCAGATTCTGTTGCGCCTGACGTCGCACTTCTGATCAGATCGTGCCGGTCTCGATGATCGGCACGATCTTCCAGGCGAGCCCGCGCCCGGGCAGCTCCGCCGCGAGCGTCGCCAGGAGCTCGCGGATCGCCGGCTCCGGCAGCGTCACGGTGATCTCGACGACGCGCGTGTGGCCGCGGATCTGCTCGATGACGCTGTGATAGATGGCGGCGTCGCCGTGGAACCGCACGTCGCGCGACACGAAGCCGGCCCGCGCGGCCGCCTCGTGATCGAGCATCACGTCGATCACGGCTTCCTCCAGGGCGGCCGGGATCTGGAGGACGAGCGACGTCAGGGTCATGCCGGCGACACCTTCGGCAGGCCGAAGCGGCGATAGAGGATCGGCAGGATCAGCAGGGTGAGGGCGGTCGAGCTGACCAACCCGCCGATCACCACGATGGCGAGCGGCCGCTGCACGTCGGATCCCGGGCCCTGGGCGAACAGCAGCGGCACCAGCCCGAAGGCCGTGATGCTGGCGGTCAGCAGGATCGGCCGCAGCCGGCGGCGCGCCCCGGTGACGACGATCTCCGCGACGGGCAGACCCTCGTCGCGGAGCTGGTTGAAGCACGACACCAGCACGAGCCCGTTGAGGACCGCGATGCCGAGCAGCGCGATGAAGCCGATCGACGCCGGCACCGACAGGTACTCGCCCGAGACGAGCAGGCTGAACACGCCGCCGACCAGCGCGAACGGGATGTTGACGAACACCAGCAGCGCCTGGCGCACCGAGACGAAGGTGGCGAACAGCAACAGGAAGATCAGCACCAGCGCGAGCGGCACCACGATGGCGAGCCGGGCGGCGGCGCGCTGCTGGTTCTCGAACTGGCCGCCCCAGACGAGCGTGTAGCCGTCCGGCAGCGGCACCTTGTCGGCGACGGTCTGCTTCGCCTCGTCGACGAAGCCGACGAGATCGCGCCCGCCGACATTGCTCTGTACCAGCGCGAGACGGCGGCCGTTCTCGCGGTCGATCTTCACTGGCCCGTCGACCCGCTTGAGCTTCGCCACGCTGGTGAGCGGCACCGCCTTGCCGTCGTCGAGGACCAGGCTGAGATCGGCGAAGCGGGCGGGCTGCTCGCGCAGCGAATCGGTGCCGCGCAGCAGCACGGGCGTGCGCCGGCCGTCCTCGACGACGACGCCGAGCGTCTTGCCCTCGATCTGGGTGCGCAGCGCCTCGGTCAGGCCGTCGACGTCGAGGCCGAGCCGTCCGGCCCGCAGCCGGTCGATGCGGGCGCCCAGATACTGGCTGCCGGTGTTGAGCGTGGTGCGCACGTCCTGGCTGCCGGCGACGCCGCGCAGCACGCCGGTGATCTCCTCGGCGAGGTGGTTGAGGGTGTCGATCTCGGGGCCGAAGATCTTCACGACGACGTCGCCGCGCGCCCCGATGATCATCTCCTGCACCCGCATCTCGATCGGCTGGGTGAAGCTGAAGCCGATGCCGGGGAGCTGGGCGAGCGCCTTGCGCAGCTCGCCGATCAGCCACTCCTTGTCGCCGGGCCGGCGCCAGTCCTCCGGCGGCTTCAACAACAGATAGGTGTCGGTCTGGTTGAGGCCCATCGGATCGAGGCCGAGCTCGTCCGATCCGGTGCGGGCGACGATGCCGGTCACCTCCGGCACGTCCGTCATGATCGCCTTCTGGATGCGGAGGTCGAGCGCGAGGCTCTGCTCCAGGCCGATCGACGGCAGCTTCTCGACGCTGACGATCGGCGAGCCTTCCTCCATCACCGGCATGAAGGTCTTACCGAGCTGGGCGTAGGCAAAACCGGTGGCGACGAAGGCGACGACGGCGACGGCCAGCACGGTCTTCTCGCGGCGGAGCGCGAAGTCGAGCAACGGGGCGTAAGCGGCGCCGATGCGGCGCACCAGCCAGGTGTCGCCGTGGCCGCCGGGCTTCAGCAGCAGCGAGGCGAGTACGGGAATCGCGGTCAGCGCGATCAAGAGCGAGCTGGTGAGCGCGAACACGATGGCCAGCGCCACCGGGATGAACAGCTTGCCCTCCAGACCCTGGAGCGACAGGAGCGGAAGGAACACGATGACGATCACGGCGATGCCGGACGTCACCGGCACGGCGACCTCCTGCATGGCGTGGAAGATTCGGTGCAGGAACGGCACGCGGCCGTGGTGCCGGTCGTGCGCCAGATGCGCCACGATGTTCTCGACCACGACGACCGAGGCGTCGATCAGCATCCCGATGGCGATCGCCAGCCCGCCGAGACTCATCAGGTTGGCCGACATGCCGACCTGCCGCATCAGGACGAAGGTCGCGAGCGCCGACAGCGGCAGCGTCACCGAGACGACGAGGGCGGCGCGCCAGTCGCCGAGGAACAGCACCAGCAGCACGACGACCAGCACGATCGCCTCTATCAGCGAGCGCGACACCGTCCCCACGGCACGCGAGACGAGATCGCCGCGATCGTAGAAGATCCGCAGGGTCACGCCGGGCGGCAGCGTCGGGGCGAGCTCGGCGAGCTTTTTCCGGACGTTGCCGACGACGTCACGGGCGTTGGCGCCGCGCAG
The DNA here is from genome assembly GCF_016653355.1 of Rhodoplanes elegans. Taxonomy (GTDB): domain Bacteria; phylum Pseudomonadota; class Alphaproteobacteria; order Rhizobiales; family Xanthobacteraceae; genus Rhodoplanes; species Rhodoplanes elegans. The sequence goes on along the minus strand of NZ_NHSK01000150.1, from coordinate 21,707 downwards.
TCCCAGCACCAGGCCCTGCACGGCCTCGTCGGCGCCGTCACGGGTGACGGCGCCGTAGCGCGTGATGCTGCCGATCCGCACCTCGGCGAGATCGCCGACTCGCACCGGCTTGCCGTCCCGCACCGTGACCACGATGGTGCGCAGGTCGTCGAGCGCCTTGACTCCGCCGTCGACCCGCACGAGCAGTACCTCCTCGCCGTCGGCCAGACGGCCGGCGCCGCCGCTGCGGTTGTTGGCCTCGATCGCCTTCCGCAGCATCTCGACCGACACCCCCCGGGCCGCCATCGCCAGATTGTCGGGCACGACCTCGAAGGAGCGCACGTAGCCACCGAGCGAGTTCACGTCGGCGACCCCCGGCAGGGTGCGCAGCGCGGGGCGGATCGTCCAGTCGAGCAGGGTGCGACGCTCGGCGAGCGACAGCGTGCCGCCCTCGATCGTGAACATGAACATCTCGCCGAGCGGCGTAGTGATCGGCGCGAGCCCCGCCGTGACGCCGGGCGGCATGTCCTTGACGACGCCGGCGAGGCGCTCGGCGACCTGGTTGCGGGCCCAGTAGATGTCGACGCCGTCCTCGAAGTCGATCGTCACGTCGGCCAGCGCGTATTTGGTGACCGAGCGCAGGATCTTCTTGTTGGGGATACCGAGCAGTTCGAGCTCGAGCGGTGCGGTGACGCGCGTCTCCACCTCCTCGGGTGTCATCCCGGGTGCCTTGGCGATGATCTTGACCTGAACGGGCGAGACGTCCGGAAACGCATCGATCGGGAGCTGGGCGAACGCCCAGGCGCCGGCGCCGACCAGCAGCAGCGTGGCGAGCACGACGAGCAGGCGGTGCGCCAGCGAGAACTCCACCAGACGGTCGAGCATCAGTCGACCCCTCCGAGGCCCTGCCACGTGCCCTTGAGCGCGGCGATGCCCCGCACGACGACACGCTCGCCGCCATGGAAGTCGCCGCTCACCACGGCGAAGTCCGGCATCTCCTCGTGCACCGTCACGGGCATCGGGACGAAGCCGTCGTCGGTCTGCACGAACACGAAGGCGTCGTCGCCGCGGCGGACGACGGCGCCGTTGCGGACCCGCCACTCGGCCGCGCTGCCGTTGGCCGGCACGATGACGGCCTCGACCACGAGGCCGGGTCGCAACCGGCTGCAGGCGCGGCTGCATTCCGCCCGCACCGCGACGGTCTGCGAGGTCGGGTCGACGGTCGTGCCGATCGACACCACCCGGCCGGCGACGTCGAACCCCTCGATCGTCACCGCGGCGTCGACCGCGATCTTCTCGGCGCGTCCGGCCGGCACCTGGATCTCGATCCACAGCGGATCGAGCTGGGCGAGGCGATAGAGCGGCGCCAGCGCCTCGACGGTCTGGCCCGGCGCCGCCATGGTCTCGATCACGGTACCCTCGACGGGCGCCGTCACGATGAGGCGCGGATCGAGCGTCTGGCCGGCGACGAGCCGGTCGATCGCGGCCTCGCTCATGCCGTAGTGGCGCAGGGCCTGCCGGTGCTCGGCCGTGGTGGCACGGGCCTGGGCGTACTCGCTGCCGGTCTGGACCACCTGCTTGCGCGGCACGGCGCCGTAGGGCGACAGCGACTGCTCGCGCTCGAAGGTCTCGCGCAGGAGCTGCTCCTTGCCGTTGGCGACGAGGAAGTCGGCCTGCGCCTTGGCGAGCGCCGGGCTCTGCAACTCGGCCAGCACCGTGCCGGCGCGGACCGCCTGGTCGAGGGTCGCCGTCATGGTCTCGATGCGGCCACCGAGCGGCGCGTTGAGGACGCGGCTGCGGTTGGGCGGGACGATCACCCGGGCCGGGAAGCGCAGGCCCGCGGTCGCCGGCCGTTCCTCGATGCGGGCGGTCTCGATGCCCACCCGCTCGGCCTGCGCGGCCGTGACGGCGAGCGCCTCGGCGGCGCGGGCCGGGTCAGCCCCGAGTCCCAAGACCACGAGGGCGAGGACGACGCCGGCGAGCCGGAGCGCGCCGCGCGGGTGCCCGCCCGTTCCCCCGGACGGCCGACGGAACGGGCGGCCGAACGCGGGCGTCAGGGGCGGACGGTGCGACACAGGCATGAGCGGCTATCCAGGTTGGTACCCGCCACGTCATGGCCCGGCGCCGCTGATACGAAGCTGACGGCGGGAAGGCGACACGCACCGCCGGACGGCCCGATCGCGGCCCGAAATCCACACTCCCCCGCGGAAAGACGGCCGCACCGGCGCCGGCCGTCGCGGGTGGATCGAGATTTGCTCATTTGTCATAAACTCGCTCTATCCCGAGATTGGGGATTCGTCGGTCGACGAACGTGATGGCGGGGAGAGGCGGGAGTGCCGGTCGCGAGCGGTCTGTCGGCGAAGTGCGGGCGGGAGCGTCGCCGGGATGGACGGCTCGTGCTGCGGCTCGTCGCGCCATTGCTGCTCGTCGGTGCGATGGCGTTCCGGAGCGACGCGGTGGCTCAGCAGGGCCCGACCCCGGGCGGCTGGACCGCGCCGTCGATCGCCACCAGCCTGCCCGCCAACGGCGATCCCACCGGGGGGCGCGCCTGGCTCGCCTCCAAGGGGCTGACCTTCAACCTGATCTACACCAACGACGTGCTCTCCAACGTCAAGGGCGGACGGCGCACGGGCACCGTGGACCAGGGCAAGCTCGAGCTGCAGGTCACATACGATTTCGAGCCGCTGACCGGCTGGCACGGCCTGACGTTCTACACGGACGGCTACCAGATCCACAACACGGGCCAGATCCGGCGCGGCTATGTCGGCGGCGTCAACACCATCGCGGCGATCGAGGCGGTGCCGACGACGCGGCTGGCCGAGTTGTGGCTGCAGCAGACCTTCTTCGACGACAAGGCGAGCCTGCGGGTCGGCCAGCTCGCCGCCGACGTCGAGTTCTTCTACTCGTCGCTCAGCTTCATGTTCCTGCAGAGCGACTGGCCGACCATCACGGCACTGAACCAGCCGAGCGGCGGCCCGGCCTATCCGCTCGCCACGCCCGGCCTCCGGGTGAAGGTCGAGCCGACCGAATGGCTCGCCGTGCTGGTCGCGATGTTCAACGGCGATCCGGCCGGCCCGCCGCCGCCCGCCGACGAACAGATCCGCAATCGCTACGGCCTGAACTTCCGGATCCAGGATCCGCCGCTGTTCATCGGCGAGGTGCAGATGACCTGGAACCACGGCGCGCGGGACACCGGCCTCGCCCGTGGACTGAAGCTCGGCGGCTGGGCCCATACGGGCCGCTTCGACGACCTGCGCCTCTCCGCCGACTTCGCCCTGCTCGCCGCGTCGAACGGCTCCGGCGTGGCGCTGAAGCATCGCGGCGACTGGGGCGTCTACGCGGTCGCCGAGCAGCAGCTCTGGCGCCCGAAGGGCGGCGCCTGGGACAGCGGGGTCTCGCTGTTCGGCCGCGTCTCGGCGAGCCCCGCCGACCGCAGCCCGATCGATTTCTACGTCGACGGCGGCATCGTGTTCGCCGGCCTGGTGCCGGGCCGGCCCGGCGACAAGTTCGGCGCGAGTGCCATCTATGCAAAGTTCTCCGATGCGCTGCGCGCCTTCGATCGCGACGTGATCGCGGTCACGGGCGTGCCCGGCGTGGTGCGCGACTTCGAGGCCAATCTCGAGCTCAACTACACGGCCCAGATCGTTCCGGGCTGGGTGGTGCAGCCGGTGCTGACCCGGGTGTGGCACCCGGCCGGGAACGCCAGCCGGAACGCTCTCGTCACCGGCGTCCGGTCCCTGTGGCAGTTCTGATCAGCTCGGCGATCGGGCGCCGGTGATCGCGGCGTGTTTCGCAGAACGGTCTTCCGCGCGGGGGTCTGAACATCTGTTCAGATCGATGGCGCTGTGCGCTGCGCAATCGCGTGCCACGGCGCGGACAAGCCCTGATCGCTCGCGAAAAATGCCCATGACTCGCGGGCGGAACGGCGTTGCATGGAGCGGTTGTAAGGTTGCTGTAAGCGGGAAATGCGAGAGTCCGTCGTCGATCCGATCCTGACGGCCCGGCACGACCGGCGGGGCACATCGACCGAGAACAACAGACGCTCGCACCCCCGACAGCACGGATCTGCCATGACATCGTCTCCCTGCAGAGTGCGCCGTCCGCGCGGCCCGGCCGCGCCGTCCGGGTCGTGATCGGATCGGTGGAGGACGTTTGACATGGCGGGACGTTTCGGTTGGCGCGGGCGCATCGTCGTGATCGGGGCGTTGCTGGTGGTGGCGGCCGGAGCCGGCGCCACCTGGACGCTCGCTGGCCGCGGCAAGCTCCCCGGAGCTCCGGCGACGACCGCCGCCGCCGACGCGGCGCCGCATGGAAAACCGCAGCGCAGCGGCTTCTATCGGCCCAAGGACAGCGAATGGAGCACGGTGGCGGTCCAGCCCGTCGCCGAGCACGCCTTCCGGTGCCAGCACGTCACCGAGGGCAAGATCCAGATCGACGAGGACCATGCGACGCCGGTGGTCTCGCCCTATGCGGGGCGGGTGAACCGGATCCTCGTCAAGGCGGGCGACCCGATCGTGCGCGGCCAGACCCTGTTCGTCGTCGAGGCGACCGACATGGTGCAGGCGCAGAACGACTTCGTCGCCGCCGTCACGGGCTTGGCCAAAGCCCGCGCCGCCGCCGATTTCGCCCGCATCACCGACAAGCGCAGCCGCGACCTCTTCGACGCCAAGGCGGTGCCGCTCAAGGAGGTGCAGCAGGCGCAGGCGGCCCTCGCCGCCGCGACGAGCGACCTCGCCTCCGCCGAGACCGCGCTCGACGTCGCGCGCGATCGGCTGCGCCGGCTCGGCGCCGCCGAGGAGACGGTGGCGGATCTCGCCGCCGGCGGCCGCATCGATCCCGACATGCCGATCCCGGCGCCGCTCGCCGGCACGGTGGTGCAGCGCAAGATCGGCCCCGGTCAATACGTCGGCTCCTCCGGCGAGCCCGTCCTGGTCGTCGCGGATCTGTCCAAGGTGCGGCTCGTCGCCCATGTGCGCGAGACCGAGGCCTCCGCCATCCGGGTCGGCCAGCCGCTGACCTTCACGGTCCCGGCTTGGCCGGACCGCCACTTCCACGGTGTCGTCGACTATGTCGCGTCCGAGATCGACGCCGGCAGCCGCCGCCTGATGGTGCGCGCCACGGTCGACAACACCGGCGGCGACCTCAAGCCGGAGATGCTGGCGAGCGTCACCATCGACACCGACGGCACCGTGCTGGCGGCCGGCGTGCCGCGCGAGGCGCTGGTCGTCGAGGGCAACGTCGCCAAGGTCTGGGTGGTGCGCGACGACAAGGGGATCGAGCTGCGCCGCGTCGGCACCGGCATGACGGACCGTCGCATCGTCGAGATCGTCGACGGCCTGAAGCCGGGCGAGCGCATCGTCGCCGGCGGCAGCCTGCTGATCGATCGCATCGCGAGCGGACGCTAGGACGGTTTTCGATCGCGATGAACCAGACCTCGTCTCCGTTCGCCCCCGCGAAGGCGGGGGCCCAGGGCCGCACGATCCGTCGCGTCCTTATGGCCCCTCGTCTCCTCGTCGCCATCGCGCTCGTTCTGGTGCCCGTCGCCGCGTCGGCCTTCGTGCCGAGCAAGGACGGCAACCGGGTCCGGGTGACGCCCGACCAGGAGCACCAGATCGTCGTCGAGCGGATCGAGCCGCGCGACTTCCGGGTCCGCAAGCTGGCGATCGGCCAGGTCGCCTATGACGAGGACGCGACCACGGTCGTCTCGTCGCCCTTCTCGGGCCGGGTGGCGCGGCTGATCGCCAAGCTCGGCGAGCGGGTCGAGCCCGGCGCGCCGCTGGTCGAACTCGACAGCGTCGACGTGCTGCCGCCGCAGAACGACTACGTGGCCGCGATCGGCGCGCTCGCCAAGGCGAAGGCGCAGCTCGAGCTCGCCCGCACGGCCGAGACCCGCGCCCGCTCCCTCTACGAGCAGAAGGCCGGGGCGCTGAAGGACTGGCAGCAGGCGCAGGCGACGCTGGTCGCCGCCGAGAGCGACGCCCGGGCGGCCGAGACGGCCGTGGAGGCGTCGCGCCAACGGCTGCGCATCATCGGCCGCAGCGACGAGGAGATCGCCGAGCTGGCGGTGCGCCGCGCCACCAGCCGCAGCGTGATCATCAAGGCTCCGATCGCCGGCACCGTGACGGCCCGCAAGGTGGCGGTCGGCCAGCACGTGCGCGGCGAGCTCTCCGAGCCGCTCTACGCGATCAGCGATCTCTCGACCCTGTGGCTCAAGGCGCTGGTGCCGGAGGCGGACCTCGCCGCCGTGCGGGTCGGCGACCGGGTCGACGTGAAGATCTCGGCGCTGCCCGGCCGCATCTTCCGGGCGAAGGTCGCCGTCATCGGCGCGGTGTCGGACGCCGTCACCCACCGGGTGGTGGTGCGGGCCGTGCTGCCCAATCCGGACGGCGCCCTGAAGGCCGAGATGTTCGCCGCCGTGACGATCGAGACCGGGCAGGGGCGCGTCGCGCCCTCGGTGCCGGTGCGCTCGGTGATCCGCGAGGGCAGCCGCGACGTGGTGTGGATCGAGACCGAGCCGATGATCTTCGAGCGCCGCACCGTGACGCTCGGCATGGAGCAGGACGGCCGCTTCGAGATCAAGGATGGCGTCGCGGTCGGCGACCGCGTCGTGACGGTCGGCGCCATCTTCGTCGAGAACGAGTGGCAGCAATAGGCGAGAGCGGCGTCGGTGGCTCATCTGGACAACGACTCTGCGCGTCCCCGCCTTTGCGGGGATGAGCGGACTGCAGGGCGGCCTCCGTCCTCACAGCACTGAACGGATTCGGCGGTCCCATGTTGCGGCAACTCATCGCGTTCTGTCTCTCGCGCCGGCCCCTGGTGATGATCGCCTATGCGGCGTTCCTGGGCATCGGCTTCGTCGCCTTCCTCAACCTCAACATCGAGGCCTATCCGGATCCGGCGCCGCCGATCATCGAGATCATCGCGCAGCGCCCCGGCCAGTCCCCCGAGGAGATGGAGCGCTACGTCACCATTCCCATCGAGGTGGCGGTGGCGAGCACGCCGGGACTGAAGTTCATCCGCTCCAACACGGTCTACGCGCTCTCCTTCATCCGCCTGCAGTTCGAGTACGGCCGCGACTATCACTTCGTGCGCCAGCAGGCGCTCAACCGGCTCAAGGACGCCGAGCTGCCGGAGGGCGTGCAGCCGGTGATCTCGCCGGCCGGCACCATCAGCGAGATCTTCCGCTACGAGCTGGTCGGCCCGCCCGGCATGAGCGTGATGGAGCTCAAGACCCTGCAGGACTGGGTGGTGGAGCGGCGGCTGCGCATCGTGCCCGGCGTCTCCGACGTGCTGGTGCTGGGCGGCAAGACCAAGGAGATCCAGGCCGAGATCGACATGGTGCGGATGATGGCGCACGGCATCACCATGCCGCAGATCATCCAGGCCATCTCGGCCGGCAACTCGAACGTCGGCGGCCGCACCATCGCGATGGGCGAGCAGCAGGTGAACGTGCGCGGCATCGGCGTCGCCACCTCGCTCGACGACATCCGCAACATCGTGCTGACCCAGCAGGGCGGCGCGCCCGTGATGCTCTCCGACGTCGCCAACGTCCAGATCGGCTTCACGCCACGACTGGGCATGGCGGGACGTGACGACAAGACCGACGTCGTCACCGGCATCGTGCTGATGCAGAAGTTCGAGCGCACCATGGACGTGGTGAAGCGGGTGCGCGAGGCGGTGGAGAAGATCAACACCGACGGGAGTCTCCCGCCCGGGGTCAAGATCGTGCCGTTCTACGACCGCGGCGACCTCGTCGCCGTGACCGTGAACACGGTGCTACACAACATGCTGTTCGGCATCGCGCTGATCTTCCTGATCCAGTGGGTGTTCCTCGGCAACCTGCGCTGCGCCCTGATCGTCGCCGGCACGATTCCCGTGGCGCTGTTCCTCGCCGTCATCATCACGGTGCTGCAGGGCGAATCCGCCAACCTCCTGTCGGTCGGCGCCATCGATCTCGGCATCATCATCGACGCGACGGTGATCATGCTGGAGAACATCTACCGGCATCTCGCCCACCATCATCCGTCGGTGCCGTCCGCCTCGGGGACCAGCCAGCGGCTCGGCGACAAGCTGCACCGCGTGCTGGTTGCCGCCGTCGAGGTCGACAAGGCGATCCTGTTCTCGGTGCTGATCACCATCGCGGCCTTCATCCCGCTGTTCACCATGCGGGGCGTCGAGGGCCAGATCTTCGGCCCGATGGCGCGCACCTACACCTATGCGCTGCTCGGCGCCGTGATCGCCACCTTCACGGTGACGCCGGTGCTCTCCTCGATCCTGCTGCCGGAGCGGGTCGCCGAGGTCGAGACCCTCCTGGTGCGCGGTTTGCGCACCGTCTACATGGCGATCCTGCCGCGCGCCGTCCGCCACTACCGAATCGCCGTCACGGTGGCGGTCGCGTTCCTGGCGCTGTGCAGCGTCGCCGGCATGCGGCTCGGCACCGAGTTCCTGCCCAAGCTCGAGGAGGGCAATCTCTGGGTCCGCGCCATGATGCCGCCGACCATCACGCTCGAGGCCGGCATCGACACGGTGGCGCGCATCCGCGACGTGATCAGGAGCTATCCGCCGGTCCGCACCGTGTTCTCCGAGCAGGGCCGCGGCGACGACGGCACCGATCCGGACGGCTCGTTCCTGGCCGAGTTCTTCGTGCCGCTGAAGCCGTTCGAGGAGTGGCCGAAGGGCATGACCAAGGAGGACCTGGTCAAGGCGCTGTCCGAGCGGCTCAACCGCGAGTTCGTCGGCATCGACTTCAACTTCTCGCAGTACATCCAGGACAACATCGAGGAAGCCGTCTCGGGCGTGAAGGGCGAGAACTCGATCAAGATCTTCGGACGTGATCTGGTCGAGCTCGAGCGGCTGTCGCGCAGCGTGAAGTCGGAGATCGGCAAGGTGCCGGGCGTCACCGATCCGGCCGCCTTCAGCCTGCTCGGCCAGCCCAACCTGATCATCAGGATCGATCGCGCCAAGGCGGCCCGCTACGGCTTCTCGATCGCCGACATCAACGCCGTCGTGCAGGCGGCGATCGGCGGCCAGCAGGTAGCGCGCGTCTACGAGGGCGAGATGAACTTCGCCCTGACGGTGCGGCTCGCGCCCGAGTATCGCGCCAATGTCGACGCCATCCGCTCGATCCCGGTGGCGCTGCCGAACGCCGATCCCAAGCTGCCGACCTCCTACGTGCCGCTCGGCGAGCTGGGCGAGGTCAAGCTCGTCACCGGCGCCGCCTACATCTACCGCGAGAACAGCCAGCGCTTCGTGCCGCTCAAGTACTCGGTGCGCGGCCGCGACCTCGGCTCGACGGTCGAGGAGGCACAGGAGAAGATCGCCGAGAAGGTGCCGCTGCCGGGCGGCTACAAGATGGAGTGGTCGGGCGAGTTCGGCGCCCTGCAGGAGGCGAAGGCGCGGCTCGCGCTGATCATTCCGCTCAGCCTGCTGATGATCCTGATGCTGCTCTACAGCCTGTTCAACAGCGTGCGCGACAGCCTCCTGGCGCTGTCCGGCATCCCGTTCGCGGTCGCCGGCGGCATCATCGGGCTCTACGTCGCCGGACTGAATGCCTCGGTGTCCGCGGCGGTCGGCTTCATCTCGCTGTTCGGCGTTTCCGCGATGGACGGCATCCTGCTGGTCTCCTACATCCGCCGCGCGCTCGAGCAGGGGCAGGGGACCGAAGAGGCGATCGTCGGCGCCGCCGAGACCCGCATGCGGCAGATCTTCATGACCGGCTTCTCGGCCTGCATCGGCCTAGTGCCGGCGGCGATCTCGACCGGCATCGGCGCCCAGGTGCAGCAGCCGCTCGCCGCCGTGATCGTCGGCGGCATGCTGCTCTCGCCGATCTGCAGCCTGCTGGTGATCCCGAGTCTCTCGCGCCTGGTGATGCCGGAGGTGAAGCCACGCGAGGCGCTGCCGGGCGCGACGCCGGCGCCGACCCCGGCGCATTGAGAAAGCAGCGGGCCGTCCGGGCGCAAGCTCCGGCGCGCCCCCGGCACGACGGCCCTTGCTACTTCCCGTCCGGCGTTCTCAGGCCGTGCCAGGCGTCGCGCACCTGCTGATAATGCACCTGCGGCTCGTAGCTCGGCGTCGCCAGCGCCAGCGTCTTGTGGTCGAGGCGGCCGATGGTCGACAGGAGCGTGTAGGAGGCGACGACGCGGTCGCGCTGCGCCAGGATCAGGCGCGAGCGTGCCTGGGTCAGATCCTGCTGCGAGTTCAGCACCTCGAGCGTGGTGCGCTGGCCGGCCTGCGCCTCGCGCTGCACGCCCTGCAGCGCGATGGTGCCGGCCCGCACCTCGGCCTCGGCAGCCGACACCGCGATCTTGGCGCCCTCGTGCGTCACCCATGCCGCCACGGCGGCCGTGTCGGTCTGAGTACGAACACGGTCGAGCACGATTCGGGCCTGGGTCAGCACCTCCTTCGACTGACGCACCTGGGCGGCCGCCTGCCCGCCGTCGTAGATCGGCACCTGCAGGCTGCCGGTCAGGAAGGCCTGGTCGGTTCCTTTCGAGCCGAGCGTCGTGTCGGTGTTGCGGTTGCTCTGCAAGCCGGCCTGCGCGGTCAGCGTCGGGTAGAGCGCGCCCTCGGCGATCTTGATCGCGTATTGCGAGACGTCGATGTCGAACTGGGCGCCCTTGACGGCCGGGTTCTCGCGGCGGGCGAGTGAGACCGCCTCGGCGCGGCCGCGCGGCAGCAGCCGGTCGATCGGCTCGGCCGCGGCGAGGCGGCCGGGCGGTGCGCCGATCACCTGCTCGTAGGTCGCCTGGGCGATCGCCAGATTGACCTCGGCGGAATTGAGATCGGCGTTGCCGCGGGCGAGCCGCGCCTCGGCCTGGGCGACGTCGGTCGGCGTCACGTCGCCGGCGTCGAGCCGCTTGCGGGTGGTGCCGAGTGTCTCGCGCAGAAACGTGACGTTGGCGCGCTGCGCCTCGACCAGCGACTGGTTGGCGACCACGCTCATGTAGGCCGTGACGGCGTCGAGCAGCACCGACTGCTCGACGCCGCGCAGTGCCTCGCGGCCGGACTGCACCTGCGATTCGGCCTGGCGGACCTGATTGCCGGTACGGAAGCCGTTGAACAGCACTTGGTTGATGGTGACCTGCGCCGTATAGCCGCGCAGCGTCGCCCGCTGGGTGTCGCCGGCCGGGGTCAGGTTGCGCAACGCGATCAGGCTCGGGCTGAGTGCCGCCGCGATCTGTGGCCGATAGCCCGACAACGCGATCGACACGTCCTCGTCGGTGCCGCGCTGGCGGGCCCGCTCGGCATTGAGGACCGGATTGGTCTGATAGGCGCGCACCAGCGCCGCCTGCAGCGTGTCGGCATGCGTCGGGCCCGCCGCCGTGAGCACCAGCGCGAGCGCCGTCAGGCCGAGCATCGGCCCGAGCCGTCCCCGGCGGATCGGCCGCTCGTCCGCGCCCGCGGCGCGCCGCCTCGTCGTTGCAACCATCTCGTCCTGCACTCTCGTCCGACACCCCGGGCGTGCGGCCGCGCATCCGGTTCGATGCGACGTGTTCTTCGCGTGCCGCACGCCTCGGCGGGTCTTTACTACGAATTAACCGGCCGGTCGTCAGGGCGACCGTCGGTCGCGTCGCGAATCCACATCGACGTGACCGGAAGGCCGCATCGAAAGACGTATTAGCTGCAGCGACTTACACACGGCTTACAGGAGCCGTTGACAGCTCCGCGCCGGCCGCGAAGATCGCCTCGCGCGCCCGCGGGGCGTGCCGGGCCTCCGTCGCCCCCATCCCGGGAAAGTCAATTCATGCGTCCGCAAGGCAATCTGCGCACGGCCGCCGAAGCGCTGGTCGACCAGCTCGTCGTCAACGACGTGCAGCACGTGTTCTGTGTTCCCGGCGAGAGCTATCTCGCCGTGCTCGACGCCTTCCACGATCGCGACATCGCCGTCACGGTGTGCCGGCAGGAGGGCGGCGCCGCCATGATGGCCGAGGCGGTCGGCAAGACGACGGGGCGGCCCGGCGTGTGCTTCGTGACGCGTGGTCCCGGCGCCACCAACGCCTCGCCCGGCATCCACATCGCCCAGCAGGACTCGAGCCCGATGATCCTGTTCATCGGCCAGGTCGGGCGCGATCAGAAGGAGCGCGAGGCGTTCCAGGAGGTCGACTACCGGGCGATGTTCGGCGGCATGGCGAAGTGGGTGGTCGAGATCACGGATCCGGCCCGCATGCCGGAGCTCGTCTCGCGCGCCTTCTACGAGGCGACCGCGGGCCGGCCCGGCCCCGTGGTCGTGGCGCTGCCGCAGGACGTGCTGGTCGAGCGCATCGAGGCGCCGCCGGCACCGGCCTTCGCGCCCGTCGACATCGCAGCCGGTGCCGCCGACCTCGCGCGGCTGCGCGAGATGCTCGCGGGCGCGCAGCGCCCCGTGATGCTGCTCGGCGGCAGCCGGTGGACCGACGAGGGCTGCCGGGCGATCGCCGACTTCGCGTCGCGCTTCGACCTGCCGGTCGCCACCACGTTCCGCCGCGCCCATCTCTTCGACGCGCTGCATCCCTGCTACGCCGGCGATCTCGGCATCGGGCCGAACCCGAAGCTGCTGGCGCGGGTGAAGGATGCCGACCTGGTGCTGCTGGTCGGCGGGCGGCTCGGCGAGCTGCCGTCGCAGGGCTACGAGCTGATCGACATCCCGGGTCCGCAGATGAGCTTCGTGCACGTCCATCCGGGCGTGCAGGAGCTCGGCAAGGTCTATCGGCCGCATCTCGCCATCAACGCGACGCCGGTGGCCTTCGCGACGGCCGCGGCCGGGCTCGCGCCGCTCGATCGTGTGCCGTGGGCCGGCGCCGCCGCGACCGCGCATGCCGATTACATCGCCTGGTCCGAGACGCCGACCGAGGTGCCGGGCGGCGTCAATCTCGGCCAGGTGATGCTGTGGCTGCGGGACAATCTGCCGCCCGACTCGTTCGTCACCAACGGGGCCGGCAACTATGCGGGCTGGATTCACCGCTTCTACCGGTTCCGCCGCTTCGCCACCCAGGTGGCGCCGATCTCGGGCTCGATGGGCTACGCGGTGCCGGCCGCCGTCGCGATGAAGCGGCTGCATCCGGACCGCACCGTCGTCTCGATCAACGGCGACGGCGATTTCCTGATGAACGGGCAGGAGCTCGCCACTGCCGTCCAGTACGGCCTGCCGGTGATCGTGCTGGTCTGCGACAACGGCATCTACGGCACCATCCGGATGCATCAGGAGCGCGAGTATCCGGGCCGTGTCTCGGCGACGACGTTGAAGAATCCCGACTTCGCCGCCTATGCGCGGGCGTTCGGCGGATTCGGCGCGACGGTCGCGACGACGGCAGATTTCGCCCCGGCCTTCCGGGCCGCGCAAGACTCCGGGCTGCCGGCGATCCTGCACCTGAAGATCGACCCGGAGGCGATCACGCCGACCGCGACGCTCGCGGGCATCCGCGCAAAGGCGCTGGCGGCGCAGGGCGCATAGCCGCGGGCTCTCGGCCGGCCCGCCACCGTCTCGGTGCCATCCCGGCGACGGTGGCGGGCGGCGCGGTTTCGCTTGCATGACGGGGCGCGGCGCGGCAGGGTCTGAATCTCGACTCATATCTTGTTTACGAAAAATCATCGCCGAGACCCGACACCATGCCTTACCGCCGCACCGAACGGGTCATCGAGCGCCTCGCCGCCCGGCGCGACGACATTCTCGCCTCGGCCCGCGCCGTCGCCAGCGCTCAGGGGCTGGCCGGCGTGCAGATCGTGCCGGTCGCCGAGCGCGCCGGCATCGCGGCCGGCACGGTCTATCGCTACTTCCCGGCCAAGGCCGATCTCGTCGCCGCGCTGCTGGAGCAGGTGAGCGAGCAGGAGGTCGCCGCCATGGCCAAGGCGGCCGGCGCCGCGCCGGGGCCGCTCTCCGGGCTCGCCGCCGCGGTGACGAGCTTCGCCGGCCGGGCGCTGCGCCAGCGCCGCCTCGTCTTCGCCGTGCTGGCCGAGCCGGTCGAGCCGGAGATCGAGGCGCAGCGGCTCGCCTGCCGGCGCGCCATCACGGGCGTGATCGAGGGCTGCATCAAGACCGCGATCGCCACCGGACGGCTGCCCGAGCAGGACGTGCGCATCGCCGCCGACGCGATTCTCGGCGCGCTCGTCGAGGCGCTGATCGGCCCGGCCGCCTCGGTCGACGCGGATCCGGCGAAGCAGCGCGACGCCGTCCAGGCCGTGGTGCTCCTGGTGCTGCGGGCGCTCGGCGTGGTCGATGCGCGCGCCCGCGGCCTCGTGGTCCAGGCGCCGTGGCCGGCCGAGGACGCCGCCTGAGCCCTCCGTCCCGGGATACCGCAGCGGGTGACGGCAGGGCGTTTGCTGCAGATCAAAAACCCGGTTGCCAAAGATCAAGGACGGTCGAGTCCGGACAATCCAGTATCCCCACGGTGCCGGCCGGACGATGCCGCGCCGCGGAGACGACAATGCGCGATTTCGACAGATTCGACCGATTTTCCGCCAACATCGGCGAGATGATGGAACGGTTGGGGATCGAGTGCGACGAGGAGGTCGACAGCTATTTCGGCCGCGCGCTGGGCAGCGTCATCCGTTCCTGCCAGGCCTGCCGCTCGGCCGAGCTGTGCAGCGACTGGCTGGCCCGCGCACCGGTCGCGGTCAGCCGGGCGCCCGCCTTCTGCCCCTATGCCGAGCGCCTCGACGGCCTCGCCCTCGACCAGGCCGTCCTGCCGCCGCGCCGCCACACGGTGCACTGAGCGCGTTTGCCCGCACCGACCGCCATGCCCGGCCTCGCGGCCGGGCATTCGTTTTAGAGCCGGCGCGGAACCCGCGGCCCTGGGCCCCGACTCTTCGGCCCATCAGGCCTGCGGCCTGACGGGCCTCGTCCGGGGCACGAGGATCGCGACCGGCGCAGGGCGCGTCGGCCTCAATGCGACATCAGCACCGGCACGGTCATCGAGCCGAGGATGCCGCGCGTCGCGCCGCCGAGCACGAACTCGCGCAGCCGCGAGTGGCCGTAGCCGCCCATCACCATGAGATCGGCCGAGACGTCGGCCGCATAGGACAGGATCGTGTTCGGCACGTCGACGTCCTCGGCGACGATGCGCTTGACGTCAACTTTGATGCCGTGGCGGGCGAGATGGTGGCCGACATCGGCGCCGGGGATCTCGTCGCTCTTCGAGCGCCCGGTCGCGACGATCACCACGTCGACCTGGGCGGCGCGCGACAGGAAGGGCAGGGCGTCGCCCATCGCGCGGGCCGCCGTGCGGCTGCCGTCCCAGCACATCAGCACGCGGTCGAGTGCGAGGCCGGCCTTCTGGATGTAGGGCACCATAACGACCGGCCGGCCGGACTCGAACAGCGCGCCCTCGGCGAACAGGTCGGCCGGCGACATCCGGTCGGGCTCGCGCTGGCCCACGACGGCGAGGTCGAAGCGCCGCGCGATGCGGCCGAACATGTCGGTGGCGCCGCCGAGCGTCGCCTCGATCACCCGGTGGCCGGACTGGACGCCGGCGAGCTCGGCGGCCCGCTCGAATCGCTCGATCGCGGTCTGGGCGATGGTGCGGCTCTCGTCGCGCTGGGCGTCGATCCACTCGGCCGAGACCCCGTCCATGATGCTCGGCGAGATCACCGGGTCGTAGACGAACACCACGCCGGTGACGTGCGCCCCGAAGGCGCGCCCGATCGAGATCGCGTAGCTCGCGGCCGGATCGCGGTCGCCGACGAGCGCGAGGTTCACGACGATGTCCTTGATCATGCTTCACTCCCGTGACGCGCGGACCGGTCCCGGCCGGCCGGCGTCCTCTCGTTGCAGGGGTCGATGCTAGAAGGCGGGCAGGGGCCGGTGTTGACGGGGGTCAAAGCCCTTCGCCCCCGAGCCTAGGACGGCACGCCGCGACCATCAATCGGGGGCTGGGCGCCTCCGAGGGCCGTGGCGGCGCTCGCGTTCGGAGCGTCACCCGCGCGGCGGCGGCGCGCCCCTCGATCGCGTGGCGCCGCGGCCGGCACCGGTCGGCGCCGGCCGCGGCAGCCTCGTCGCATTACTTCACGGTCTTGAGATAGGCGATCACCGCGTTGACGTCGTCCGGGTTCTTCAGGCCCGCGAAGACCATCTTGTTGCCCGGGATGGTGCCCTTGGGGTCGGCCAGGTACTTGGTCAGGAACGCCTCGTCGACGGTCTGCTGGGAAAACTTCAGGTGGGCGTCGGAATACTTGAAGCCGGCCACCTGGCCGAGCTTGCTGCCGTAGATGCCGAACAGCGACGGACCGACGCCGTTCTTGCCGGCCTCCACCTTGTGGCACGCCTTGCACTGGGCGAAGGCCTTCGGGGCCTCCTGGGCCGGCGCCACCGTGGTCGCCGCGACGAGGGCCGCGGAGGCGGCCATCGCCACCATGATCGAACGGATTTCCAAAGTTCTACTCCTGAATGAACGGGTGCCCGGGACGGCCGATGAGGTCCGGTGCCGGGCGAGACACGAGATCGGAAGACTGCACGGCCGGCGCCAGGGCGCGGCCGGTGCGATCATGCCGGTCCTGTTCGCCGCCGGTCAATTGGCTGTAGAGTGGATGCAACGAGAACAAGGATCACCGGGAGGATCCCCATGAGCGTGCGGATGCCGGCGCCCGACGCGGCCGTGCTCGCGCGGCGCGACGAGATCGTCGCGGCGCTCCGGCGCATCGTGCCGGGCGAGGGCGTGATCGCGACCGAGCGCGAGATGCGGCCCTACGAATCGGACGGGCTCACCGCCTATCGCCAGCTCCCCCTCGTCGTCGTCCTGCCGAGCACCACCGAGCAGGTCTCGCAGGTGCTGCGCTTCTGCTTCGACAACGGCGTCAAGGTGGTGCCGCGCGGCGCCGGCACCTCGCTGTCGGGCGGCGCCCTGCCGCTCGGCGACGGCGTGCTGCTCGGCATGGGCAAGTTCAGCAAGGTCCGGCGGATCGACTTTTCCGACCGCGTCGCCGTGGTCGAGCCGGGCGTCACCAACCTCGCCATCACCAAGGCGGTCGAGCACGCCGGCTTCTATTACGCGCCCGACCCGTCCTCGCAGATCGCCTGCACGATCGGCGGCAACATCGCCGAGAACTCGGGCGGCGTGCACTGCCTCAAATACGGCCTCACCACCAACAACGTGCTCGGCTGCGAGATGGTGCTGATGACCGGCGAGGTGGTGCGGCTCGGCGGCGCCCATCTCGACGCCGGCGGCTACGACCTCTTGGGCGTCGTGACCGGCTCCGAAGGACTTCTGGGTGTGGTGACGGAGGTCACGGTGCGCATCCTGCAGAAGCCGGAGACGGCGCGCGCGTTGCTCATCGGCTTCGAGACCCCGGAGGCGGCCGGCGACTGTGTCGGCAAGATCATCGCGGCCGGGATCATCCCGGGCGGCATGGAGATGATGGACCGGCTCGCCACCGCGGCCGTGGAGGAGTTCGTCCACGCCGGCTACCCGCTCGACGTCGAGGCGATCCTGATCGTCGAGCTCGACGGGCCGCGGGCCGAGTGCGACCACCTGGTCGAGACCGTGTCGGGCATCGCCCGCGACTGCGGCGCCGTCACGGTACGGGTGTCGGCGTCGGAGGAGGAGCGGCTCCTGTTCTGGGCGGGCCGCAAGGCGGCGTTCCCGGCGGTCGGCCGCATCTCGCCCGACTACTACTGCATGGACGGCACGATCCCGCGCGCCAAGCTCCCCTATGTCCTGCAGCGCACCCGCGAGCTGTCGGAAAAGTACGGGCTGCGCTGCGCCAACGTGTTCCACGCCGGCGACGGCAACCTCCACCCGCTGATCCTCTACGACGCCAACGATGCCGGCGAGCTCGCGAGGGCCGAGGCGTTCGGGGCCGACATCCTGCGCCTTTGCGTCGAGGTCGGCGGGGTCCTGACCGGCGAGCACGGCGTCGGCGTCGAGAAGCGCGACCTGATGCCGACCATGTTCTCCACGGTCGATCTCGACCACCAGCAGCGGCTCAAATGTGCCTTCGACCAGAAGGGCCTGCTCAACCCCGGCAAGGTGTTTCCGGAGCTGTCCAGCTGCGCCGAGCTCGGCCGCATGCACGTCTCCGGCGGCAAGCTGCCGTTCCCCGACATCCCGAGGTTCTGATGCCCACCGTGATGTTCTCGGCGTCGGCCCTGACATTCGGCGTCATGCCCGGCCTCGTGCCGGGCATCCACGATGCGGGCGGATGCCGCCTGCTTGTACGCGCGCCCCGGACAAGGACGTGGATGGCCGGGACAAGCCCGGCCATGACGGACGCCGGAATCGAGCGCCCGCCGGAATCGATGAAGGTGGAAGCACCATGACCGCCCCCCTCGCTCCCCGCGATGCCGCCGAGGCCGAGGAGGCCGTGCGCTGGGCCGTGTCGGCCGGCAAGACGCTCGAGGTGGTCGGGCGCGGCTCCAAGCGCGCGCTCGGGCGGCCGGCCCAGACCGACGCCACCCTCGACCTGTCCGGCCTCGCCGGCATCACGCTCTACGAGCCGAAGGAGCTGGTGCTCTCGGCCCGCGCCGGAACCCCCATCGCCGCCGTGCAGACGCTGGTCGCCGAGAACAATCAGGAACTCGCCTTCGAGCCGATGGACTTTTCGGCGCTGCTCGGCGGCGAGCCCGGCGCTGGCTCGCTCGGCGGTGTTCTGGCGACGAACCTGTCCGGCCCGCGACGCATCAAGGCCGGGGCGGCGCGCGACCATTTCCTCGGCTTCGCCGCCGTGTCGGGGCGCGGCGAGACGTTCAAGGCCGGCGGCCGGGTGGTGAAGAACGTCACCGGCTACGACCTCTCCAAGTTGATGGCCGGCTCGTTCGGCACGCTCGCGGCGCTGACCGACGTGACCATCAAGACCCTGCCGCGGGCTGAGACCGAGGCGAGCGTGCTGGTCCTCGGGCTGTCGCCCGAGGCGGCCGTCGCCGCCATGGCGGCCGCGATGGGCTCGCCCTTCGAGGTGTCGGCCGCCGCGCATCTGCCGGCCGGCGTCGCGGGGCGCACCGGCGTCGCCGGCCTGCCGGACGGTCGCGCCGTCACGGCGCTCCGGCTGGAAGGAGTCGGACCTTCGGTGGCCCATCGCCGCGACGGACTCTTGCGTCTCCTCGCCGCGCACGGGGCCTGCGAATGTCTCGCCGTCGACGCCTCGCGCGCGCTCTGGACGACCGTGCGAGACGTCACGCCGTTCCGCTCCTCCGGTTCACCGGACACTGACCGGCCGGTGTGGCGCATCTCGACGGCGCCGTCGCGCGGCGCCGAGGTCGCCGCCCTGATCGCCGCCGCGACCGAGGCCGAGGTGCTGCTCGACTGGGCCGGCGGTCTGGTGTGGGCGGCGGTCGCGCCGTCGGCCGACGCGGGTGCGGCGGCCGTGCGGGCCGCGACGGCGCGCTGCGGCGGCCACGCGACCTTGATCCGTGCGCCCGCGGCGGTGCGCGCCGTGGTCGACGTGTTCGAGCCGCAGCCGGGACCGCTCGCGGTGCTGACCAGGCGGGTCAAGGAGAGCTTCGATCCCCGCGGCGTGCTGTGCCCCGGGCGGATGTGGGCGGGGGTGTGAGCGCGTCATGAGGACCGAGTTCTCTCTCGCCCAACTGGCCGACCCGGCCATCGCCGAGGCCGACAAGATCCTGCGGGCCTGCGTCCATTGCGGCTTCTGCACGGCGACCTGCCCGACCTATGTGCTGCTCGGCGACGAGCTCGATAGCCCGCGCGGCCGCATCTACCTGATCAAGGACATGCTGGAGGCCGACCGGCCGGCGGGGCCCGAGGAGGCGAAGCACATCGATCGCTGCCTCTCGTGCCTCTCCTGCATGACCACCTGCCCGTCGGGCGTGCACTACATGCACCTCGTCGACCACGCCCGCACCCACATCGCCGAGACCTATCGGCGGCCGTGGCACGACCGGCTGCTCCGCATGCTGCTCGCCCGCAGCATTCCGAACCCGCGGCTGTTCCGCCTGGCGAGTGCCGCCGCGACGCTCGGCAAGCCGCTGGCGCCGCTGCTCGCCCGCGCCGGGTTTTCGCGGCTCGCCGCCATGCTGCGGCTCGCGCCGGCGCGCCTGCTGCCGGCACCGACGCCGTCGGGCCGGGTGTTTCCGGCGGAGGGGCCGCGGCGCGGCCGCGTCGGGCTCCTGTCCGGCTGCGTCCAGCGGGTGCTGTCGCCCGACATCAACGCCGCCGCCGTCCGGGTGCTGACCCGGCACGGCTACGACGTGGTGCTGCCGGCCGGCGAGGGCTGCTGCGGCTCGGTCACGCATCACATGGGCGACGAGGATCACGCGCTCGCCGCGGCGCGCGCCAACGTGACGGCCTTCGCGGCGGAGCTCGACGGCGCGGGGTTGGACGCGATCGTCTCGACCGCGTCCGGCTGCGGCACCACGATGAAGGACTACGGCTTCATGCTGCGCACCGACCCGGCCTTCGCCGACACGGCGGCGCGGGTCGCCGCCAAGGTGCGCGACGTGTCGGAGGTGCTGCACGGTCTGGTCGACATGAAGCGGGCGCCGGTGCCGGCCCTCACGGTCGCCTATCAGGCGCCGTGCTCGCTGCAGCACGGCCAGAAGGTCGTGCGGCAGCCCAAGGAGGTGCTGGCACGGCTCGGCTTCACGATGCGCGACGTGCCCGAGGGGCACCTGTGCTGCGGCTCGGCCGGCACCTACAACATCCTCCAGCCCGACCTGTCGGACCGTCTGCGCGATCGCAAGATCGCCGCCCTCGAGGGGCTCGCGCCGGACGTCATCGCGGCCGGCAACATCGGCTGCATCACGCAGCTCGCGGGCGCGACGGCGATCCCGGTCGTGCATCCGGTCACGCTCGTCGACTGGGCGACCGGCGGCCCGCGCCCGGCGGCGCTCGCCGCCATCGGCGACGGCGACGCATCGCCGCGGACGTGATGGTCGCGAACGCGACGGAGCGGGCGAGACGTCGCACGAAAGGCGTTGCAAGCGCGGTGTCGTCGTGAAAGATGGAGCGCGCGCTGCCGTCAGCTCACGTCCGACATGACATGAAAAGCGTGCGGCTCGGTTGGCGAATCGGTTGCGCGAGCGCAAGATCGTGACTATCGAGAAGAACGCGCCCGATGCGGTCATCTGCCGACGAGGTCGGCTCCTTCCCAGGATCCACGGATCGCCGCGGGCTTCGCACTCCCGGTCGCGCACACCGAGCAGTCGCCTCGGTCGGACGATCGGGGTTCAGCGCCGATGGCCATGGAGCATCGCGGAATGGTCGAATCCGGTGTGCCCGACAGGAGCGCCGCGACGTCGTCCGCGTCCCCGCACGGTTCTTCTCGGTGTTCGATGATCCTGGCCATTCCGTTGCCGTAACGTCGAGCCCAGTCGAGATCGGGAGCATCCCACATGGCAAAGACCGCGAAGAAGGCCGCGCCGAAGGCCAAATCGAAGAAGCCTGCCGCCAAGTCCGCCGCGAAGCCCGCCAAGGCCGCCGCGACCAAGAGCGCGGCGACCAAGAAGACCGTCGCCAAGGCGCCGGCCGCCAAGAAGACGGCGGCCAAGAAGCCGGTCGCCAAGAAGACCACCGCGAAGGCGCCGGCCGCGAAGAAGGCCGCGGCGAAGAAGCCGGCCGTGAAGAAGACGGCTGCCAAGAAGCCCGCCGCGAAGAAGACCGCTGCCCGCAAGCCCGCCGCGAAGGCGGCCGCGCCCAAGAAGACCGCCTCGAGGAAGGCCGCCGTCAGCAAGACGGCCGCGAAGAAGCCGGTCGCCGTCAAGAAGCCCGCGGCCAAGAAGGCCCCGGTCAAGAAGCCTGCCGCGAAGCAGCCCGCTGCGAAGGCCGCTGTCCGTAAGCGCGTCGCCGCGCCGGCCCCGGCTCCCGCGC